>JAFGXT010000294.1 GCA_016936495.1 Victivallales bacterium
AGACAGTGTGTAGGTTAATGCGATATCTAGTTTCAAATTAGAATTGGGATTACCTTTGCTGAGGTCGATAGCTTTTAGTAAATATTTCTTGCAGGAGCTTCCGTTTTTTAACTCTCCGGCTTGACTTTTTTCTGTAAAAATAAACTTTACATTGGAATAATCTGATTATATATTAATGAGCAAAGCACCTTAATGGCAAACTATTTTTATTGTATTGACTAATGAATTTTAATGACTAATGAATTGTAAAATATGACTAAAAAAGATTTACTCGACAATGTGCAAATTGTCCGCCAGCGCCATCCATCGCTAAGCTCGGATATGCCTTTCGATCTGGCATGGGAATATTCAAGGGGAGCAGAAAGCGTCTTTCGCGGAGATATGCACTATGCTTTGCAAATGTGCATTGTCATTCATGGTGGCATGGAAGTGGCATATAAAGATTTCAGCCGTGAATACATCCCCGGCGAAACCGAATGGACGATGTTCTGGGAACCTCACGCTTTTCGTTTTACAGGCGAACGCAATTTCGTACTGGCGATAAATATTGACATCGATCATCTCGGCAACTGTGATCCTTTCGGCGAAGGCAACTGGCTGCTGCCATTTGTAATTCCGCCGCACGCACGCTTCAGTCCGCTCGATGCCGACGGCAGAGAGTTCTTCCGTAACGGCGCCCGGAGATTATTTCACCTCTGGACGTGTCGTCCGGTTAACTGGAAACTCTATAGCTGGTTCATTATTCATGAATTCATATTAAAAGCTACAGACGGAATAAGCTGTCACGATGCCACTTTTATGCAGCCGGAAGTAACCGGAAAATTTCGTAGCATCAGACCCGCCGTAAGTCTGGTCAGAAACACAACTGGTCGCCCACCCAGCCTTGCCGAAGCCGCCGCCTCGTGTAATTTCAGCGTCAGCCGCTTTTCTCATATTTTTCGTGAAACTTTTGGCGTCAGCTTTGGCAAATTCGCCGCGCGCTCGCGGCTGGCGTCAGCCGCTCGTGAGCTTAAACAGAACCGCCATACCATTGAAGACATAGCCACTAAATGGGGCTTTTTCGATTGCAGCCACTTTCTCCACGCCTTTAAATCTTTATACGGCTGCACCCCTAGACAGTATCAGAAACGCCATTGATTCAAAAGTAAAAACGGGTCATGGATTCAGAACTGAATTACCGCCGCTACAGCCATCGTCAATTAAATACGTCAATTAAATACATAAAAATATGATGTTGACAATTGACAAGGGGAGATTGATGGTTTATAATAAAGTGAGGGGCAGTGAGGGATTGATGGTTTTAAAGTAAGGAAAGATATGATAAACGTGTCTGAACAGTCAATAAAATCACATGTTGTGTGTGATAAAATAAAACAGATGATAAATTCCGGGCAGATGAAGCCAGGGGACAGAATACTGAGTCAGCGCCGATTTGCCGGGGAGTTGGACGTCAGCGTGGATGTCATGCGTAATGCTTTTAAGTTGTTGGAAAAGGAAGAGCTTATCGTACGCCGTCATGGCTCCGGTACTTTTGTGAATCCTGATTTTAAACTTGACGCGTCAGTTCTCGCCGGGGTCGTAACCAGTTACCATCGCGAGGATATTACTGATTACTTCGAGCCGCTGTTCGAGTTGTCGGCTACTGCGGAGCTAACTCCGATGATATGCACCGTGGATCTGGAAAGCAACTGGATGCAGAATATGCGGAATTTAGTTGGACATAAACCTGACTTTCTGTTGCTTGACCTTATGGATGTGCATGAATATGCCGACGTCAAGCCGATCATACAGGACGTGCCCCATTTATTTGTGCATCATTGGAGTTGGCCGGAGCGCCAGCCGGAACCTGGCATATATGTGGATTATGCGGGGTCGTATATTGACGCGATAAGAGCATTGCAGGCTAAAGGGCATGAGCGGATTTTATTTATCATGGGAGGCCAGATGTCAGAGTATTCAAAGAACATATTCCGGCAGGTGGAGACGCAAGCCGACATAAAGTTGGGTCGGGATTTGTTCGTTCTCGCCAGTAACGATTTTGAACTTAATCCCGAATTGCTGCGGGAAACGTGGGAAAGCAAACGCATTACGGCGGCGTTCGGGAGGGCGGATTATGAAACATACAGATTTATGCTGGTATTTGATAAGTTATTTCCAGGGCAGGCGAACAGCGTGGATAAGATAGGATTTTACGATCAGCATTGGTCCAGGCAGTTGAACATGGAGTTCTCCTCCATGCGCGTAGATTTTGAATATATCTGGAAAACTGCTTTAGATATGGCGACACAGAGAGATTTCTCTGTAAAATATGTCAAGGCGCAATTGATAACAAGATAAAACCAGGAAAAGGAAGTGAAACAATGAAAAAATCAGGATCAGCCATGGTAAAGTACATTCGAACGCAATTCACACTCATTGAACTCCTCGTGGTGATAGCTATTATAGCTATTTTGGCGTCAATGATGCTCCCGGCATTGAATAATGCCAGAGAGGTTGCCCGTTCCGCCACTTGTCAGAGCAATCTTAAAAACATTGGGTTGGCGTTGTCTGGTTATACATCGGACTACGATGGCATATTTCCTCCATCTCTATGGGGAAGTTCTTCGTGGTCTGCCTGGAAATACGATTGGATGCAGATGGTAGGACCATATTCAGGAGTAAATCTGGGCACGGGACAAAATGGCTGGTCAAATGTTCCCAAGAAGAGCATATTTTTTTGCAGCAGCAGAGAGGGTTCGCATAAAGGCGACTCCATAGCCGGAGCGTTTGTTTCTTATGGGTATAACGCTTTTTCGCTGGGCTGGGATAATTACAAGGTGTATACCGCATACGGTAAAAGCACGTCTTGTCCTAAAAAGATCAGCGGGATAAAAAATCCTTCCCTTCATATGTCCCATACCGAATCCAGGCAGGATACTACTCCGGGTAGTTACGGTAATTTTGAAGCCAGATATACCGATAAGGTATGTTTTCCGCATAACAAACGCGCCAATACTTTATATATTGACGGCCATGTCGCCAGTGAAGATTATAAATGGCTTTACAGCAGTGGCTCAAGGACTTATCCTTGGAATATATTTCATGAAAATAAGCCGTGGCAAATGAATCCGTCTCTGGCGGTATACCCATATACTTATAAGTAAAACCAATAATTGAACAGGGAGTAATTAATGAATCATTCTGTGAAAAAAATGTGTGTGACCGCTCTTCTGAGCGTCGGGCTATTCCAGGGGATTGGCGCAATAGCGAAAAATACCATTGCCCAGCCACTTAAGACATTCAAAACGGAGCAAGGGCAGCAGCCGGTGGCTTTAGTTAAAGACGGGAAAGCCCAAGTTGTCATAGTTGTCCCGGAGCCTGCCAACCAACACTTTTTCGGAAGAAATCAGGATATGGCGGTGAAGGCTTTGACCGAATACATCAAGTCAAGCACAAATGTTGAGATAAAAGTCGTAAAAGCAAAAGACTACAAGGGTGGCAAGGCGATATTTTTGGGTAATTCCCCGGCTGCGGCAAAAGCCGGATTTGAGTTTAATGACCTGAAACCGGAGCATTTCCGGATAATGACCAAAGATGGTAATCTGGCGATTATCGGCATGGATTCCGATGTAATAGACGTCAAAGGCCCGAATGGTGCTTTGGTAAAAGAACAGATGCAGTCGCGCGGTACGCTCTTTGGTGTCGCCGATTTTCTGGAACGTTTTGTGGGCGTGCGCTGGTATTATCCTGGCGAACTCGGCACCATTGTTCCCCGGCATAAGAATCTGATAATTCCGCCTTGTAATTATGAGGACGGTCCGGTGTATACCCGCCGTCATGCCTGGACTCGTCAGTTGGTGAAAGAAAACCGCGAATTTGCTTATATATGGCGGTATGGCGAGGGCATAGGACATGGTAATCATTCTCATGAGGGCTGGGCGGATATTTTTCCCGGCAAACCGGAACTATTTGCGTTGAAGCGGGATGGTACTCGTGAAATGACTTATTTCGGCGGACAGCTTGACTATACCAATCCGGAAGTCCAAAAGTTGGAAATCCAGCGACTGAAAGAATTTTACAAGACCGGGAACCGCAAATTATGGAAGACCAGAGCTCCGCGGAACAGTTATTTTTATGAATTTCCTTGCGATTGCATGAGTGAGAATTATTCTCCGGCTTTTCAGGAATACTTGAAAAGCTATAAAGGCGACCGTCCGGAAATAGAACAGTTCAGCAAACTCATTCACCAGTTTTATGCAGACGTAGCTGTTGAAGCGGAAAAACTCTGGCCTGAAAAATACATGCTTTTTGGCGCTTATTCCAGATATACTTTGCCTGCTAAAGATGTGAAGTATCGCAACAACATGATTGCCGAAGTTTGCATCATGGACGGAATGGCTTTCCATAAAGAACCGGCAAAATACAAGTTCTGGCTGGATGTGTTACGTCAATACACAGAACTCACCGGCAATAAACCGTACTTCTGGCATTATCCGACCTGGCCAATGGAGAGTACCAACGCCCCGCTCATCTTCCCACATCTGGTCAATCGCTGGCATCGCGACGCCAAGGACATATCTCAGGGCGCATTTTTGTGCGGGCTTATGCGTTCGTGGGAACAGGATCACCTTAACGCCTACATCTGGATGAAATCGATGTGGAATCCGGATTTCGACGTGCAAGCGGCTCTCGACGAATATTATACCCTTTGCTATGGCGCCGCTGCGCCGATTATGAAGGAATATTTCGACCTGCTTATTGACCGTTGGGAAAACACCATCTGGAACGTCCCCTGCGGTAAGCCCGGTGGTCTGCCCATGAATGAACTTTATCGCAAAACATATCCGCCGGAAATACGTGAAAAACTTAAAAAGCTTGAACAGAAAGCTTTGGCGTCCGTTCCGGAAAACAGTAAGGAATTCAAGCGCATAAAGCTTGTAGTGGACGCTAATAAGGACTTCTATACGGGGGCTGAATTGTTTGAGCGCATTGGACGCGGATCCGTTCTGTATGTGAACAAGGGTACCCCGCAAAACCTGGACGGTAAATTGGACGATTCCTGCTGGAAAACCGTCGGTATGCAGATGCGCGACCGGGCGTCGGGTAGAGATGTCGATTTGAAGTCAGTTGTAAAAATGTGTTACGATAATGAAAATCTTTATATTGCCTGTGAGTTTGCCGAGCCTAATGTGGACAAAATCAGAGCAAAATCTCAAAATCACGATGAGGCGGTATGGGACGATGACGGTATAGAAATATTCATCAGTCCGCAACATTATCCCGAACATTATGCGCAATTGGTCATCAATACCGAAGGCGTTGTCTTTGACGGCTGGAAGGAAGTAGACGCCACTTTTAACAAATACAAGAATTTTAAAATCAAATCCTTAACCGGCAAAGAAGACAAACGCTATTGCATGGAAGTCGCCATCCCCTGGGCGGAACTTGGAATTAAGGCTCCCGAGCCGGGGACTTCCATGCGTGCTAATGTCATTCGCAACCGGACTACTGGCGAAACTCGTGAAATATTCGCCATGAGCCCCACATTGAAACAAAGTAATCATGATACTACATATTTTGGCACTCTCATCTTTACCGGCAATGACCGCTTGTACGACGATTTTTCCGGCAACACCAATGTAAAATGGGGCGCTAACGCAATCGGTGGCAAAGATGACCCGGAAGCGCGTGCGGAATTGATAAAAAAAGATACATATTCTACTTTTGAAGCGAAGATGTCTAAAAAACATCATGTATCCAATCTCAGTTGTCACCCTGGAATATGGTTGAACAAGGGCGATTTGATTGAAGTAAGATACCGCGGCCCTCATGCCGATATTTATGGCAGACTTGAATTGAGTTTCAAACTTCAAGCAGAAGGAGAAGCCGCTAAATCCTCGTGGAAAGCGGATAACACTAAAAATAAAGATGAATGGAAAATATTTGTCGTTGATCCCTTTGAGCTTTGTAAAATCGACGCTCCACGCGCAAAACTGCTGTATTTGTCCGTGAATCTGGCGTCGAAGAAAGGCGAAAAGAACAGCATGGATATTGACTATATAAGAATATCCCCACATACAACGGCAAATGTGGATTGATTAAAGAATACGCCTGGAGTTCACTATGAGCTCCGGGCATAAAAGAAAATCATAAAAGGAAATTTTATTGTGAGTAAACCTGTGAATGTGGTGTTTCTGGGCGGTGGTTCGCTGCGGATTCTGCCTATTGTACGCGGCTTATTTCGTATTCTCGGATTGTTTGATGGCGGTAGCATCAGACTGGTTGACCTGAAGGTCGAACGCGCCGAAGCCGTGGGGACGTTGATAAAACGCTGTCCAGAGTTTAAAAACGTTAACTGTCAGGTCATGTGGACAAATGATCTTGATCGTGCTCTTGATGGCGCTGACCTTTTCTATCTTACCACGGCGGTAGAGCGTGAACCGTCCAACACGCTGGCGTTAAAGGCGTCGGTGGAAGCTGGTTATCTGCATTCTGATCAGCTTTCCATCAATGGTGCGTTTCTGGCGGCGCGCGCTGGCGGCATGGTCATGAATTTTGCCCGCAAAATGGAAAAATATTGTCCGGACGCCATGATGCTTATATTCGCCAATCCTGTGGCGGTTTTTTCCGCCGCAGTGAGCAATTATACTAAAATCAAGGCATTGGGCATATGCGCCGGATTCTGCAATCATCGCTGGGATCTGCCCCGTATATGCGGTCGCGATAGCTATGAAGAGGACTGGAATGTCGTCGCGGCAGGCGTTAATCACCTTTCGTTTATCATCAGGGGTGAATATCAGGGACGCGATTTTAACGAGGTTTTGGCGGACAGTCTTACGCCCGATTGGAAACCTATGCCGATCACTTCGTACAATTGTCAAGAACGTATTCAGGAAGGACTTCAGAAACTTGTTGACGTCTACCGCCGTTTCGGCTCAATGATATTTTCTTCCGAGGGCGATGGCATGAGTCATGTGCTCTGGCAGTGGGGATTGGATAAAAACCGTGAACAACTGTCGGAACGCCTCAGGAGTTTCGACCCGGTACATACCGCCGCGGCTGAGGCACAGGCTATGGAAGATCGCTTCGCCTCTTATATCAGCGCCGCCCATGCGTCTCAGGAGCCGGACTGGCATACTCCACTCGGACAGGATAATCCTTTCGCCGCCGACGTAAATGAAATATCTATTCCGATAATCAAGGCTCTTGCCGGGCTTGAACCCATGCGTATCACCGCCAGCTATCCGAATAGAGGCGCGGTGAGCGGAATTCCTGATAACTATGCTTTGGAGTACACCATGGAGCTGTTTGAAAATAACATCACTCCGGCGGAAAACATGTTCATCCCCCAGCCATTTCATGGACTTATCGCTTCGTTGTCTGAGCATCAGACTTTGCTTGCCGACGCCATCGCGCAAAAATCCGGCAAGCTGTTCGCTGATGCTTTGGAGGCATATCCCATGAATAGGTTTGATGAAAAACGCATACCTTTCTTTAAGCAGATGTTCGGTATATTTTCCGATCTTGCTCCTGAACTGAAAGAAGCGGAGAATTATCTTTCATGGTAAGTAATTTCAGTAAATAATAAACTCTTTTTCTCTCTCGGATAAAGCCCGATCGTGCAATGAATGACCGGGCTTTATTTTGCGTATATGAAAATTTCTGACTTATCCGCTCAACTAACATAATATTTTTTGAATATATTACTTTGCGATGTATAATAAGGATAAAATTATATATACCTAATAACCATTATCGCAGGACGGCTTATATGAAAAGTGCATGGGAACTGGCGTTGGAACGTACTGGCGGACAACTCAATGAATTATCCGATGATCTGAAGGAAAAAATGCAGGATATAGAAAGTTTGTATAAATCAAAGCTCGTCGCCGCTGAAATGGCTGCTCAGGAAAGAGCCGCTAAATGCGCTGGAAATATTGAGGAACTTAAGCAGATACAGGAAGACCTGATCGTGGAAAAAGCTTCGCTCAACTCAAAGATGGAACAGGAAAAAGAGAAAATCAGGAAAGGGTGATACGGGAATGAAGATCCAGGAACTTAATATTTCGTTAAACCAGCAGAACTATCTTGAAGCCATTTATGAGCTCTGCGTAACTCACGGGCATGCCCATACCAAAATGATCGCTGAAAGCATGGGTGTAAGAATGGCGTCGGTAACTGAAGCTCTGCGCAGTTTGTCCGCCAAGGAGCTTATAAATTATGAAGTCAGAAAAACCATAACGCTCACAAAACATGGTGAGGATGTGGCGCGGGAGCTTGCCAAACGTCATAAAATAATATCGGATTTCCTGCATCAGATACTTGGCTGCTCTATGCAGCGCGCTGATGAAGCCGCCTGCCGTATCGAGCATGTCATCGATGAAAAATTAAAAGACCGCTTTGCTGAATTTGTGCAATTTCTGAAGAAAGAATCGGAACAGGGCGAAGACCTTATTGGCAAATTTCAGAAAAGTTATCAGGATATGCTTGAGCGTCAAAATGGCTGAAATATCCAAAGATATTTATCTGGATAACGCTGCTTCCGCGCCGGTAAGTCCGGCAATTATGGATTTTTTTCGCAACGCGTTGGAAAGTTCATATGCTAATCAGGAAGCTATCCACGGCGCCGCATATCACTTGCGCAAGCAGCTAGAGGAGTGTGAGCAATCCCTCCTGCGCGCATTACTGGGAGATGCATCCGGACGTCGGGTTCTATGGACTGATTCCGGTACTTCGGCTATTAATATCGCGCTTGCTCACCCGTGTTTCTCTGGCGGTGAAATAATAAGTACCGGAGCCGAACACGCTTCAATATCTCAGGCTCTGGAACGTGTTTCAAGCAGAATTCATAAAGTGAATTTACGCCGTGGCATGGTCGATATGGATCACCTAAAAGAGTTACTCAATGGTGATACCGCTCTGGTATGTGTTCATCATGTTCAAAGTGAGACTGGAGCCTGTCAGGACATTGCCGCCATCGGGAAACTGGTCAAAAAGCTTGCTCCTCAGGCGTTATTTATGGTTGACACTATGCAGTCAGCGGGAAAATTGGCAATAGAATGCAGTGCTGCGATTGATTTTTGTTTTGTCTCCGGTTGTAAGACCGGAGCTCCGGGCGGAGGGGCGCTGATATATCGCGACCGTTCGTATGCGGGAACGAAACTATATGCTTTTTATGAAGCTTTGCGTAAAGAAAAACATTTGATCAGCCGTCCGAATCCTGCCTTGTGCATGACCTTGACGGAATCCGTAAAAACTTTATGCGCGCGGCGGGAAGCCAATTGGGAACATGTATCCGGTTTGAATAAGTTGCTACGGAAAACTCTTTCTGAACGTCTTGACGTAAGCATGGAATGGACTCTTCCGCCGGAATCGGCAAGTCCCTATATCCTGCACTTTATTTTACCCGGATATCAGGGCGCGGTATTGGTGCGAATGCTTTCCGCAGCAGGTATATATATAGCCTCAGGCAGTGCCTGTGATGCTGAAACTAAAACACCCAGCCGGGCTTTGCTGGCGACTGGAATCTTGCCTCGTAATGCCTTTTCCGGATTGCGAATCAGCTTCATGCCTTGTAATACTCGGGATGAAGTGCTGGCGCTGGCGGATACGCTTGTTTCTGTAATCAAGGATTACTGACCAGTATCTTTGTCCAAATGATAGGTGTGGCGCAACAGGTTGTCGCGGTTGAGTTTATAGTCCAAAGTGCGGGCGAACATGGTGTCAAGCTGAGCCGGTGTCTCCAGATTATCAATATATGCAAGCGCGATAAGTGCGTTTTTGATCCGGGTTTTATCCTGAAGTTCACAACAGCGTTCCAGCAGGGAGTCCGCACTTATGCGACGGCATTCTTCTGCAAAATCAGGAGCGTCATGCTTGTAGGTGGCGTCCTTGAAGATTGCGGCGTGGCTTCGCGAGAGGAATTCCTTGCCGCCGAGCATTGCCGGATTCAGATAGAATATCCGTTCAAGCAGGGGTTCGCTGTAGTCGGATAGATCACGCATGAGGTCTATCGCTACGCCGGAGATCATGCATGTGCAGTCGCGATGTTCGGGCAGCAGGTCGGTATTAAACCATTCTTCAATGTTGCTGGGATGATTTATGGTCTTGCCGTTGGATGGATGGTGCTCGTTCAGCGGAGCCTTGGTCAGGTTGCGTCCGCATACCGCTCCGGCATAGCTTATCATTGAGCACCAGAGTACGCCGCGAAAAGCGTGTTTGCGCGTTCCCGCGAGCCGGAGCAGATCCTGGTATATTTGTTCCAGCGGAGTTCCGGTTTTGTCCGCCGAGGAAAATCTGATAAATTCGCTGAAACCGCCGCTCAGGGCGACGTCAAAGCCACTTTGAATGAGGACGTTACCGGCGGCTTCATCCGCCGGTATAAGGTAATCTGAGGAGCCCGACTGGGAGTTGTGCCAGTACATGGCGCCGTTGACGGTAAGCATTTCCCCCAGTGTTTCCATATATTCTGAAGGAATGTTGCCTAGAGCGCCGAAGCCCAGCGAGTATTGCATATCCTTGAATTTGTGTCCTGTAACCAATGCGTTGTTGAGGTGTGAATGTAATATGTCCACCAGCTCGCCGCTAACCGCCAGAGCCGCACTGTGAGAGGGCAGGGGAGTGAATTGGTAAATGCCGCCGTCTGTTTCCATTTGCGTACTGTCTGAAATTATTTCCGTGTTACCGGCAGTGTTGGCTTCTTGAGGTTGGGAGCAATATTTCTCTGCTTCAGAAAGTGAATAAAAGATGTTGAATATATTCTGAAATCCGGTAACTTTTATTACTTCCATGCAAAATTTTTGCAAATTGCATAATGCCATGCGCTTGTGGTTTTCATGTATTTTTTTTGACAAACTTACCAGGGTGCGAAGTCCGGCGCTACTGAGATAACTGGTCTGAGCCATGTCCAGGATCAGAGCTTCATACTCATGATTATTGTCCAAGTCCGCAAGATAATTGTTCATTTCCTCTGATCCATCAACGTCAAGCCTGCCGGACATGGAAATGGTTATGATCTTATCCCGTTTCAGTTTGTCAATTTTCATTGTGCCTCAGTTGCTGAATAAGTATTTATCCACATTGTTAGCGGTGATGGCTCCGTAATTGGCGGCTCCAAGCCAGCCGGACATGATGATGCCGACTGAACCGGTATGGAACAGCCCGCCTATTTCTCCGGGCAACTCCATGCTCACTTCGAGCCCTTCGAACTTGGTGCCGAACGAGGCGCCGCCGTGATGCAGCGTGTAACGTTCAAAAGTCCTGGGGGTGGCGGCTTCCACATAGTCAATTTTATCGGCTATTCCCGGAATATATTTATCCAGATGCGCGATAGTATCATCAATAAGGCGTTGTTTAGCCTGTTTGTATTCAGCTTCCGGCATTTCGGCCCAGTCTTTGTAGTCGGCGTTCATCGAAGCGACTACGGTATAGTCGTCACTGCCCGGACGGATTTCCGGATAGTATACCGAATAAGTTCTGCTGGTAACATCTCGTGAGACTATCGCCGCCGGGTCGAATTCCGCCTTGGTGGATGTGAACAGCAGATCACCGATATAGTCGAAGCTCTCGCCTTTTTTTAGCCCCATATACACCTGACAACTGCTGTTGTTGAGGCGTACAGCGTTGACTTTGTTCATGAAATCTCCGGAGAAATTTTCATCTCCAGTCCAATCATGTATAGTTTTGAGCAGATTGCCGTTGGAAAGCACGGTTTTGGTTTTGACCTTTCTGCCGTTGATCACCGCACCCGCCACTTTGCCGTTTTCGACAATTACTTTTTCAAATGTGGCGCTTCTGATGACGTCTACATTGTTCTTGAGCAGTTCCGCTTCCATCATATTTATCATTAAATCAGTACCGCCGAGAAAGGTGTACACACCTTTGCTCATGAAGTTGGAAAAGACAATGCCGTAAGTAATTGCCGGCTCATCAAGAGTGGAGCCGTTGGCATAGGTGATCGGCTCCATCAGCAAACGAACTATGTCATTGCGACCGGGAAAATATTTATCAAACAGTTCACGATTGCTCATGCTGCGGTCGTCATAGAAGTTCATCTCCGCCAGTTCTTTGTAAAACGCCTGTACGTGTTCTCGCGGCTGTTCGAACTGATTTACTAAAATATTGGTGAAATCGGTTTCGGTGAAGTCGGAATCCACTGAAAACTGGGGATTATCATAGCGTATGCTTTTCACTTGCACTATATGCTCGGCAAGCTCTTTTGACCAGTATTTACGCAAAGTTTTCTTCATGCCGATGGGGAACCCGTGCAGTGCCACATCGAAGACATGTCCTTTGCGTTTAAACCATGTGGCAAGTCCGCCCAGTTGAAAATGTTGTTCCGCCAGCAGTACCCGGTGTCCGTTTGCTCCCAGAATATTAGCCGCGGTAAGCCCGCCCAGACCACCGCCGGCTATAATTACATCATAATCTTCCTGAAGTTCTTCAATTTTACTGAGTTTCAATATCAAATCCCTTTTTATGACTTAATGTATAAAGTTTCACAAATTATTTAACCCCAAATCGTGCAAACTTCAAGGCAGATTACTTAAAAATTCCACGCAAACCTGTGTCTTTTAATGAAATGACGGATTTGGACGGGGCTGCCCAAAATCAAAAAAAAGAAAAATATATAACGGAGCAAGCTTCTGTCTGTCCCTGTTTACCTCAGACTAATCCTGCTGCTTGAGACTTTTTTACTCATTCAGGGTTGAAAAATAAAATATCCGGGTTATGATTGTTGTGAGACATAATGACGCAATCGTAACCCGGAGTTTTTTTATGCCTGATAAAGAGTCATTGCTGGATCGTCTGATCAAGCGTCTGGACATGATCGATTCCAACAGCGTCCAGGCCTATATACTGCACCTGTCCCGTGAAAAGGGTTTTCTGGAAACTATATTCAACGCGGTCGAAGAGGGAATTCTGGTGATAGACCGGCGTTTGCGGATCAATTACTACAACCGTGCCGCCGGAGAGATGCTCGCTTTGCCGGAGGATCTTTCAAAAGTGAGAATCTCTCAGTTTATCCGGGACGTAGATTGGCGGCGGATTATCCAGGAGGATGAGGAGGAATGGTTCCGCATTTCCCGTCAGGAGGTGGAGATATTGTATCCGCGCCGTCGGATAATCCAGTTTTATCTGGTGCCAAACGGTGAGGACGGCAATGGACTGGCGACGGTGATATTGAATGACGTTACCGAATCGCGCGAGAAAACTTTGGATGAAATAGAGCTTGAAAGAAACAGTATAGTCTCAATGCTTGCCGGGAGTGTGGCGCATGAGATCGGCAATCCCTTGAACAGTCTGTATTTGCATCTTCAGCTCATGCAGCGTCAGTTCAAAAATGGCAAAGATGTTGATATCGAAGATATTTCCAAGCTTATCGATACCGCAAAAGGCGAAGTCGAGCGTCTGGATAATATAATTCATCAGTTCCTCAACGCCATTCGTCCAGGTAAACCCAAGATGGAACCGCTGGACATAAAAAGTGTCATTATCGGCGCTTTGAGTTTTATGCGGCAGGAAATCCAGGATCGCGGTATTGACGTTAAATGTTCATGGCCGGACTTTATTCCGGAAATCCCGGGAGACGCCAATCAGTTGCGTCAGGCGTTCTTTAATATTATTAAAAATTCGCTCCAGGCTATGCCTCAGGGCGGAGAGATGGAAATAGAGTGTCATTACGATACGGAGATACTCGAAATAACCTTTGCCGATACCGGTTCCGGCATCAAAGCGGAAAATATAAATACAATATTCAATGCCTATAAGACCACTAAAGCCGATGGTACCGGACTGGGGCTGATGATCGTCGAACGGGTCATTAGAGAGCATGGCGCGGATCTGACCGTGGAAAGCGAGGTCGGCGTAGGAACTAAATTTATAATCAGGTTTTATCGTCAGGGCAAACGTTTCAGAATGCTTCCGGTCGGCGGAGATGAGGACGATGTACTTGAAGCGGAGCGTAAATTATGAAAAAATCAAAGTCAGATGTAACAACTGCAACGACTCACAAAATGTCAATATTGATAATTGATGACGAACGAAATACCCGTGAGATAATGGGACGTTTTCTTCAGGGGGAGTACGATGTGACTTTGGCGGATGACGGAGTTCATGGCGCGAAAATACTTAAAGATAATAATTTTGATCTGGTGTTGACTGACCTGCGTATGCCGGGAGTGGACGGATTTACCGTTCTTGAAGAGACTCTGAAAAAAAATCCGGCGCCTCCCTGTATCATGATTACAGCCTATGGTTCAGTGGAAAATGCGGTTAAGGCGGTCAAAGCTGGAGCCTTTGATTTTGTAACCAAACCGGTAAACTTTGATCAGTTGGAGATCGTCATCAACCGCGCGCTTGAATCTCAGCGCCTTATCAATGAAAATAAAGAACTTAAGCGAAAACTTGATAAAGCTTCCGGCGACGTCGGCATTATTGCTAAATCCATGCAGATGAAAGATATTATGGATACGGTGCGTCAGGTGGCTCCGTCGCGGACTACGGTTCTGGTTACCGGCGAAAGCGGAACCGGTAAGGAACTCATTGCTCAGGCTTTGCACCGCTATAGCGGAAGACCCGGAAAAATATTGCCGGTTCATTGCGCCGCGCTTTCTTCAAATCTGCTTGAAAGTGAGTTGTTCGGACATGAAAAGGGGGCTTTTACCGGAGCTTCTGAACAGCGCAAGGGACGCTTTGAGCTGGCGGATCAAGGTACTTTGTTTCTTGATGAAATAGGTGAGATAGATCAGCAGATACAAGTAAAACTGTTGCGGGCTTTGGAAACTCACAGTTTTGAACGTGTGGGTGGCTCTGACACCATTTATTCGGATTGCCGTTTAGTGGCGGCTACCAACCGGGATCTCCGGCAGATGGTGATAGATGGCGAGTTTCGCGAGGATTTGTTTTATCGCCTGGACGTGGTGCGTATTCACCTGCCGCCACTGCGGGAACGTCAGGAAGACATACCGTTGCTGGTAAAACATTTCATCGATGATTTTGCTTTTGAAAACCACAAAAACATCAACAGTATCACCGAGGACGCGCTCGAGCTCTTGTGCGCCTATGATTGGCCGGGGAACATCCGCGAACTACGTAATTGTATTGAACGTATGGTGGTATTATGCCGTGGTGATGTGCTCGATAAAAATAATGTACCGTTTCAGATATCAGGGAAGGGCGGCAGGAAAACGGCGATCCCGCTGGCGCAGTCGTCCTTGGATATAGATAAAAATGAAAAATTGTTGATAGTAAGAGCTCTGGAGGAATGCGACGGAAACCGTACCAATGCCGCGCAAAAGCTTGGCATAAGCCGTCGTACTCTGCATCGCAAGCTCAAGATATATAATATTGATTAATCAGGAGACTAAGACTATGGAAGGTTGTATTTTTTGCAAGATCGTTGCCGGAGAGATACCCTCGACCAAGGTGTACGAAGATGAACTGGTGCTGGCGTTTATGGACATCGCTCCTATCAATCACGGGCATGTGCTGGTGATTCCGAAAGAGCATCATACCGGTTCCTCATCCATTCCGGAGGACGTTGCCGGAAGAATGTTCCACGTTGCCGCCCGCCTTGGCGTCGCCGCCAAGCGTGAACTTGATTACGATGGATTTAATCTGCACTTCGCCGATGGCGCCAGCGCCGGACAAGTTGTCATGCACGCGCATCTGCACATGGTGCCGCGGGGAGTTGAAGATGGTTTCCATTGGAACTGGCGACAGCTTGGTTATGCCGACGGGGAAGCCGCCGGCATCGCCGCCAAACTGGCAGCCAGGCTGAAACTCTAGAACTTCTCAAACACCTTGTTCAGTTGCGGCAGCAATTGTTTTTTGCGGCTGAGTATTCCCGGTAGATCATAGAGATTATTGGCGAGCTTGCGATAAGGAAGCGCGTCGGTTATCTCTTTGCGACCGGCAATCAACAGAATTGAATTTTCGCGGACGATATTTGTTACCAGCAAACAGAAGAAGTCAAGGCCTTCGCCGATTCTGATCTTTTCCGCCGCCTCATAAAGTTCCGGTTGTTTTTTGTGGAACTCATCAAAACTGACTTCTTCCACCTGGGCTATAGAAGCGCGGACATTGCCGATATGAAAATTTTTCTTATCGGCGGTGAGCACGTCTTCCGGATGCAGTTTGTTGATAAGTGAACCAATTTGGAATATCTCTTCGGTCAGTTTTTCCGGGTCTTCGCCGGTTATGCGTGCAAGTTCCTCCAAAGCGTGCTTGTCGCGTATCGTGCTGGTAGGAGACTTAAGCATTAGAGTATCGGTGATGATCCCGCCCATCATCACTCCCGCGATAGAGGGGGACAGCGGGATGTTTGAATTTAAAAACATTTCTGTGATAAGCGTACAGGTACTGCCGACAATGTCGCAGGTGATTTTTAGCGGCGACGGCGTGGGAGGCATGGCAAAACGGTGATGATCTATTATTTCCATTACCGGCACTTCTTCGACGCCGTCTATAGCCTGATCGAATTCATTGTGGTCTACCAGTATAAGCTGTATCGGTTTGCGATTGTCAATGTCGGATTTGCGAAAGGTTCCGGTAAGGATGTCGTCATCATCGACGACTGGAAAAATATCTTCGTGATCTGACAACACCTTGCGCTTTATGTCGCATATGCGGTCGCCCGGCATGTAAGTGTCGGCGACTTGAAGATTGCTCGCCTCCACCGGCGAGCTGAATTTCAGGCGTCTGATGACGGTGGCGGAATCAAAAGGCGTCTTGATTATAGATACGCCTTTGTCGCGTGCTGCGGCAACGATGACGTCATCCACCCGTCTTGAACCGGTAACGATTATAAGTCTGGCTCCATAGTTTATCGCCATGAGATGCACTTCGGCGCGATCGCCTACGACAATGGCGAGCGAATCCGGGTCACTGCGTGGAATATGTTCTTTAAAACTGTCCACGTTCATGGCGGCAACGAATACCTCAAAATCCTGAAAGACGTCTTTTTTGTGGATACTGAGTCCTGAACCGTTGAGAACTTGTTTTATGAGTGAGATGGATGAACGGACTTTACGTCCGGTCAGGCTGTTTTCGGCTTCAGCGTCGGGTTTGGATATGTACAATAGTTCTTCAAGCAACTGGAACAAGCTGAGCATACCCTGATACTTCATTTTTTCATCTACGACCGGGAGGCGGTGTTCGCGCTTTTTCTGTAGTATGCTTATCGCCTGAAGCAGGGAGTTGCCACGGGTTATGTAGTCGGGTTCGCTGGACATGATATGCTTGACTCTTGGATATACATCGGTTTTCAGTTCCGGCAGTGGACAGCCGAATTTTTTAAAAATGAATTCGGTCCGCTCCAGCGGCAATCCGGCGCAGGCGGCGATGACGTTATTCATCCCCTGAAGTTTTTTCAGTTCCGCGGTCGCTGCTGCGGCGGCGATGCTGTCAGTATCCGGATTCTTGTGTCCGATGACATATGTATAAGGCGTGTTGTCGTCGTCATTAACTGTTGTGAACATGTGTTTCCCCATTGAAAATACTTTATAAAATATATCTTTCTCTCTGTTGTATTTTATAGCATCATTTCACAATAAATGCCACACGGAAAACACAAATCTTGCAACAAAATTTTCGTAATGCCGTCTCCCTGTCAAAACAGTTTATTTTATCTTGAATACTTTCAGTTTATTGAAAATGACTTTGTTTTCGTTGCTGAATCCTGGTGTCGCTGCGAGTTGTATGCGTACTTCGCTTGCTCCCGGCCATATTTCCCTACTGCCAGGGATCCCTTGGGCGAAGCCTGCGCTGACGCCGTATATTTCAACGAATTCCCCGGTCATAAGGCGTTTAGCAGCTAGAACATTGAAGCGTGAACCGTGTCGTTGTTGACGAACCGGAGAGCCTGATTTCGCGCTCTGTCCTGCCGGAGAGGAAAGTTTCACTTCCCATTCATCCTTAGACCTTTGAATGATTTGCTCAATACCGGATATGGACAGTTTACGATTCGGCAGATCCATTTGTTTGCCGTCAGGATCAATATCGAAGGCGATTCTGAAATCCCCGGCTTTCCAATTGCCGCCATTTTTAATCCAGATAGAGCTGTCTTCTGGGTTTACCGGGCGTGTTAAAACCGTTTCACTTTCAGGAACGGCGAAAACATTGAAGTCAATGGTGTCCTTATGGAGAAACCCCGCTATTATATTTGGCGTTATGTTTCCCGCTTTTGTTGCTTGCAGATAAAAAACATATCGCTTATCCGGTTCCAGAGTTATCCATTTACGTGAAGTAATGGCGTCGCCACGAGGCATTATAAAGCCTTCCCTGGAAACGAGTACATCGCCATTCCATATCTTTCTTGCACCGGGAGATTGCGAGTCGGCCTCGAAAATCAGTTCTCCGTTCATGTTCAGAAAGTTCAGAACATCAGTTTCCTGCTTGCCCGGGAGTATCTTTAGTCCCTCCGCCTGAAATGATGGTTTTACGCGTTCCGGGAAATCTTTATCCTCAATTGGTTCCATGAACTTGATTGTAAAACCATCATTTCCGGATATGTTGGCGGTTTTGATTATGAACAGGTTTTTCGTTTGAGAAAGTTCGATAATAGTGCCGAGTTTGCCGGGTGTGCCTTTCAGCGGGCTGCCGTTGAGAGTTATTGAACCACCGGCGCTGTCTGCAAAATATAGTTCTACTTTTTTTCCCGGCTTGCACTCGACGTAAAATGCAATATAAGCAAATTGTCCTTTTCCGATTCCCAGACTGTCGAGCAGGCACCAGGGGCGTACGCCGTACATGAATGGATTCCATCCCGAAAAAGAGGAATTGGCGGGCTGAGGCTGTTCCATTCTGGTGAACGTGGAAAGTTTATTGCTGAATCGTGGCAATGGAGGAGGGAATAGAGAGGTGGAAACGCTTCCCTGTGGAGTAATTATTTCCCAGTCCTTTATGTCATAAGGACCTGAGACTGCAATAGCTTCAGGACAGAATGTTTTAAGACCGAATTCCCTTTTGTTTTCAGGTGGACGCTTGCTTTTCCTCCAGTTGAAAAGTGCTGGTGTGCGTGGTTCGCCCGAAGGATATTTTTTTAAATATTCCCGTCGCGCATGCTGTTGCTCGATGGCTGTTTGCCGCCATGCTTCGCGAGCTTTATCAATATTGCCGGTATAAAAAAGAAAGGTTTCGCCTTTTTTTGCCTGATATTTTACTTTGCTATGTTCTGGAGAATATACGCTATCGGAATAAATTTCCCATACAGGAACATCCTTTTTCAAAAAGAGTTGTTTTTCTCCTTCTGAAGCGGCATGAACCATGATGAAGTCTCCGGCTTGCATGACTACATCGTTGTCAAGACTGTACAGGTGGCATCCGGCCTTTTTCGCCACTGCCGAAATAACTGGCGGAGGGAGCATGCATGCCTGACTGTAGTAAGCTGTCCAGTCGGGATATTTTTTCTTTACAAATAATGGACGTCCTTCCGCGTTCGTGCCTAAATGTATTGCGTCATTATCCCCGCAAGCGATTTTTGCGAAAACATTGCCCATGTATAATCCGCCTTGTACGGACATATCCACGGAACTGATATTGGTGGCGATTTTTGCTTCAGACTCCAGAGCGTTACAGTATAGAGACATGCCGGTATGTTGTTTTATCTTTACCTTGTCAAAGATGATTTTTTCCCGGTCTACTCTCGGCGCGTAACTGAGTTTTATTCCGGTGAGTTTACTCAGATCATTTGATGGATCGGCGTCCATATAGCTTAGATTTATTGTTCCTGGGTCATGTAGAAACAATAGTGAGCGACCGTCCGATTTCATTTTCTCAATTCCGGCTCTTTCCTCGTTCGACAGGGCGGCGATGTTTAAAAATACAATTAGTTTGTATTTGCGGAAGTTGTTTTCTGCAATGAGGTCACGTAATTCATAAAAGTCATAATCTGCTCCCCAGTGATTACGCGTCGCCCACGAGACCTTGCTTGGATTTGAAAAATAGTTGGCGTATTGCTGACTGTTCTGGTCGCTTACTATCGCTATTTCCGCAGTGCGTGCCGCGTGCATCTCAGAGATAAGTTTATCCAGACGCAGCATCGTAGCCACTTCTTCTATCACTGACGGATCATCATACCAGCAAGTCAGAAAATCCATCAGATATGGCAGGAATCCTCGCAATCTGGCAGCCAGGAATTGACGCCGGAGCATTTGTCGGCATCCCCACTCTGAAGGCGGCGGACAGCCACGCGTTCCTTGCGCAAAGCCAAATCCCTGATGTGTTCGTATGTCATCTTCATTGAACCATATTTTGTTATGTCTTTCAAAGGAACTTAGCGGTGCGCGCTCCGGTGAGTAAGTCCCCAGCATTCGCCATTCATAAGGATTGGGAGAGCCCAGGAAATCTATTTCTGGACTATCCAGCAGTTGGTTGAGAAATACGGAACCATTGATCTGCATTATATTTAAATCGCAATGTATTTCCATGCCCGCCAGCAAACGTCCTTTCGAGGCGCTTTTTATGACTTTGGCAAAGTATCTGGCATTGTTACTTACCGGAAGATTCAGCACTTGCAGGTAATTTGCCACACGTGAGTCCGGATCCCTGGTAATCAAACGACGTTCCTCTCTGGTTGGTAGCCGGAACAACTCTTCGTCGTTTTGCGCGTTCCAGTGTTTTCGTAGAAGCTTCAATCCGGATTCACCATATTTATCGTGCAGATATTTTTTGAATACCTCCTGACGTTCCTTACTGTAATCCCAGTAGAATTTGCCATCTTTGGGATACCACCACTCCCCGGTAAACATGGCAAAAATATATACGCCGATAATATTACCGGCATATGGTTCCTGTCCGAGCGTCTCTATTGATCGATAAAGCTTTTCTCCACAGTACCGTCGCCAGTGATTTAAGAAATTCGGCTCCCACCGGGTATGTCTCCAACTCCATTTTGTATTGCCGTCCGGCTCCGTAAGTAAGGCGTCTGGATACATCTTGAAATAATCTTCTCCCGCATGGCGAAAGCTCAGTCTTAAAATGATTTTCGCATCTGGAGCCGCCTCCAGCAGCCGCTCGCATTGTATTCTTGCTTTATTGACAATATTCTCAATGGAATAGTCATTGTCCCGATACATGTTTATATCCACGATAAAACAATTCACACCATATTCCGCTATTTGCCGTTCCACGAACGCTCCGTCCCGTGGAGGCTCCTGTGCCGAATAACTTATAAAGCTAAGTGGCACGTCATCCTGCGTGAAGCGTAACATCCCGTCAACACGTTTAACTTGTGCTCCAATAAATTTCGGCTCGGTCGACGTGGGCTTGAGCCACTTGGCGTCGGCGTCATGGTCTTCAGACATGGAGAAGTCAAGTTCTTTTTGAGTGAAACGGTTCTCGTCTGCAATGCGTGGAGTCAGTGCGGTTAATGGATTTGCAACAAGCAACAATGCGGCTGTTGAAAGAAAAACGGCATAATTTGTCCGGCTGAAATACATGTGTCTTTTCCTTATGTGCGGTTTGATTAATTCCATGGTTTCTGATCGGCGCTGCTGGTGAACGCTCCCCAGTTTCCGTCCCAGCTCTGACGGAATATCTCGAATATCTTTTGAGAGCTGACGTGCCCGTCAAAAAAAGAAAGGTTTATGAAACCGCTATGACGCGACGTTAGCGGCAGACCCTGACGGGTATAGTAAACCGGATATATCAGCGGGCGGTCAATGCTTATTGGAATATCCCCCTGAAATATTTTTTCCGACGGACGCGGAGCCGCTCTGTCCATCAACATGCTGAGCTTGTTGTATTGATTGCTTAATCCGTAATCTGACGCTCCGTTTGAATTGCTGTCCGTCCAGTTGTTTTCCCGTTCTGAAGGACAATGCCAGAACTGCCGTCCGTATCTGCTTTTGCTCCACAGCTTTGTTTCCGGAAACATTTCAGGATAAGAATCACGCATTATAAATATCCAGTGAAAATTGCCTTTCTGAGGCATGTGTCCATTGAAATCATTAACGTAAAGCGCCTGAAAGGTTATAAGTTGTTTCAAATTTGATACACATGAGATTTTTCTTGCACTACCTCTGGCTTTGTTCAGCGCCGGCAGCAGCATCGACGCTAGAATGGCGATGATGGCTATCACTATGAGGAGTTCGATCAATGTGAAGGGCTTTTTGTTCATTTTTCTCCTTTTCCTTAAGTTTAGGGTTTGGATAATTTATTGTTTTTTCTGTATTTTATTAATTCCATATAAGCGTATTCCGCGGCGTCTTCCGCTGAATTTATTTCTGCGTTTTCAATCATTTTCCACAGTGACATCAGACATTTGTGGCAGAAGTCCAGAGTAAAGCGTTGCTGCCATTCGTAACTGGCAAAAGAAAGTTTTTCTGTGATTATTCCAATCTCCGCGTTGCTGATGTTTTTAGTATGTTCCGGCAGAGACTTAAGAGTGCTGAGCCGAAATGGGATGGCATTGATTTTACTATTGATATATTGTTGCGATTCAGGCGAAATAATAAAACGAAGAAAATCTTCCGCATACTCGTGTTCTTTGCATTCCGCAGATATTCCCAGTGCACTGATTTCACTGTTAAGTCTCATTGCCGGAGCTATGAGTGAAACGCCCAGATCAAATTCGATGTAATCAGTATCAGGAAAATGGGGAGGAGTGGACAACGTCTGGAGTAGAAAATATCGTCGGTGTATAAACTTTGAATAAGACTGGTAATCACAATCGCAAATGAACATTTTGGGACGCAGCCTTGCGTCTATTTGAGATAGACCGGCAAAAATGTTTTTGAAGAAATCGTAAAAATAATTCCGGTTGACGTCATCAGGGTTTAGCGGTAGCCCGAAATGCCTGAACATCGCACTCAGGTGAGGACCGATTTTATCCAGAGTTTCAGGAAGTGCTTCCGCCGCCGCGCACAAGGCACCAATCATATTCCCGGTGATGATTTGATCTTTAAGACCGCTGATATTTGACACATGTTCCATTTCCTGATTCCATATGCAGGTGGGGGCAATCGTATATACCGGTACGATCTTATCCTGATATCCCCGGAAATCCGGCATGACGCCTTTGCCCAGGCTATCCTCGCCGTGAGAAAAATTCCGCAGATCTTCCGGCAATTCCATTAAATGCTCATAATGAGTGTTGGCAAGTATGCTTTGTATTATATCCGGAGTTTTGCCGCGTAAAGAAGTATTACAGCGAAAACTGCGCCAATCCGGGCCGAAATCAGCAATATCCATGAATTCCGGCAGAATTTGCCGTGCCTTGGATTTCTTATTGAACCTGCCGCAAAGCTCCTGCCACATCGCACGTTGCTCGGGAATGCTTTCAAATAACATGAAATTAAGTTCTTTGGTTTCTTTGATGAAAAACAAGTATTCCATTTTATGAGGAGATGAAAGAATCTCAGGCGCTGTTTCTTCTTCAATTGGCTCCTTTGCTTTGACGTTTGCTCCCTTGACTACTATAGTGCCGCGCCGTGGCGCTCTTTTTAATAATCCTTCTTTCGCCAAAGTATTCAGACCGCATGCTACGGTACGCTTGTTGATTCGATACTTTTGGGCGATAGCCTCGTCGGAAAGTAACTTTTCTCCTTGTTGCAACCTGCCGGAGGCAATCAATTCACGGAAAATATCTGCAATCATAGCACTTTTGGGCTTTGTGTCTATGAGTTCGCTTTTTAGTTTAATTGTCATAAAATACCTTTAGTGTACTATTAGTGTACTTATAGTATAGTTTGTTTTTGCGGGCTTGTCAATAGTCAAAATGATTTTTAATGTGAAATTATAAACTAGAAAATTGAAATCGTAGATGTTTATCAATCCTGTTTATGATAGCATTGGTGCAGGTGTTTTCAGCAGAAATTTTTGCCGAGGATGAATCGGGCGCTGATGAATGAGGACAGCATCGCGCCGACCAGACCGGGCAGAATCGCGCTTTGTCCGGCCATGTAGAAGTTTCTGATTGGCAAACGTCCCCACAAAGAGCTTTCACCCAGCTTATGCATCACACCATAAGCCGAGCCGTAAGGCGGTATATAATCGGCGAAAGTCAGCACTGATGAACTGTCGAGCAGTTTGATCTTATCTTTATATTCAGGAAATATTTCTTCTATTTGGGCGATCATGGTGGCGGCGCGTTGTGCTTTGAATTGTTGATAGCTTGGGTCTTTGCGGCGGTTTTTTATGCCGCGCCACGCATTTACCGAGCTGTAGGAATCAGTTTTAAATGCGCAGAGGGTGTTCCAGGTTTTTCCGTTGACGGTTTCAGGAGAGATAAGTATTGCCATCGCGCTTTCGGTATCGTCCTGACTTATTATGCGGTCGAGGTCGGGACTGGACAGGACGGAGGTTAGCGAGGTTTTTACAGTGTCATGACAATCTATTTCGGCGAAGATGGAAAAGAACGCGATACTTTCCTCGTAGTTGTCTACTGTCGCGCGTATGGTGTCGGGGATATGTTTTGCCGGGAGAATGTCGAGTATCGCTCGCGGGTGAATGGTCATTATGCAATTCTGCATGGCGCATTCTGAACCATCGCTCAGGATGACTGACGCGGCTTTGCGACGGCTGATGTTCTCCACTGATTTTATGGCGCAGTTGGTTTTTATTTCAATGTCATAGTTTTTGAATTCTTTTTTAAAGGCGTCAATGAAAGCTTGTCCGCCATTTTTTACTCTGGACAATTTTTGATGAAGATTGTATGACGCCCGGCAATGGGACGCCAACGAGGTCTGGGATGGCGGACTGCCGTAACATAGCGAAAATCCCGCCAGAATGGCTTTGAGTTTTTCATTGTCGCTTATGGAGTCGAGGAATTCCTTCAGGGATATATAGTCTTCCTCTATGTCGTGCAGCAGTTCTTCGAGATCACTGTTGTTGAGTTTATGCAGATTCATAAAGGGGGTTTTTGATTTTACGTCGGCTTCGGTCTGAAAATATTTATTGATGGCGTCGTGTTCGCCGGGGAAGTATTTGCACAATGCCTGAACCATATGATCCAGACCCGACGGCAGGTCATACATCTCATGGCTGTGGTTGAAATATATATGATTACTTTCGCAGCTTTCCAGCGATACGGGTTCAATATCCTGTGCGATACCTAGTTTGTCGAGCATTTCACTTAACAGATCATCGAATCCGCCGGTAAAGTGAAATCCGGTGTCAAAGGGTATGCCGCCGCGGGTGAAGCGTCGCATGCAACCACCGATAGTCGATTGTATTTCCAAAAGCAATACTTTGCGTCCGGCTCTGCCCAGTAACAATGCCATAGTCATCCCAGCAATGCCGGAGCCTACTACAATATCATCATATACTTTCATATATTACAGCACCAGTCCGCCATTTACGCCTATGACCTGACCATGAATATACATATTCTCTTCCGCCGCGAGGAAGCCGATCACTGCGGCGACTTCTTCAGCCTTGCCGAAGCGTGCCAGCGGGATCAGTGGTTTGATTTTATCTACTGGCAGTTCTTTGGTCATATCGGTTTCAATCACGCCGGGAGCGACGGCATTGACATATATATTTTTTCTGCCGACTTCGCGGGCGAGCGCTTTGACCGCTCCGATCAGACCGGCTTTAGAAGCCGAATAGTTGACTTGTCCAGCCTGTCCGGTTTGTCCGGAAGCAGAGGTTACCGCGATGATTCTTCCGCTTTTGCGGGCAAGCATATGGAATATTGCCGGTTGGATCACGGTATAAAATCCGTCAAGATTGACCCGTATGACT
>JAFGXT010000295.1 GCA_016936495.1 Victivallales bacterium
CCGCCGACGTCGTTCGCACCCAAAGCGAACTTAAATCCGGCAGCTTTAACGCCGTGGCAAACGCCAGCTGGGAATATGACGGCTGCCTGAAATACGACCTTACGCTCAAAAGTGGCGATATCCAATCGCTGATTCTGGAAGTGCCGCTCAAAGACGAATACGCACCGATGATCCATGCTATGGGCGACGGTATGCGTAACACCATTTTTGATTATCTCAAGCAGGGAAGTGGCGAAGTATGGAGCGCTAATGAAGTAAAAGTTTCACACATGCCTAAAGACTTTTGCACCTATGTATTTCTCGGTAGCGCATTGCGCGGACTAAGCGTCTTCGCGGAAAACGATAAGGGCTGGAGCTGGAATCGTGAAACTCCAAACATGCGTGTTGTCCGTAAAGGCAAACAGCTGGTGCTGGAAGTTAATCTGGTAAATAAACCCATAAAAATCAAGCAGGAACAGACATTGTCCTTCGGCATGCTGGCAGCGCCGATAAAGCCACGTCCTGACTGGTGGAGAACCAAATTTTTCACTCTGCTAGGTACATGCATAAACTGGCTCGGCGGTCCCGGCTCTTGCGGTAATGTTTATCCCCCCGGCGGGCACCGTGTTTTCTATGAAGTCATGGCACGTCTTAATCAAGGCGACGTCAGGGAGGAAGACAAAAAGACCGTTACGGAACTGGGATTGAAATATTACAAACCTTTCCCGGATTATCCAGAAATGGAGAAGCAGTGGATCAGACATGTGGGTGCCAATTTCGGCGGCAGACTGCGTAATATCAACATGATTTTTTACTACAACCGCGCGGTGTTCAGTGCTTTAGATGAATATCCCACCTTTATGAATGACTGGAGCAGAACGGATTTCCCCATAAGGAACTTCATTCCTTCACGCGGAGAAAACAAAATAGTCCCCAGCGAATCATACAACGATTATGCCCTGCATTGGTATAAAGAGTCTTTTGTGCATGGCAGAAATCAGGGCGTATACTGGGATAACTGGTTTCTAGTGCCCAGTTATAATACCGAGATGACAGACGCTTATTATAATAGCGATGGCAACATAATTCCAGCCGCCGGGATATGGAGTCTGCGCGAACACATCAAGCGTACTTTTGAGATGATGTGCGAACAGGGCATGGATCCGGTTACTTTTCCGCATATGACCTCGACCGCCATTTTACCGATGCTGTCGTTCGCGACGATGCAACTGGATTGGGAATGGAAGTATTCCACTGGCGATGTACAGTATCGTTTTTCTCGCCCATACACTCAACTTGTATCCAACGGCGAACTCGCGGGGCTTCAGCCCATGGCTCTTTGGGAGCACGGTAGTCAAGTTCGCGACGAATGGATACAGCGCACTTACGCCGGAGTCTGTCTGGTTCATGAGCTCATTTGCAAGGGTGATGGTAAGGTATGGCGCACTCTTGAAATTCCTATAAGAAATGAATATTTTAAAAATCCTGAGCATAAGACCATACGCTACTGGGATGAACGACAAGATACGGTAAAAGTATCCGACAAGGACTATGCCTGGATTTTGCACAACGTCCCCGGAGAAAAAGCGGTATTAGTAATATGCTCATACAAGGAATCAGATGGCAAGGTTGAATTCGATATTGACTTATCAAAACTCGGAATTAAAGCCGACGCGTTCTGCACCGATTTCGAGACCCGTGAACCTATTGCATGGAAAAACGGCAAAGTGGAACTGGAATTAAAGAAACATGAAATAAAAGCTATTGAATTTTCAAACAAAAAACCGGAGGCAAGAATGATTAAGACTATCAAAAAAGCATCAACGAAAGTAACTCGCGCCACTACAACGGCGGCTGTAGTGGCACTGGCGACCAGCGCGGTCGGCATGGATATTGCCGGAGTTTCAGACAATCTAAAAGAACACGTAATCTATTACAATTCTTTCTCGGAAGCGGGAAAAACCGATGTTTCCAAAGTCAAGATAACCAAAGCTGTCATGAACGGCGAATATGATCCTGGCAATGGCATTTCCGGCGGCAGTTATATAGCCGGAGGCGATAAACGCATTTCAATGGTGTCCAAAGACTTGTCTTTAAACAACAACCGTACGGCGTCATTTTGGTTCAGATTTGAAGAGCCGCTTCCGCAGAATTCCAGCGGTCAGATATTCCATAACTCAGGTAAAACCGCTAAGTGGAATTTTATCAACATATTCTTCCGGGGCGGTCCTTGGTGTGGACTTAAAGATTCAGCGCTGGTGGCTCAGTTATGGGATTTCAACAATATCCCAAATACCATGAGGATTCCCGACCGTAAATTCAGAGAAAACTATCCGGCGGGCAAATGGTATCATTTCGCCATAACTTCCAACAGCAAAGACATTACTGTTTATATTAACGGCAAGCCGATAACGATGCTGAACGCTCCCAGAATTCTTGACGAGCAAGACAATCTCGCCAATATCGACATCATCAACAGATGGCCGGTGCCGGTGCATATTGACGATTTGCTATTCTTTGACGTGGTGTTGAGCGCGGAACAAGTCAAAAACTATTATGAAGCTACCCAGGCGCTGCTGATGCGCGCTGGAATGTAAATAAAACTGAAAACTAAAACGGTCGGCAGAGCGTGGATCATCAAAGTCCCGCCCTGCCGACCGTGTTTTTTATTTAGTGGTGTGAGAGAAAGACAGGCTATGCCCGTCGCTGTCGATGCTCAACGTCGAACCCTCCGGCAGTCCGCCGGCGATAAGCAGCCGCGATACCGGGGTTTCCACCTCGCGCACGATAATGCGTTTCAGCGGACGCGCTCCGAAAGCCGGGTCGAAGCCGGTGCGGGCGATGTATTCGCGCGCCGCCGGGGTGGCTTCAAGAGTTATTCCCTGTTGCGCCAAACGTCGCGCCACATCTTCCAGCTGGATGTCCACTATCTTTACCAACTGCTCCAGTTTGAGCGAATGGAAGAACAGCGTCTCATCGATACGGTTGAGAAACTCCGGTCGGAAGTGATCGCGCAATTTCATCCTGAGTTTGTCTTTGAGCGGTTCATCGACGTCAGGATGTTCGAGCAGGAGATCACTGCCGATATTGGAGGTCATGATGATGATAGTGTTTTTCATATCCACCGTGCGACCATGGGAATCGGTGATGCGTCCGTCATCGAGTATCTGCAAAAAGATATTGAACACATCAGGATGCGCTTTTTCTATCTCATCGAAGAGCAATACGGAGTATGGTCTGCGGCGTACCGCCTCGGAGAGTTGTCCGCCTTCATCATAGCCGACATATCCGGGAGGCGCGCCGATAAGTCTGGCGACGCTGTGTTTTTCCATATATTCGGACATGTCGATACGGATCATGGCGCGCTCGTCGTCAAACAGATTTTCGGCGAGGGCGCGAGCGAGTTCGGTCTTGCCGACTCCGGTAGGCCCGAGGAAAATGAACGAAGCGATGGGCTTGGCGGGGTCTTTAAGTCCGGCACGGGCGCGGAGAACAGCGTCGGCTACGGCGGTAACCGCCTCATCCTGACCGATAACGCGCAAATGCAGGTGATCGCTGAGCAAAAGCAGTTTTTCTTTTTCGCTTTCGATAAGTTTACTTACCGGTATATGCGTCCAGCGGCTGACGATCTGGGCAACGTCTTCCTCGTCCACTTCCTCCTTCAGGAGGCGTTCCGCGCCTGAATTTTCCATAGCCTTTCTGGCGTCTTCGATTTGCTGTTCGAGTTTGGGAATGGTGCCATGGCGAAGTTCAGCGGCGCGTTCAAGGTTATACTCCCGTTCGGCACGGTCGAGCTGAAGTTTCGCCATTTCGAGCGATTCCATGAGCTGACGCATCCCGGCAATGGATTGTTTTTCGTTATCCCAGCGGGCGCGAAGTTCAGAAGCCTGACTTTTCTGCTCGGCAAGTTCTTTTTCAAGCAGTTCAAGGCGTTCTTTTGAGGCTTTGTCTTTTTCCTTGCGCAATCCGGCGATCTCGATTTCAAGCTGCATGCCGCGACGTTCTATCTCGTCGATCTCGGTAGGACAGGAGTCGATTTCCGTACGCAACCTGGCGGAAGCTTCATCGATGAGGTCAATGGCTTTATCAGGCAGAAAACGGTCGGCGATATATTTATCGGACAGCACGGCGGCCGCAACCAGGGCATTATCTTTTATGCGTATACCGTGATGTATTTCATAGCGTTCGCGCAGTCCGCGGAGGATGGAGATGGAATCTTCGACCGAAGGCTGTTCGATTACAACAGACTGGAATCGGCGTTCCAGTGCGGCGTCCTTCTCAATATATTTGCGATACTCATCCAGAGTGGTAGCGCCGATGCAATGCAATTCGCCACGGGCAAGCATGGGTTTAAGCAGATTGCCCGCGTCCATGGAGCCTTCGGCAGCTCCGGCGCCGACGACGGTATGAAGTTCGTCGATAAAAAGAATGATGTTGCCGACGGCTGAAGTAACTTCTTTGAGTACGGCTTTAAGGCGTTCTTCAAACTCACC
>JAFGXT010000296.1 GCA_016936495.1 Victivallales bacterium
TTACCTGTTTGGCAAACTAAACGCACAGCTTTTTATAGGTGATGTGCGTTTAATCTGACAAATGTGCATTTACTTTTTCAATTGACCCTTTTTCTGCATATTGTGTAATACCTCACTCTTTGCGGGGGATTCAGAAGCCGAGTAGAGGCAGGACATCTGCGTCCTTGTTCAAACAGAGAATGTTCAAGGCTTTTTCCAGAATATGTTTGGCGTCAAGACCGCGTATGCGCGCGGTATGAAGGAAAGTCATAAGTATTTCCCGATTATTCATGCCCTGGTCTGATTGCGAGCCAAAACTGATTTTTTTGGCGATTACTCCGGGTCTGAGTCCGAGTAATCTGGGGTGAGTAATCTGGAGTCAGACAACTTAAGGAATGATTTTGCTGAGTTTTTGAGCTTGAGATTTATATTTTTAGCAGAAGTAATGCAGTTAAACTTATTTTTTAGCATCTAAGAATATTTTAAGCTGATCCTTCTAATTAGCAGAGTCTAAAGATCCAGGCGTCAAGCACATTACTACATTTTGCCTCAGCTCAGTCATTTTATGTGCAGACGCCTCTCTCATTTATTCCACCAGTATTATGGGCGCGAAGGCGTTGTAATCAGCATGAGAACTGCGATATTTGGTGTTCAATCGATAAACTGTAGTCCTGGTTTTATTGTTCTTTTCCCCAATGTTAGTCCTGACAATATTACCTTTCATCTCCAGTCCGATCTCAGGCTTTACACCTAATTCACTGAAAGGAATGAATACTTCAGCCGTCCACCAATTCAGATCTTCCCTGACGTAGACGGCGGTTTTTATACCTTTAAAATTGAATTTTCCGTCTCTGTCTTTGCCGTCATACATACCGTTGAGGACATTGACCGCCACCTGATAAAAGTTGTAACCGTCTCCCGGCGCGATGAATATCTCGATGGACTCATCATTATAGATGGGGTCGTCATGTTCTTTATATCTGCCGGTAACCGGGAAGTGAGTAAACGCTCTGATTCCGAAAGTAATACCACTGTCCGTCCAAACGGCTTTCATCCGGGTGCGGCGAACTTTGTCTATGTCCTTGGAATAGGCATATTGCAAGCTATATTCTTTTGCCTGCTTCCAGCATGGATCAGAAATTTTTCCGTCGAGAACCGGGTTTTCCGCCACTTTCATGACCCACAGCGCGGTTAAGTTGTCTGGAGAATGAAAACTGTCGGATTCCGCAAAGAAGTTTTTCAGCGCGTTCCCGAAGAAATCCACTCGTTTGCGGGTTAAATTATCTTTTCCGGCTTTATTCTCTGCTTCAGCCAGAAGAGATTTGAGCTTATTCACCTGCTCTTTGGGCATGGTCTCGCGGTGTATTTTTGCCGGATCAACCTGATGATATGAAAGTTTTTCCTGCCATTTTACCTGTTCCCAGCGTTGCGAGAGGATATTGAACAGTTCACGCATGGCAGGCGCGGCGGGACCGTACATCAAACGGCAATATTCATCCATAGACGCGTCGACGTCATAGTCATTATTCCACATCAGTCTGAACCAGTTGTAGTATGTGGGATGGAAATATGCCCATTCTCCGCCGGGAGTAGTATCGGTGCCAGGCTGTCCGCCGCCATTGATGAAACTGCCGCCAAGCATACCCCGGTTTTCACGGTAGAGACGTTGTATCGTTTGTGGATACTGGTAGGGCAAGAGAGTATTGTTAGCGGGCCAGCAAGCGTATTCCCACAGAAACAGAGGATTTTTATTGGTGGCGAACCATTCGGATATAAGTTTACCGCTATATTGGCGCGCGTGATCTTCTTTGAGATTGCCGGCTCCGAAAGTGAGGCAAAGCATCATCACCACGTTTTCAGGAAACTGTAAACCATCTGGACACTCAACATAATTGGAATATGGCACATACAGGATTTTTTTTCCGGGGAACTCCTTTTCGGCGGCAAGGGCAAAGTCCTTGGTGAATTTAGCCATAAGCCGGTTCGCCTGTTTGAAATAAGGCGCTGACGGATCAATCCATTTCCGGCAGTATTCGCAACTGCAATGCACTGGTTTATCCGGCGGGCTTACTATAATACGAGTGGCGGATGGCGGGCACCAGACGGTTTTGCCTTCTTTTTTCATAAAGGCGTTTTTGTCCTTATCGCGGTAATAGCGCTTAACGTCGTCTAGCATCAGTTCCAGGGTTTTTGGGTTGCCGTAACAAGGGTATTCCGGATCGCGTTCGCCTGAGTTAAATAAACTGAAACATTCCGGGTGTTGTTTGAAATGGACTTTGAAATTGCGCGGGGAATGAACTCCCCAATCGATATACGAGGAATCACCGGCACGGAAAAACGGACTGAAAGCTTCTCTGGTCTTATGACTGTTGGCAAGCTCTTTATTTTCCATATGATTCATTTTCCATATAGTAGCGGTGCGCTTGGTAAATTCCGGCCAGTCGGAATAGGCACATGACGGCACACTCAGATCGCGACGCTCCGGGATATAGCAGCCGAGCTCGCCCGGATAATACCACCTGACTCCGCAAAAACGTTCGAGGAAATCATATACGCCGAACAGCGTTCCCATTGAAGCTGAATTTTTTACCGTGTATGCGGTGGACTCGACGCCCGGCATGAAATTTTCTTTTTCACCCGGCAAACGTCCGACGATGGCGATATAATTATCTTTTGCCTGTATTCTGAATCCTTCAAGCGGAAGCTCTGCCGCACTAACACCTTTTTCACGAGAGTATCGGCTTTCGCCAATCAAGATGACATTACCTTTTGGCAGAGCTTGAGTGTCATCAATAATTTTCAGCTCGGCACCGCTGACCGCTTTCACATATTTGACCAGATCCATTGCCGCGCGCTCCGCCATCGCCGCGTTCACTCTGGACATTTTTCCGGTTTTGTCTTCTGTAGTTTGAGGCGCGGCAGGAATTATCACGGTTGCGTTCGCCTTGCCATTCTTCACGAAGTCAATGGGGGAACCATTTACTTGTTTTTCCAGCCTTATCTTGTTCAATGCGGGATTGTTAAGACCTGCGTTAACCGCAACTTTCCCCAAAACCATCATAACAAGGCACAACGATATTCTTCTCCAATACATCTGGTAATTATTTAGTTTCATAAAGTTGCTTCCCCCGAAAAAATCCGAGATTTTTTCGAGCCTACTGGTTTGATGTTCATGTTTTTCCATTCTTTTGGGAACCTCTTTTAATTTTTTTATTGACAAAATCTATATTCCTGTTTTCAACGTTTCTATTCTTTTTACGGATTCCACTGCTGGCAGGAAAATAATCCAGCAAACCGGGAAATGCTCTTCCGCAATCCATTGCCATTCTTCTTTCTGTTTTACCAGTCATTGCCATCCGACCTCAACTTTTTCACACTAAAACTTTACATATTTGGTTTGGCGAATCAATTAAGTTATTCATTAATTCTTCATGTCCTTCGTTTCTTCGTGGTAAAAAGATCAGTACTTCAGCCTTTTTTATTTTTGAAATTGACGATTGCTTCGGCAACGATTTTCTGGACGCGTTCCGGGTCTTGGTTGTTATGTCCGTAATAGTAAAAAGCAAGGTGCTCTGGAGACGCTATTTCCAGATACGAATTCAGGTTATCGGAAAATTTCTGTATATCCTGTTCCGCCAGCAGAATATTCTCAATAAGCGCGAATGTCTTTATATCGGTGCCTTTACATTCCCGTGCTGTCCGTTCCCAGGAATCAGTAATATAGGTCTTGTTTTGGGTCGGAGTTTCTTTGAAATAGCTGCAAGGCGCCAGCGGGCCGTCATAACCGGCAAAA
>JAFGXT010000297.1 GCA_016936495.1 Victivallales bacterium
AAGGATTCGAGATAGTATAAGAAATACCAGTTCGACTTCACAAGATTACAAAAGCTACCGTTGTCCGGCAGTAGACGAGTATGACGGAAGCATCCCAGACTATATGCAGCGCTATGTATACGGGATGAATAACTTTCTGACCGGGGGGTGGTCGCGAACAGCCTATCCGATACAGAGTCGTATAATACGAATCGGCTGGAGTGACGAAGGAAGGCCAGCGAGAAAACCCTCAGACATAGTCGTTATTGGAGATAGCAGAAGATCAGACAGTGCTCAACAGCATTATGATTTGAACAGCGGTGGGTCAAAAATAACTCTGCGACATATGAAAACATGCAATGTCTCATTGATTGATGGACATGTTGAATCTGTGGCTATTAAAGATCTCATCAACCGATTTCTGTATAAATACCTATATGACGAGAACGGGAAACTTCTAAGTTTTTAATAATACACCACAAGAAAAATCAAGGAGTTTCAACATGTTTGACTGGCAAAGAATAAAGAGTATAAGAGTAATTATAGTCTTGTATTTGTTAATATGCTTTAGCGCGGTGTACGCAGAAAACACTTCCGGCTGGATCAGCTTGGGAAAAAATGGAGTCCTCCGCGTGGGAATGCTGGATGGCTTGCTACATATTCATGGTAAAGGATGGAAAACCCTTACGGTTCTCAATGATACAAACTCTAGCTTGAGTTTTGAGAAAATTGAACCATCATCAACCCTTATTACCGGAGAATGGAATACGGCGGTTGGAGCGCTTGCTTTACAAGAAACATTGCGGAAGAAAAGTGATTATGAATTCTGGTATACCATCTCCGTTTCTTCAACAAAAACAATTTCCCAGGAATCAACTTATCTGCACCTTATGTTACCCCAAGCAAAATATGCTGGCAAGCATATAAATATTGACGGGAAAGAAGTCATACTACCACTGAAGTATGAAAAACGAATCTTGAGCAATTCCACTAAAGCGAAAGAAATCGCAATCCCCACGGCTGCCGGTAAAGTGATAATAAAAGGAAATCTGGAGTTTGCCTTGGTAGACTCTCGAAAGTATAATATCAACGCATATTCTTTGAGGCTGATATTAAAAAAAGAAAAAGAATCCAAACCAGATGTCCTCTCATTTCAATGCTCTTTTATTTTAGACAATAAAAACTTTTATCCTCTAGACTTGAGACCATTGGTCAATGTGGGTTTTTCAGATGAGACACCTAATGATGAGAAAGGTGGATGGACTGACCAGGGAAAAAACAATGACTTGAGTCAATTCAAGCCCGGTGTGAAATATTTCGATACCATCAAATATAATATTATTAATCCAGATGAGAATAAAGGGAAATCATGCCTCGCTTTTGCGAATCCAAGCCGGCCATATTTTCTTAATGAAGGAATAATTGACGGCAAAGGGGTAACAGGAAATGCGCTGTTTTTACTTCATGCAATCGCCTGGCCGTGCGGATCTGGAAAAAAAGTAGGAGATATCATTATTAAATACAAGGATAACAGTCGGGATGTTATCACCGTTATGGAAAACAAGGATGTGGCAAACTGGTGGTCGCCACTAATGCAACCCAACGGATTCGTGTGCTGGACAGATAGAAATGCAACTGTAGAAACAGGTTTATACCATTCCTGCTTCAAAATACAAAACAAGCCAATTGCGCAGGTAATTATCAAATCCATGAATAACTCGGTATGGCTAATTCCAGCAATAACAATAGGCCCATTAGTGAATATCGGAGAATTTCATTCGGAATACACTATCAGGACATCACCGGACTGGAAGCCGGTAAGCTTACCAGAAAAGATAATATCCAATTCCGTTATGGACTTGTCGCCCCTTCTGCCAAAAGGCGAGGCAAATAGGAGGATCACAATAAAAAACAGTCATTTCATTTATGAGGATACTGGCGAAAGAGTACGATTCAAGGGAACAAATCTTTGTCAAACCGCCTGTTTTCCCGATAAGAAATCTTCAGAAATGTTGGCATTAAATATCAATCAAATGGGGAATAACAGTGTAAGAATTCATCATTTTGACCGTGATCTCATTGATTTCAAGCAGCCGGAAATGGTTATAGACAAAGCACGCATGGACAAATTGGATTATCTTATTTACTGCATGAAACGCCGTGGAGTATATATCTCTATGGATTTGTATTCCTCTCGGCGATTTTCCGGCAAAATGCAGTTAAAATTGGGCATGACTTCGGCTCCATCGCTTCAGGAATATAAAGTTATGATGGTCACCCAGCCGGATGTATTAGACGACTGGAAGGAATTTACAAAATTAATTCTCAATCACGTCAATCCATATACTGGTCTTGCCTGGAAAGATGAGCCAGCTATTTTCAGTATTTGCCTTACGAATGAAAACAGTATCGGAGCGCATTTGAAATACGCCGCAAGACCGGAAATAGTCAAAGCATTTAATGAAAAATTAAATGATTGGTGCCATGCAAACTCATATAACCCGAAAAGCCATTCTGATTTCAATCGCTATGTCAACTATGCACAACAAGATATTTACCTGAAATGCGCAAAATTTGTCCGGGATCTTGGTTCACGCGCTCTTTTTACGGATATGAACCATCGGAGTTATCCGATACAGGCATTCGCCCGTAATAATTATGACTATGTAGATAATCATATATACTGGGATCATCCCCATTTCCCTTTAAACAACTGGGCAATGCCGGTGTCGCTGAAAAATGAAAGCGCTACACGGAACCTTGCGGAATGTCCTCGCAATGCGACATCATCCAGGATATTCAATAAACCGTATATGATAACCGAATATAATTATTGCGCACCCAATGAGTTTCGCTCCGAGTCAGGTATATTGATGGGAGCTTATTCTTCGCTACAGGACTGGGATGGGTTATATTCTTTCGATTATTCAGGCAGTGACGTTCAGCTCACGCGGGAAAAATATTTTTACTTGAGGATATTCGATATAATATCCGATCCAATAAGATTGTTGAGTGAACGCATTATTTCTATTCTTTTTTTACGTGGAGACGTTGCTCCGGCATTCAATGGAATTGCGTTTGTTGCAACTCAAGAGTGTTATGATGAACAAAATCCATATGATTTAAGCAAACTAGCCATGGATACTGAGTTCACTAAGTATGGTTTAATAACCAGACTAGGAACGATTGTCGCAGATGGTCAGAAGACGGTAATTCCCAAAGGAACAACCCTATTTGTAGGAATTCCCGAAAAGCGCCCGGATTGCTTGCCTTCCGATGTCCCATATACATCATTGAGCCAGATCACTGACAATAAAACAATAGCAAAACATTTCCGGAGTAATATAAAGAATGGGGTATTTTCCAGCGAAACCGGGGAGATTGAGCTAAATCAGCACAAAAAAGGCTTGCGCCTTGTTACCTCCAGAAGTGAAGGATTTATCCTGTATGACAAAGATCATAACAAAGGTCATTCTGTCCAAGTCAGGAATCTTTCTGGTTTTTGCAGTATCTTTGTAGCATCATATGATGACAAGCCGATAAGTGACAGTAAGCGCCTTCTCGTCTATCACTTGACAGATGTTCAAAACAGCATGTCGGTATTTGAATCGGACAAACGGAAGACCTGGTTGAAACAGGGAGGTCTTCCGTTGCTACTCAGAAGAGGGTCTGTTGAGCTAACGGTATCTTCAAACATGTCTGAACACGCTAGAGTTTGGGCTGTTGAGCTGTCTGGTCGGCGGGCAAAGGAAATGCCAGTCATCCGTTCTCCAGGAAAGGTTTCTTTTCGTGCAGATACATTTCAAGAAGAAGGAACTTTTCTTGTATATGAGATCGCAGAAAAATAAAAAATGCTAATCAGACAACGGTACTTGAAAACACCCGGCGACAAAGGGTCGCCATGCAAAAATGACTTAAACGTCTCGGTCAAACACGACCATGATGGATTTATTTTTACGGGGAATCTGGGGTCGTTTATTCATATAAGGCGTTGCCAAGTAGAGGCGTGAAAAAACTCTTCAAAAAGTTGGATTTGTAAATTAAAAAACTAAACGCACCCCCTAAAAATAAGTATGTGCGTTTAGTTTTACAAAGTATTTCTTCTTCTGTATTGGTTATAATGTAGGGATGCTCGTATCACAGCCTCCCTCCGGGGGAGGCTGTGCGTTTAGTCTGGCAAAATAACCACCCCAGAAAAAATGTCACACTTAACCGATTTCGACCGTATGGAAATTGAAATGAATTTTACAATGTCATTTTTTTCGTTTGTTTGCGGTTGTAACCAGTTGAGCACAGAGCATTTCAAAAGACAAACCGTCATAAGCGGCGGCTTTGGGCAATAAACTGCTGGAGGTGAACCCGGGGATGGTGTTACCTTCGAGAATGTATAGTTTGCCGCATTTGTCAGCGATAAAGTCTATTCTTATCATATCGCGGGCGTCTACCGCCTGACTGAATTTCAGCGCCAATTCCATAGCTTTTCTCTGTATTGCTTCCGGGACGTTCACGGGAGGGCAATAATAATGTGTTTCACCATGCTCATGAGTGTATTTTGCGTCGTAGTCGTACATCTCCCCCGGATAGACTATCTCCACCGGAGTCAGTGCCCGATCATTGACAACGCCGACGGTCAGCTCGCTCCCCTGGATATATTCTTCCACCAGTATTCTAGTGTCATATTTAAGGCATTGTTCTTGTGCCTGCATCCATTCATCCATATTATGCGCCAGGGATATGCCGAAAGTGGAACCTTCCGAGGGCGGCTTGCAGATCAATGGCAGGTTCATGTCTTCGGGCAAGGCGCAGGATACTTCCGTAAGAACCTTCCAGGCAGGAGTCGGCAAGCCGGCGGTCAGCATGATCTCCTTGCTTTTCAATTTATCAATAGTATCGGCGCAAGCCTTACCGCCACATCCGACAAAGCTGATTTTTTCCGCCTCCATGAGCTTCTGAAGCTCGCCGTTTTCGCCGAATCCGCCATGCAGGACAGGAAAAATAACATTGGCGGAGCGCATTTTCTCCGTGATCTCAAGCCGGGTCAGATCAATTTCCTCCACCGGATAACCCAGCTGGCGCAATGCCGCCGCCACCGCCGCGCCAGATTCCAGCGATACCGTTCTTTCACTGCTGTCGCCGCCTTTTAGTACCGCCACCGTGGGGTATGCACAAGTATCAAGGATACGCTTACGGCTCTCATTACTGATAAAATCAACTTCCGGACGCAAGATTATGCCGGAATCATCGTATACCCGTGCGACAATATCCTGCATCAAAGCGACAAAGTCCGCTTCGGTGGCATTGCCGTGATTAAGCAGATAATTAGCATGCCGCGCATAGACTGCGGCATCGCCTTTTTGCATATCTTTACATCCGGCTTTGTCAATAAGCCGTCCGGCGTGAGTGCTGAGCGAAGGATTTTTAAACGCGCATCCGGCGTTACGTTTGTCCGGTTCAATAGTTTTTCGCCGTTTAAGTTCCTGATGAATAAGTTCCTCCTCCTGTTCGGGATCGACTTTATTCAACTTAAATATGGCACCGGTGATGATAGCATTCGGTGGAATATTTGAGCCCCGGTATTTCCATTCAAGATTTTCATAACTGGCGGCCCAGGGTGAACCATCCAGGGCAAAACCAAACACTTCCAAAATCATATCGCCTACAGTCATGCCGTTGGCTCCGGCATTCATGCGCACCGCGCCGCCGATGGAACCGGGGATTCCCGCGAGCTTAGCCATTCCACCCCAGCCATGCTCGGCGGCGAAACGGATAAAAGAATTGAGTTTAATTCCGGCTCCGGCGGTCATATGGGCGCGTCCGGGACTGATTTTAACAAAATCGCCATAACGCAGGCGTATGACCACTCCATTAAATTCATCATCGGTACCTACTACATTAGAGCCATTGCCAAGTACAAAACAGGGTATTTGCATTTGATGACAGCATTTTAGCAACAACCCCAGTTCGAGATCATCGCCAGGTTCAGCGAGTATGGTGGTTCCGGCGCCCACGCCCAGAGTGGTAAGCTTTTTCCAGGATATGTCAGTAGATAGCGGCATATGCGGAAGCTTTTGTTTCAAAACGTCTATTATCTCTGAAACCGTATTCATATTTGCAAGTCCCCTGTGAGCTGTTCAGGATTTTCATTTTACTGACATGAAAAATAGCATAACAAGATAGTAATTACAATCGACGGGAAGGCTTTTAAAAGACGCTTTTCTGGAAAATGATCAGTTGAGTAAATGCACATCACCTAGAAAATGTTGTGCATTTAGTTTTTCAATTTACAAGAAAAGAAATATTGTGGATTTTTTTTATCGAGTCATTGACTTTTGATTTTCTGCATAGTATAATTCCAATATAGCGATTGACACGTATCAAAATTAAAAGGAATAAAGATGGCCATATCAGAAAAAACATTTCTTTCCGGGGCGCAGTACTACCGTGCGCCAACGCCATCGCCTCATCACTGGGAGAACGACCTTGCGCTGATGAAGGAACTGAAATTCAATACAGTAAAATTCTGGGTGCAATGGCGCTGGTCCCACCGCGGAGAAAACCGTTTTGAGTTTTCCGACTTGGATCAGCTCATGGATCTGGCGTATAAAAACGACTTAAAAGTAACCCTGAATACTATTTTTGATGTAGCGCCGTTATGGCTGTATGCTAAATATCCTGATGCAAAAATGGTACAGTGCGATGGCAAAATTGTCGAACCCAGAGCCATAAACTGTCGGCAGGCAGGCGGGGCGCCCGGCCCATGCTACAATCATCAGGGCGCACTTTTTGAGCGGCGAGCATTTATGAGAGAGCTGGTAGAGCACTTCAGAAACCATCCTGCCATGGGGATGTGGGATGCCTGGAACGAGCCTGAGCAGAACTTTTTCAGTCGCGAACCGCATCAGGACACCATGTGCTGCTACTGTCCCAACTGCCGCCGAAAGTTCATTCTTTACCTGAAAAACAAATACCTCCACATTGATACACTTAATCAGGTCTGGGGGCGTTGCTATGACACATTTGAACAGATAGAACTGCCATGGACAAGCAACGCATCCTACATTGACTTCATGGATTTCAGGGAATTCCAGCTTGATGTAATGACCTCGGAAGCGCAGTGGCGCCTGGATATGACCAGAGAACTTGATCCCGACAGAACCACTTATTTACATGTGGTTCCCAATACCATGCGAATATTCAACGCAATAACTTGCGTGGATGATTTTGCTCTGGCTGAAAGTTGCGACGTATTTGCGGGCACATCATTCTCCGGTCCGCATTTTTCCACCCAACTGGTGTCCGCAGGGCATGGAAAGATTATTTACAATGTTGAAGTGCATATCAACGGCGGACAGACCGCACTACATCCGAAACGTATCAAAATACAGGATCTGCGTCGTGAATTCATACCGCAAATCGGTCTGGGCATACGCGGATTTATGTACTGGCAATTCCGTGGCGAATCTCTGGGCGGAGAGTCTCCAGCGTGGGGACTTATTCCCCCTGGCGGACTTGAACGTCCGATAACTCTGGCGGTACGTGAATGGCAGGAACGCATGGCACCTTATGAAGACGCCTTGATGAACAGTTTCGCCCCCTCCCCTAAAGTTGCTATATGGAAAAGCCGAAAAAATGAGATATTCCATTTCGCGGCGCACAATGAACTGAAAACTCTGGCGGCGGCGGTGGAAGGTTATGTTGACGCATTGTACAAACTATGCATTCCCTGCCGTTATATCGACCATGCGATATTAGAAAAATCACAATTGGACGGCATTGAATTTCTTATCATGCCAAGTCCATATTTCCTGACCTCGGCAGAAGCCGCAACGCTGGACAAGTGGGTAAAAAATGGCGGCACGCTCTTGAGTGAGGCACATCTGGGCGGTTATACCGACTCAGGCAGACACAGCGAACTCATCCCGGGTTGCGGCCTGGCGGAGAGCTGGGAAATTCACGAAGCGGACACAACGGCGTCCATATACCTGAAAACGTCATTCAAGAATGATGACAGCGGCGACGTTCTTGCTCCTGATGTACAAAAAGCGTTGGAACATTTCGGTTACGATGGCGGACGTTATTTCCCGATTCACATGAGTGATGGTAAAATTTTATGTGGCTGCTCCCGGGCGGCGTTTATAGAGACGGAAGACGGAGAGGTTCGGGGGCGGCTGTCTACCGGAGAGGCTCTGATCGTCTCCAGGCGGATAGGCAGAGGCAAGGTCATATATGCAGGCAGTAATTTAGGCGAAGGAGCGGGAAAAGCTCCTGAGAGTTTCAGGGAGTTTTTGAAAGGCGAGCTTACAAAACATAATATTAAAGCAGTATTAGACGCGGAATTGAATAAAAGCGGGAATGTACATATTGACGTCATCGGAGGAACCGAATCATCGCCTGAATTCATTGCCGTTGTAAATGCAGGAAAAAATGAGGAGTTTATAAAACTCCATGGACACGGACGTTATCGGGGTATATTTTCTGAAAAGACTATTGATTTTCAGTCTTGCGAAGGAATATGCATTCCACCGGAAGACGCGGAATTATACGCCCGAATAGATATAGAAAAGGACCCCAAATAAGGATAAATATGTCTACGAGATTGACAATCGCAACACTTCTGCTAGTTCTAAGCATCATAACGGGTGCAGCCATAATGATGATCCCCCCCAAAGACCACAGCGGCAAAATACATCTTAGCTGGGCGACTGACGCGTGTCCGGAACGGGATCACCAGGTGAGCACTTTCAATCGGCTCAATCCTGATTACGACCTTCAGATCGACCCGGACAATTCAGGCGTAATGAAGGTAATCATCCAGAGCTCAGCCGGCATGGGTCCTGACTTGATAGACCATATTAATCAAACATCTATTCAAACTTATGCGGAAGCGGGAATTCTCTGGGATATAAGCAAAGAGGCAGACCGTCTGGGGTTTGGACTCGACACACTTCCTGAATCCATTAAACCGCTGGTAACAATGACGACTGTCAATCAGGACGGCGAGCTTGTGACCGGGCAAGCCGGCTACCCCTGTAACATGGGATATAAAACTCTGTTTTTCAACAAAAATCTTTTTGACAAATACAACGTCCCTTATCCTTCTTTGGATCTGACCTGGGACGAGTATATAGAACTGGGGAAAAAAATGACGATCTCCGACCCGGAAAGACCGACGGTTCCAGCGATCTTCGGGGCAGCGGGTCTTCAACCACAAATCATAGCAATGAGTAAAGGAGGAGAATATTTCAATTCATGGGGAACCGTTACCCAAGTGGATTCCGATGAGTTTATAACGGCATTCTGCATGTATCACGATATGATGTACAAGCATATAATAGAGCCCTCCCCCAATCAGAAAGCCGGAGTCTCGTCTCAGGGCGGCTGGGGAAGCGGATACATAACCTGGTTCGGCGAAGGCAAAGTAGCGATGTACTGGGGTTCTCGCTGGATAATGGTACAATTACGGCGCAACATTCTTCAGCAAATATCAGTCCGTGAGACATGGCTTAAAAACAATCCCGGAGCGAACCCGAATGACGCCCCCGAAGTATTACGCCTCGGCTGTGTCCAAATACCTCGCTTTAAAGGACACAAACGTATTGTTCCCAACTATGCGAAATGCACGGGAATAAACGTCAATAGTCCAAGACGGGAAAGCGCACTCAAATTTTTGGCCTATCTTGCGGGAAAAGAATACAGCATGATAATCAATCAGGGAGGAGATGGGCTGCCGGGGAATAAAAAATACAATAAAGACTTAAGTCTGCTGATAAACCCGAAATTTCCAGGTGAGGAAGAAGTCCATAAGGCAGAACTTGAGGCGATTCCTTATGGTAAAGTCATGCGCTCAAGCCCATTTGTAAATAATGCTACAGTAGACAGGATTATGAAGAAAGTAACTGAAAAGCTAGTGGCTTGCCCGGAAATGACCCATGAAGAAATAGCCGCAGAACTGCATAGCGCCAATCTGGAACTTAATACCATCATCGCAAGGAACATTAAAAGAGAATCCAAACTGTTTAAGCTTTATCATAAAATACTAAAAAATGGGGCCGCACCGATCACCATTGACCTGAATAAAATATAAACATAAAAACAAGTGAGGAGAGAAAACAATGACGAGCAAAATCATGATAGCATGCATGCTTGCCGCCGCGGGAATAACAGGAGTGGCAACTGCAGAAAACCAGAAGGATATGGAAGGAAAGATATTTAATGTCAATCCTACCGAAAAGAGTTTTGAGCTTCTAGTAAAAACAGCTTATGATCCTGTTACCCGTGAAGAAAAGTCCAGGCATACAGTTTACTGGACAGATAAAACTGCGTTTACCAAGGTTATCTCACAAAAAGATTTTAAAGGAATAAAAGGTCCTGTTATCATACGTTTTAATATTCAAAGTAAGCAGACCAAAGCCCTTACTGAAGGAAGAAGGTTTACATTTAAACACGCAGAGGTTGACCCAGAATCAAAAAATGCAACCGGCTTGAGTTCTGATGGAAAAGAACTCGTGGCTTGGTTTACCCCTGATCATAACTCAAAAAACAACCTGGACGGAACGGTTTCTTTCAAAGGGAAAACCATTAAAGCCGGTTTAAGAGGAGTAAAGGCTACCGTTGACATTCTGCTACCTGTAAATGCCGATGAACTGAGTGTCGGCATATGGAAGGCTAAACTTTCCGGAAAAAATCATAATGACAAATTTATCATTGACAGGATTACAATTTATCCGCAAAAAGATCCACGAAAAACCGATGTGCCGGGTCTACCGCGCGTCCTTGTGATTGGGGATTCCATTAGTATCAATTACCACAATGCAGCCCGAAATAAGTTGAAAGGCATCGCCAATTATTACAGAGAGGAAACTAACTGTGGTCCGTCTGACCGTGGGGTCGAATGTATGAATCTATGGCTTGGCGACTATACCCGAAAGGGATTCGGATGGGATATTATTCAATTTAATCACGGGCTTCATGATCTTAGACAAAAATACGACAAAACAACTAAAAAATGGGGTGAGCATCAAATATCGGTTGAAGACTATAAAAAAAATCTTGAGAAAGAAATTATAATTCTTAAAAAAACTGGGGCTCAATTGATATGGTGTACGACAACTCCGGTTCCGAACAGTAGCGGCGGACAATACGGACGGCGCAAGGATGAAGACTTGGTCTATAACAAAGCTGCGCTGGAAGTAATCGGCAA
>JAFGXT010000298.1 GCA_016936495.1 Victivallales bacterium
ATTTCAATGACAAACTCATCAATACCATGGCGTCACTGCCCAAAGTCTGCCGGAACGTACATCTACCGTTGCAATCAGGTTCCGACCGCATTCTCAAGCGGATGAACCGTCAATATACCGGCGCGCAGTATCTGGAAATAGCGGAAAAAATACGCCATGCCATGCCGGGCGTGAGTTTTTCCACCGATGTGATCGTAGGCTTTCCGGGCGAGACCGAAGAGGATTTCAACGCCACCCGCACAATAATGAATAAGGTAGGTTTTGACAACGCTTACATCTTTAAATATTCGCCACGGCAGGGAACCCCCGCCGCTGATATGGAAGATCAGGTGTTACAGGAACAGAAAGAAGAACGTAATCAAATACTCCTTGCCGATCTGGCGGAACGGGTGGAGATCGCCAACGCAAAATATAAAGGACATATCGTCGAAGTACTGGTGGAAGGACCCAGCAAAAGGAATGAATCCCGCTGGAGCGGCAGAACTTCCACCTATAAAACCGTGATATTCGCTCCCCTACCCCATATCGCTCCCGGCGATATAGTCCAAGTGCAGATCAAACGCACCACCTCAATGAGTTTGTTTGGTGATATTGTGGAAAAACAGAAATGAACACCGTGACTGAATCGGCAAGTCTGACCGAACATTTTAAAGTCCGTACCCGCGAAGTTAACGCCGGCGGACACCTGAAGCTTTCCGCCGTCGCGGATTACTTTCAGGAATCCGCCGCACGACATACGGAAAGCTGGGGCATGGGCTTCTCCACTTTAAAAGCTCATGGATTGTTCTGGGTACTATCGCGCATGAGAATTGATATGCTTAGTTACCCCTCATGGGGCGAAAAATTGACTTTAAAGACCTGGCCGAAAAGTGCCAGACAGCTTATCGCACCACGCGATTTCATTCTCAGCGATGAATCCGGCAAAACCGTCAGCCGGGGCGTGAGTTTGTGGTTTTTACTGGACACTGAATCCATGAAGCCTCAACCCCTGAGCAAGCTGCCGCATAGTTTTCAGGTGGCACCGGATGGACAAGACGCCATTGATAAAGCTCCGGCAAAAGTCCCGGCTCCGAAAAACATCAGTTCATCGATAAGCAGAACTTGCCTGAATTCCAATATCGACTTTAATCAGCACTTGAACAACGCCGTTTATTTGGACTGGATAAGCGACGCACTGTTTGAATATGCGCCCGACGCACAAGTCAGCTCCCTGCAACTTAACTTCCTCAATGAACTCAAACTCGGTGAGAACATCGCTATAGACCTGGCGGACAGTAATGGCGTCATCACCATCCAGGGACAAAAAGCCGACGACACCACAGTGTTCAGAGCCGCGCTTACGCTTGCGTCGCGCTGATCTTCTCCAGCAAACGGTTTAACAACCGCCAGAAACGGGACACCGAGCTGATCTGTACTTTTTCATCAGGTGAATGAGGGTGGACTATCTCCGGGCCGAACGATGCCATATCAATAGCCGGATTGATTCCCTTAAAACATCCGCATTCAAGCCCGGCATGGATGGTTCGGACGTTTAATTCTGCGTCAAACAGCTCAGAATACGCTTTTGACAATAAGCCAAGCACTTTGGAATCCTCATCAGGAGCCCAGCCGGGGTACGAATTACGCCGAATAGTATCGGCACCGGCTGCTTCAAAAAGAGCGGCAATGGCATCAGTCAGAGCATCGCGCTCAGCATCAATCGAACTGCGCTGAGAAGTGGTGATTTTCAGCATATCCCCGGTAGTGGAGATTGAAGCGAAATTAGTGGAAGTCTGAACCATCCCGTCCGCTCTCGCTACAACGCCATTCGGGCACTCCTTTATAAGTCTGAGTAGAGAATCTTGAATCTCTTTTTCCAACACATGAGACCGGGGAGCACTTTTGTGCAGACATATATTTATATCCGGGTCGGCTGCGGCATATTCCTCGCGCGCATTTTTGTGGAAGAGTTCAACGAAGTACCCGAATTCCATTTCCTGATCCGCGGGCAGCAACAGTTCCGCGACGGCTTCACGTGGGATCGCATTATCAAGTCCACCGCCATTAATGGAGGCAAGACGCAGGTCAAAGCGCTCTCCCGCCTCACATAAAAGCCGTGCGAGAAGTTTATTGGCATTGGCGCGCCCCAGATCAATATCCATACCGGAGTGTCCGCCGCGAAGTCCGCTGACAGTTATACTCACCGCCACGTACTCGACAGGAGCGGCAACATGATCAAAGTTAAGAATAAAATCAGTACGGCAGCCTCCGGCGCAACCAATGTATGCAAAACCATCTTCTTCGGAATCCAGATTAAGCAATATATCTGCGTCAAGAAAGCGCGGATGCACGCCGGAAGCTCCGGTCAACCCCGTCTCCTCCTCAACTGTAAATAACGCGGCAAGCGGTCCGTGCATCGTCCGGGAATCTTCAAGAATGGCAAGAGCGGCGGCCATGCCGATACCATTATCAGCGCCCAGAGTAGTACCTTGAGCTTTGACCCAGTCCCCGTCAATGACTGGTTGAACGGGATCGGATTCGAAGTCAAATACCGTGGCGGAATTTTTCTGCGGCACCATGTCCATATGTCCCTGAAGAATAACTTTGGGAGAGTTTTCAAGTCCGGGAGAAGCGGCTTTTTCAATAAACACATTTCCGACTGTATCGGAATAATATGCCAGACCATGCTGTTCGGCGAAAAGTTTCAGATAACGACGCAATTCCGCCTCATGCCCGGAAGGGTGAGGTATGGCGCATATATTTTCAAATTGTCTCCACAATATTTCCGGTTCCAGATGTGAAATCATAGCTTGGACTCCCCTTTTACTTTTCATTTAGTACCTATAATGATATATTTCCTCATGTAATGATTTTTTCAAGTGCAATACTCATTAAAATGCATTCCTGCCCTTTTTTTATTAATTTTTAACTAACACAACTTGAACTTACGTAAAAGCATTCTATTGATTATATGAACTTGCGCAGTGTGCGCAAGTTTTTTAACGCATGATTCAGTTAAGGTACAGTCAATGGCGAAAGATAATATATTCGCGGAACCAATGGAAAATATCCGGGATTTCAAATTTGATGAGAACGTGGCATCGGTTTTTGCCGATATGATAAAACGCTCGATTCCCGGCTATGAAAACGTAATTTTCATGTTGCGCATCATGGCGGAGCGTTTTGCCGTGGCGGATAGCAACTGCTATGATCTGGGCTGCTCTCTAGGTTCGTCGGCGC
>JAFGXT010000299.1 GCA_016936495.1 Victivallales bacterium
AGGATTCAATAACAAAATTCGATGGCTTATCAGGCAAGCCTATGGCTTTCGGGATCGCGAGTATTTTAAGCTAAAAATATATGATCTCCCAAGCACTCAGACTCGAAAATCTATATGACTATGTGGCAGAAAGTGCAGAAGAAGCAATTTTTCAACTGATAATTTCCCGGCTGTCCGGTATTTGAAGAATCAACTGCAAAAAAAGTTGCGGATGTGTTGAAGAGTCGTCATCAATCCGAGCCAAATGAATCCGAATGTTATTAAGCCGGAAAGTTAGAATGATCCTCAAATCTTCTTGTCTGGAACAGAACACGATGCATCGGAATAAAGTTTACCGATGCTACACGCTGGAATCCGCTGAAGATCATAGTGAACGCGAGTTTAATCCGATATGTGTGATTAAGGTCTTTGCATAAAAAAGCGTCCGCCATATAATGACGAACGCTTGTAGTCAATCAGATCAGATACAGTATTATTCTTTAACCCCGCCGCCAATGTTGATACCACGGATGAGTTTCTTCTGCATGATGATAAACATCAGAATCAGCGGTGTAATGCATATTACCGTTGATGCCATCAGCAGCTCCGTCTGAGAGCTGTACTGACCCTGAAATGCCAGCAACCCGATCGGAACCGTATGCAAATGCGGTGATTTAAGCATAATCAAAGGCCACATCAAGCTTCTGTAGTTCCCTAGAAAAGTGAATATCGCCAAAGTAATCAGACCCGGCTTGGTCAGGGGCAGAATGATGTCCAGATAAATCTGTAAATGATTAGCGCCGTCGATCTCCGCCGATTCATTGTAGCTGAGCGGAATACCAAGCATGAACTGACGTAACATGAACGTGCCGAAAGCCGAAAATGCCGCCGGTATGATCAGACCTTTATAAGTGTCGACCAAGCCCAGAGAAACCATAATCTGGAACTGGGGAATGGTAAGCACCAGCCCCGGAATCATCATGGTAGCCAGGTACATCATGAACATCTTTTCGCGTCCTTTCCAAATAATGCGGCTGAACGAATATGCAGCAAGACTGGAAGTCGTTACCTGAAGCACCGTTACCCAGCTGGCAACAAAAATACTGTTGAAAATCCATTTCCAAAGGTGAAGGTTGAGCAATCTGCCGGTAAAAGGGTCTGGCAGCATACGCAATACGATTTGAAAGTTTTCGGGTCTGGCGAGTTGAGGCCAGAAGTGGGCGCCTTCCACTTCGGAATTGGGTTTGAACGCCGTACATACCATCCAGATGAATGGGACGAACATGGCTCCAGCTAATACTGTGGCGAACAGAAATTTAATAAAAGCAAGAAACGCTCGCCATTCCGGACTTTGTTTCCAAGTTTTTTTCATAATTATAATATATCCCTGTTTTTAAATTAATCAGTCTGACGATTGCCGTATTTCCAGTTCAGTAAAGTCATACTGAAAATAATAATGAACAGTACCCATGCCACGGAAGACGCGTATCCAAGTTTCAACTCCTCAAAACCGGCGGTATAAATGTAATACGCCAGTGTCGTGGTAATTCCCGCCGGCCCCCCGTTGGTCATGATCTTTGCCATATCGAATCCGCCTTGCATACCGCCGATCACCGCCATAATGGAGATAAAGAAAGTTGTCGGAGCAACCGAGGGGACGGTGATATGCCAGAATTTATTGAATGATCCGGCACCGTCAATTTCCGCCGCCTCATAAAGACTTTCAGGGATATTGGCAATGGAGGCAATATAAAGAATCATATTATTTCCGCCTATTCCCATCCAGAAGCCCATTATCATGATGGCTTCGCGAGCACCGAGCCCGAATCCGCCATTGTTAAAGTGGGATGGAATGAAAGGCAGGAAGCCGAGTAGATTTTGAGTGCTTTGCAACCAGGTCGGGACATAGCCGCCACTGATGCCCAACAGAGAATATGCGCCTTCAATAACGTTGTTGAACAAGCCATGATACGGGTTGAATATTTGAGCCCACATAATAATAGTGGCCACACCGGAAGCGAAGTTGGGCACATAGAACATTGTCCGGTAAGTGGTACTTCCGAACATTATCCCGCAAACGCCGCCGACATATACCACGGTCAGCAGCAACGCCATGTCCCTGCTACCGAATAGAAACATCCAGCCACAGGAAATTACGCCTACGGCGGCAAGTACTCCAGCGAGCTTTATACGTTTGATCTTTTCTTTTATCAGCATGTCATCGACAAAGTAGTTCGCCAGCAGCAGACTTCCGGCCACGTTGAACGGGATGCCAAGCATGAAGTATATTGTATTATATAAATAAAACCAGAAATCGCCGTCTTTAAACAAGTCCATATAATTTCTAAACCAGATCCATTCCAGATCCACCGCAGGTTTCAAACTCCAGTTAGTGAAGCTCATGAACAAACTGAGCATCACCGGTCCGGCAGTAAAGCATAAAAAGCCGAGAAAGTTAGGCAGCAGAAATGCTATGGCGACGAAAAGATTTTTCCTTTCGCGTTCTCCTTCCCATAATTTCATCATTTATTCTCCTCGTTTAAATTTACGTTCTTAATCATTTCTTGAAATCTGATTGGTTTGGCGCCGGATTTCAGTAATGCCCGATAAATCTGTTGAGATTTTTTATTGCGTGAGATATTCCGGGCTATTTCGGTATTTATGGCTTTTGCTGCGCTTTTGAGGGAATTGGCGATGTCATCCCGGGTCATGGATTTGTCTGAAAGAATCTTCTGTGAGATTTTGTTCATTTCGCGGAGCATACCAGCGGTGGTGATGAAAGGACTTCTTCTGTAGGTTCTGCCATGAGGTATGGCTTTAATGGACATAAGGTGCATTTCCTCTTCATCCGGATAATCCGGGTGGCGGAAATGTTCCATGGAAATGTAGTTTTTATTGCCGGGTTTACTGTCAGCGCCTTCATTGATCAGCGCGCTGTATTCCGGTCCTGCCAGATATGCCAGAAATTTCAATGCCTTTTCCGGGTGGTGGGTCTTGGCGTTGATTCCAGTGCTGCGCGCTCCGAACTGAGTGTAGCGCGGACCGTCTTTGAAACGGGGAACTTGAACCGTTCCGATGCGGACGACTTCGATCGGGCATTCGGACGGATCTTTGTCCGGATTATTTTTTATCCATTCGTTGCGCTTTTCAGTTTGGTCGGAAATAAAACGTCGCAACTGGATAAGCATCCATCTTGCGCCCCAGTACATGCCCAGTTTGCCTTCTGCGAACCAGTTCATGTAACCGCCGCCCCAGCCGCCCTGCGATGATACCCCGGCCTTCTGCAAGGGAGATGGTTCAATGTCATATTCAAAAATCATTTTGTGATACATTTCATAAGCATCAACGAATATATCGGAATCGACTTCACAAACGGTGCCCCATTCGTTAAAATAAAATCCGCCTTTCTGCCAGACAATTACGGGAACTGAAGTTCCAGCCGCCCCGAATATGTCAGGCACTGACGGATTGTCTGTATATTTGGTGATGAGTTTTCCTAAACGGATGTATTCATCCCAGGTAAGGTCTTCGTCTGGATATGGTATTTTGAGCTTGTCAAAGATGTTTTTGTTATAGAGAATATAAGTGTGGTATACGTTACAAGGATAGCAAAATTGACGGTCAATATATTTGCCGTCTTTGGTGAGAACTTTTTCCATCACCAACGGTCTGACTGTTTCCGGTAGAGTGTCAATCCCGAATCCCATGCGATTGGCTTCTTCGGTTACGTCCATGAGAATTCCGGCGTCAACATAGATCTGAATAGATTGCTCATTCACGCCGTCGATAAGATCCGGACCCATGCCTGCGGAGCACTGTACGACTACTTTCATGACACCAGTGTTATCCGGGTCAATGGATAGATTACAGTCAGGATTGAGCTTATTGAACGTATCAACTTGCGGGTCACGTTGCGGATTTGCATCTGTAACCCATTTCAGCGGCGTTCTGTCTTTGTTGTCCTGCTTGGGAATCATGAACCACGCAAGCAGGCTCAACGACACCAGAGCGGCGAAAGTGAAAAAAATAGTCCACTTCATCTTCTCTTCTTCTCCTCGTTTTTTTAAATTAACTTGTCTATGAAAAAATAATTTATAGACAGATTGGGCAATCTGCGCTTTTATTACTTGTATGACAAATTCAGTAATAGCCGGAGGCACTGCTGTATTTGAAAAATAGACCGCCTAATATAGTCTGAATAAATAAAATATTCAACCTGAAAAACGGAAAAATCCCCACCAGAAACAAGGGGTCAAACCTACACAAATACACACTTTTTGAGTTTTAAGCCGTGCAATGTTTTCATTGCAGGTTTATAAAACGGGCAACGTAGGGAGTCCTTGTGCTGTTGCGAAAATTAGCGTAACGATAAATGTCTTGAATGTAATTTTTTTACCAGTTATTCTTTTCCAATCACCGGAAAAGTCTTAGGCGGGAAGCCAAGTTGTATAACTTGGGCGGGAAAAGTAAGTCTTGTTCTGAAATGTCAAGATTACCAAATCCGAACTAGTCCCGAGAATATAAAATTCTTTTGGCATCTTCGTTGTCTATCTTGACAAAGATATCAATATTCACTCAATTGCTTGCCCGTTATAATTTTATTTCCAGCTGGATTCAGGCATCTTTTCCAGTTTTATCTCAAGTTCTGACACCTTATTATTCCTGAATACTTTCAGCTTTAAGTTTTCACCAATGTTACTCTCAAATACCACTGATTGAATATCTCTGGAACTGAATACCTCGCGGTCGCCCAGAGACAGGATAATATCGCCAGCGTCAATACCTGAAGAATGCGCCGGACCACCCGACACAACGCCAGCGACGACGACTCCTGAACGGATTTTCAACTGCGCCCTCTGCTCCGGAGTAATCTCTCCCAGAGACACCCCCAGCCACGGACGTATAACCCGTCCGTATTTGATAAGACTTTCGCATACTTTGCCCGCCAGATTACTGGCGATGGCAAAACTTAAACCAATATTGCCACCGCGTCCGGATGACAATATAAAATCATTAACTCCAATAACTTTACCATTGAGATCAAGCAATGGACCGCCGCTGTTACCTTGATTTATGGAGGCGTCGGTCTGAATGAAATTTTCATATACGTTCATTCCCATTGCCCGTTGTTTATGGCTGACTATTCCAACGGTTACGGTATGCGCTAAACTGAACGGCGCGCCGATGGCAATAGCCCAGTGACCGACTTGTATCCGGTCTGAATCGGCAAATTCAAGATAGGGAAATTTATCAGGCGAGTTAATCTTCAACACTGCCAGATCTGAAAGCGGATCAGAACCGACCAACTCAGCATTGTACGACCGCTCATCTTTCAATTTGACGGTGAACACATCCTGATTTCTGACAATATGATAATTGGTTAGGATATAGCCATCATTACTGACAAAAAAACCGGAACCGAGACCGGTTGATACAGTCTGTTCTTCCGGAACTTTGCCATAATTGAAATAGTTATACAGTTGATTGTAAGCATGATCATGGTTACGGAGCGCCAGTCTCCTACCAGTGGTTATCACCACTACCGCGTCAGAACATTTTTCCGCTACTTCAACAAAGCTGTCCTGCAAACTTTTCGCCTGCGTCACCGGAGAAGCTTCGGGTTCAAGACACGGCTTTCTGGACCATAAAATCACCACAGACATGACAAACAGACACAAAAATAATATTTTCCAATACGACTTCATTTCTCATTCCTCACACTCAAAACATAAAATCAAACCTCTGTTTAAATTTACGTTAAAAACAAATACGGCATATCCAGCCGCCATTAATATATGACATTAGAGTTATGAAAAAAGTTCCATGAAAAACTCACAATTTTCATGAAAAGTTCCGGTAAAAGAGTTTTCTTTTTTAAATCCGTGTCATCTTTTCAGGATCTACTATCTGATCAAACTCCTCCGCACTTAGATACCCCAGACGCAAAGTGGCTTCCTTAAGAGTAAGTTCTTCAACATGAGCCAAGTGCGCTATTTCTGCGGCTTTATTGTAACCAATTTTTTGGTTCAGAGCGGTAACCAGCATCAAGGAGGAACTGAGATATTCAGTGATTTTCTTGCGGTTCACCTCCAGCCCCTCGATGCAATGTTCGGCAAACGAACGGCAAGTGTCCGACGCCAGGCGCACTTCCGTAAGCAGATTGAAAATCATCAGCGGTTTGAATACATTTAATTCGAAATTCCCCTGCGATCCGGCTATGCCCACTGCCGTGTCCAAGCCGATTATCTGCGCGGCGGCCATCGTCATAGCTTCGCTCTGAGTCGGGTTGACTTTACCCGGCATAATTGATGAACCTGGCTCATTTTCCGGCAGGCACAATTCGCCGATACCGCAACGCGGTCCCGAGCCCAGCCAACGAATATCATTGGCTATTTTCATCAACGCACAGGCGAGGACACGCACCGCGCCGCTG
>JAFGXT010000300.1 GCA_016936495.1 Victivallales bacterium
CCCCGGCCAGCGGTCTTTCAACTCACTGAATTTAACACTGTAGGAAATCATATCATAATCCACCAAAGTCAAAAACGCCTTATAGTGTCAGTGCCGAACCAGGGGAGACGCGTAAGAGCTGTATTATAAGTAACTGTCCATGCTGCGGTCATGAGCTGGTGCGTCAGGGACCGGAATTGTGCTGTATCAACCCTGAATGCTTCGAGACATTGGTTCAGCGGCTTACCGCCGCCGTCAGGAATATCGGCGTAGAGCGCCTGGGCGAGCCGAATATCCGGCGTATGATGCAGACTTTGGGCGTAAAAAGTCTTAAGGATATTTTCAGCCTTACCCGTGAAGACATACTCAGGCTTGAGGGGTTCAAGGACAAATCTGCCGACAACCTTCTCCGTGAGATAGCCGGAGCCCGCAAGGTTGCAGATTACAATCTGCTTGCCGCGCTTAATATTCAGGGCATAGGCGTCAATATCGCACGCCAGCTTTTGAATTTGTTTACACTTGATGAACTTGCCGCTATGGATGAGCTGGAATTGGAGAAGCAAAACGGTATCGGTCCCGAACGCGCAAAGGTTCTAGTGCGGGAACTACGTGCGCAAAAAGTGTTTATCGATGAATTGCGCAGCTGCGTCGAGGTGATTGACTCCAAGGGCGGCGGCGGACAGCGTAAAACCATATGTTTTACCGGGAAGATGCCGGAAAAACGTTCTTATTACGAACAACTTGCCGAGGCGCATGGCTATCAGGTGGTTGATTCCGTGAGCAGTGAACTGTCTCTTCTGGTGGCGGTTGACCCAGGGGCTTCAGGCGGTAAGCTTTCAAAGGCACGTAAAGCCGGAGTGGCGGTCGTGGCGCTGGAAGACTGGCTGGCATCCCTTGGCACAAACACTGAGACAAAGCAGGACGATTCCGGTGAAACGGAAGAAAGCGAACAGCTTACTTTTGGATTTTAAACTCCTTAAGGCGTGCTGACTTTTGTTACGGTACCGTATTTTTTTAAGATCGGGCGTACTTTCATTTTGATATGACTGGTATGAACTGGTTCTTCTATCATGCTCTTGAGTTGTTTGAACGCCAGTTCAGCCATTTTTTCCCATGGCTGTTCGATGGAGTCGGTACGTAGTGGAGTTGGTTTAAAATTGTTTATGAAATTATCGTAGCCGACAATGCTTATACGTCCGGGAACTGCATCAATTGGCAGTCCGGTGAGGTCAAAAAATTTGCGCAGATAGAGGTCTGATGATACAAATGCCGCGCTGAACGCGTTAATATCAATGCCAGACAGGTCATGAGCGTCAATATCCACCGTCGCGATATTATGGCTGGCGGAGTTTTGTGCGTAACCGTCTTTCAATCCGGATATTCGTTGATTGTATTCTTCATGTCCGGACCAAGGGCCGAAGGCGATCACATTATGGTGCCCGTGCTTGAGCAGGTGTTCCGCCGCCATGTAGCCGCCTGAGTAGTTATCGGTGCAAAATGAATCAAGCGTAATCGGGTTGTCACTGCCGATGAATACCACGGGTAACCCTTTGTGATAAAGTTGCTCGGCGATATCCTTGCTGATGTGTCCTATCCCGGCTATGCCGGAGCAGTTTTCCGGGTTTAATTCATATACAAAACGTTCAATTCCCGATCTGGTCTCAAGAAAATATACCGGACAGCCGTAGCCTGCTTTCCTTGCTGAAAACATAAAGCTGTTGGCGGAAATGCCAAAACAAGGCTGTGAGGTCGTATAGATGCAGGCGATGTTTTTCTGTTTACGACGGTTGAGCGGGATTGACAGTGCTGTGGCGCTGATAATTCTTCCGCGTCCGGGGATAGTTCTGATATATCCGCGCTCTTCCAGAAGTTTTAGTGATTTACGAATGGTTACACGGCTGACTTTGAATTCCGTTTGCAAAGCGCTTTCGCTGGGAATAAAGTTTCCGCCATCATCGGAAATGATGCGCTGTTTTAGGATTTCAGCGATATTTATATAGATAGCTTCAGTCTGCTTCATCGTTTTTCTGGGGTGGATTCCCGTTTTTTTATTGTTATAATCTAGCATTCGTGACATAAAAATCAAGTATTGCCGGGCTGTATCTTGCAAGCCAATGGTTGTTGTTTGCGCAAAGTGAGCTTAAAAACTTAGCAAAAAGCTTGCATTGTGTGAGGCTAGCTAGTAAAATGTATAAGGGGTAATAACAGGTGATCGTAAAATAAAAGGATAAAAGTTGAAAAAAATACTGCTGGCCGATTCCATTCAGGAAAGCCGTAATAAGTTGAAGCGTTCGCTTTCGACGCACGGGTTACCGGCGATGGAAGTGAGTCTCGGTTCGGAGCTGATGGCTCTGAATCATGAGGACGTGATGCTGGTGATTATTTCGCAAAATCTCCAGGACATGTCCGCGTTTGACGTGCTTAAACGGATCAGGCAGGAAAATCCTTATTTCAGAGAAATACCTTTTATTATTTGTACCGCCGACAACTCGGATTCTTTTTATCGTCAGTGCCTGAATTTTGGCTTCAGAGGAGTTTTATACCGTCCGTTCAGTCGTAAAGCCGTTTTCAGTATGGTGAAGAACATCATGATTGAGGTGGGGATTGCTGATGAGGATATGTTTGCCGGTCAGGAACAGGTAGAGGCAATCAACGACGAAGAACGTCTTGATTTTCTCAAGTATCTGCTTACGCTTCAAAGTCCGGTAATACTGCCGCAGTACAATGCCAAGGTTAACGTGGCTTATTATTATCCGCTGCTGACAGATTTTTTTGCTTTGGATCCAGGCGATGAATTTGATATTCTGCAATCTTATCGCGATCAGAATATTGTTGTACCCAAGCTGGAAAACCGTGTTAATCTGTGTCCGCGTTGTTCATTTCACACTTTGAATTTCCGTGAAGAATGTCCGAAGTGCGGTGAACTGGATATTCATATTGAAGAGGTGTTACATCATTTTTCTTGCGGATATGTGGGGCCTGCTTCGGATTTCACTGATTCACTGCACCCTGAAATGATATGTCCGAAGTGTGGAAAGCAGTTGCGGCATATCGGATTGGACTACGAGAAGCCTACCAATACCTATGTATGTCATACTTGCGAGTATGTATTTAATGATCCGCAACTTAATTTTAATTGTTTTTCCTGCAACTACACCGGCAAAGCCGAAGAAGTGGTGGTACGGAGCATTTATTCATATACTCCCGGGCAAAAAGCTTATAAGATAGTGGAACACAACTCGTTCAATGTTTTTCAACTGGATGAGTTGATCACAATGGACGAATATGCCTGTCATAATATGGATTTCTTTAATTTCATGTTACAGCGCGACTATCTCAGCGCCGGAGAATACGGAGACCGGCTCAGTGTGATGATTGTGGCGGTAAAGGATATAAACGTCAAACTTATAAACCATATTCTGGATTTTATCAGAGAAAATAAAAAGGCGGCGGATACCGTGTCCGTCGATATCGCGCGTAATATCATGATAAGTATTCCGCGTCAGGATATCGACGATGTTACCCGGTTGGGACATATGATCCAGAAATTTGTCAGGTCTGATGAGCATTCTCTAAATCATCATGCCTGTATTTTTATCCGTGAACTGAACCGGGGCGAAAAAATACCGGGCGAAGAATTGTTAAAAGCCATAATTGAGGATTTTGACGCTCACTGTTCTGGTTTGCCTGAAGAGATAATAATCAGCGATGGAAATGATGAAGATTAAATATTGCTTTTCTTTTATATTCCGGTTCATCGCGTTGTGTTGCATCTTTTTTAGTTTGTCCTGCAATAATCAGCGTGTGAGAGACCGCTTTGATGAAGCCGAACTTAACCGGCAGGAGGATCATTATAATCTTTACCGCCGCAACATATCCGGTCTTAACCGTCAGCGGATTCCTTTCGACGCCAAAAAGGCAATGCAGATGCAAAAAGAAAATGACACGGTCTATTATAAAACCTCGTTCCTTCACGGACTGGAACCTTTGTCGTATGAATCCATGGACAATATGGAAAATTACGGGGTGGTCGGCATCTGCTGGGCTGATAATCCGCCCGTGTTACGCTTTTACCAGCGGCTGTTTTCCAGCAGCGCCATAGCTGTGAGTTGTCCGGTTGACCGGAATAATTCCAGAATCATTGCGCGTAGCAATGATGCGGAATTGCATGAGGTCATCGTCTCTTTGCGGCAGGGCACCATATTGCCTTACTTTATGATGGATGATTATGAGATATTTAAGCTGACGCTGGAGCATGATCTGCACAGTGGCGACTGGTCGATCAAGGACGTTGTGATGCTTACCTCCAACCGCGAAGAGAATGTACAGCCGATGTTCAACGGCTCTTATAACATCATCGCTTATGTTCAGATTGACAGCAAAGGGGAGAGTTCGCTCTGGCGGATGGACGCCGATGGTAATAACAAAGAAAAGATTTCGGATAATGCTTCCATGCCGTACTTTCTGCCTGAATCAGGTTTGCTTGTTTTTGTGAAGGAGGCGGGGAGGGGTAGAGATTTCTTTGTTTATGAAGGAGAGAGCGGAAATGTTCGCGGCGCCACCACGGAGGAAATAAATGAGGCATTTCGCTTTATTCCTTACGCCCGGCTAAAAGAAAATTACATGCGTATCGACAATTTCAAGCGGAATCCGCTCAAAAGCGGCGATTCTGGGCTGGTAAGAAAGTTCAGTTTTCAACAAATCGCTTCGCTTGGGCTGTCTGCTTCCCCGGTGATATTGCGTGATTATTATAATTATGAGGCGGCGGTGGCTGAATCGTCTGAAAACTTTTATGACATAGGTGTGGATTTTTTTGGAGCCGGATATTATTCTCTAGCCAATAATATACTGGTCAGGGAAAAAACGGAAGACGTTGACGTCGGGGATCATATAGGGAAAGAAAATTTTCTTCGCCTTATCGGCGGACTATCCATACCGGTTATCCCCAACATCCCTTTGCGTCAGGCTATCGGCGACCGGGATAAATGGCAGGCGGAAGCTGCGCGGGAGATGCTTTATAAAACCGTAAATGAATATATTTCCGAGCTGATTTTGGCGTGTTTTGATTATGCCGAACATAAATTGTGTATTGAAAATTACAAACTTATGTTGGAGACCGGGCAACGCAATCTTTATAAAATCAGAATTCAAAAAGACGCCGGCACCAGTCGTCCAGAGCAATATCTTGCTGCCACTGAAGCCGTTTTGACAACAGAAGCTGAACTGCACAATGAGGTGGAAAACCTTATTGCCTGTCAATTGAAAATTGCTACGCTTCTGGGCTTGAATATGGATAAAGGTATAGAATTGGAGTTGCCGGATATGACGACATTGTTCGATTATAGAACAGACTTGCCGCCGCTGGATTGGTTTCAGGCACAGGCTCAGATCAACCACCCGGACATACAGCGCATCAACGCCATGATAATGGAAGCCGCCGCAACACGTGATATGGGCCCGCCCTCAACCCGGACGGCAGGAGTAAGCGTTTCCCTCAGTTATGGCTGGGGCTTCTGGGACTGGTCAAAAGCGCTGGATGACTTTCTCCTCCTTGGAGCCAATTATGTGAAGCCCCTTAGATTGCCGCAACTTTATAATCTTTATTATGACAACTGGGCAAGCAGGATAGAATCCTTGCGTCAAGAAAAATATCGTGTTCAGGCACAGATCAAATACGATATACACGAAGCGTATAAAGACCTGATAGTACAACAACGTTATCTGGAATCGGGCAGGGTGCGTAAGGATTTCTATCAGGAAAGACTGCGTTTGTCCAAAGTGTTTGAGGAACTGGGCACGCTGGAATTTCAGGAAATGCAAACATCTTTTTATCTCCGTAACTATGACGATACTGTAGGAAACGCACTAAAAATGTATAATGAAAAAAATAATCTCATGCGCATGAAATGCGAATACTTCCGGCGACTGGCAAAACTTTACGCTGTAAGTGCGTGTTCGTTTAAGTTACTGCCCGACATGATCCGGCAGACTGATCCTGCACGCATCAACGCTCCCGAGGACGTTCGCGGTCTTTATTTGTGGACGTCTCTGGATGTGGTCAACAGCCGTGAGGCACGTAACGCTTTTCTCGAACTCTGTCGCAAACGAAATATCAACCGGGTATACTGTTTTATTTCCCGCACCCGGGATAAAGAGTTTTATCTGGAAAAATATGACCTGGAATTCAGTTATTTTCTAGATGTTTGCTCGCGTCAGGGCATAGAAGTATATGCCATGATGGGCAATATGGATTGGATAACTTCAGGGTATCGGAAAGAGATAAGCAGTTTGATCGAAGTGTTTGATTCCTTTAACTCCAGCCGTGAGCTTAATGGCTCTGCGCGTTTTGCCGGAATTCACCTCGACGTCGAACCTCATGGCATGCCTGACTGGATCCCGCGCTGTGATGAGCTGTGCCGCTTGTACATAGATATGCTCAAATACATTTCGAAAAAAGTCGGACGTGAAAACCTCACCGTGGATATATCCTACAATTACAACGGTATAAAATATGACGGCGGTAAGGATTTTATGGTGGAGATCGCCCGCTACTCTTCAGGCATGACGATTATGGCATACCTCAACAGCGAACGCCTGATAAGCGGTAAGGTGCTGCCCATACTGTCCCGCGAGGACTTGCGGCATTGCAAGTTCGCCGTAGCACTGGAAACTGCGCCTGTAAATGAGGAATTCATCTCTTTTTATGGAATGACATACCGGTATTTGGAAGAAGTGTATACCGCGTGTGATAAATTGTTTAAAGCATATTCAAACTTTACCGGACTGGTGTTTCACGATTACAACAGCTTCCGGAAAATGCAGGAATGACGGGAAATATATCATGGTTATAAAACGAATAAGAAAGCTTGAAGATAATTCAAGGACAGTGTCTCAGATGGCTCGTGTTGCCGTCGATAAAAAAAACTTTTTCAAACGTATGCGCTTCATCACTCTTGTGCTGATATTGATTTCTATCAGCCTTTATGCGTATTTTTATATGAGCCCGGTCAAGGGGGTCGTTCTTATCGAGGATAACGTTATTCCCCTGCGAGCTCCGGTGTCGGCGGAAATCAAATGGATTATTCCCCAAAATCAGAGAAGCGTAAAGAGTGGTGAAAAAGTGGCTACATTGTTTATTTCCCCTGCTGTGGATATAGCCTCCAGCAGGGAAATAATTCAACACAATATGACGTTGGATCGCATAAAACTGGATATGACGCTTAATGCCTTGCAGCTTAGACTTCAAGTACAACAGATGAAACAGGAGGGCGTCAAACTTGCTCTTGAAGTGCAACTGGCGCAAATCGCCCACGATCGCGGACTCAATACCTTGCAGAAAAATTCTTTTGATTACACTTTCTACAAGGAACAAAAAGAGCGCGCTGACCGCTTGTGGAATCTTGACGCCATTAACCGTTCTGATCTGCTGGTGGCTCAGAAATCATACAATGAAGCTTATGAGAAATATAAGAACAGTGAATTGGCTCAAGTCGCCTTTAAGGCGGAGCTGGACGCGGCGCAGCAAAATTTGACACAATTTCAGCAAAGTATTTCCGGCAATCAATCTCTTGAACAGGAGGCAATGAGCGCTGCCACTAAATATCTGGAAAAAAGTGGAGTTCCCATAGCCAACATACGTGAATATGATTCAGGCTATCTGGTCGATGTAATATCCCCCTGCGACGGACTGGTCGTCGGCAGAGTTGAAGCTATGGGCAACTTTATTGAAAAGGGTGAATCCGTTGTAAGCTTGTCTCAACCCGGTAATATCAAGGCGTACGCATATGTCAGAGCGCACTATAAAGATAAGCTTAAGATCGGTCAAAGTGCTAAAGTGAAAATGGATAAAGATTTTTTCGTCTCTTCGGTTTCTTTCATTATGCCTACTTTGGTTTCTCCGCCTGGTCAGCTGGTCAATCGGAAGATGCTTTCAACAAAATATTATTATCTGAAAGTAGAACTTGATGACCGCCGGTTTCCAGAAGACGTCATGCCTGGACAAAGCGGATACGTAATATTTGAAAGAGAATAAAATTATGAACATAATTGACCACTTGATCTATATATCCATGACGATAAGGGACTTTTATGTTTATCAGATCGAACGATACACCTTTGCCACCGCCATAATGTTTTTTTTTCCGCTGGTGCTGTTTTTTGAATTACCCCGGTATTTCATTCCCACTCTCATGATTCCGGTGTTGAAATTACTTGGCGTTTCCCGTGCTAATACCGCAGCCGAAGAGGATTTCATAAAACTGCAACCATCGGTCAGTATTATTGTTGCCGGAAGAAACGAGGAGAAGATCATTTCTGGAACCATTGATTCTCTGCTCGCTTTAAATTATCCCAACAAAGAGATAATCGTCATTGACGATAACAGCGACGATGGAATGTATGCCATATGTAAAAAATATGCCGATCGGGGTGAAATAAGGCTTTTCCGCAATAGTGCAGCCTCCGGGCGAGCCGGACGGCCGGTGGCTTCAAATCTGGGACTGCGGGTCGCTACCGGCGAGTTTATCATCAGTGTTGACGCCGATACCAGCTATGACTACGACATCATCGACCGTATGCTGGGGCCTTTCTACGATCCCAAAGTCGGAGCCGTGGCCGGAAATCTCAAAGTGCGTAATCTCGGCGTGAGCTTCTGGACGGATTGTCAGGCAATTGAGTACGCGCTGTCCATCGGATTGTGGAAACGTTGGACTTCATTCATCGGCACTACTTTGCAGGCTTCCGGGGCGTTCGGCGCGTTCCGTCGCGAGGCTCTGCTGGATTTTTACGGTTGGGATCCAGAACTTGCCGAAGACGCCGATCTTTCTCTTAAGATACGTAAGTGTGGATGGGAAATAGAATTTGCCCCTTATGCCATCGCCATGACCAATGTTCCAGATACGCTCTATGTCCTGGCGCGGCAAAGAATACGCTGGGATAAGGGCGCGGTAAGAACTTATTTCCATAAGCACAAGAATATTATGAATTTCAAGCGTTTTCCTTTTAAAAACTTTTTTGAGTTGGCTCAGGAATGGCTTATGATATATATACTGCCTTTCGCTTATGTGGTATATCTGGTGGTGATGATTATTTTTGACTGGCAGTTGCTGGTGTTTGCGCTCAGTATGTCCTACCTGTTGTATGTTGCAATGGCTTTTTTCGCCTTGATGTCGGCGATTTCTCTCAGCGAACGGCGCTCTTCTGAGTGGTTTTTACTTTGGTATGTACCGTTATTTCCCTTTTATAAGGAGATATTCCGCTGGGTGAGGCTCTATGCTAATATCATGGAGACTTTTCGCTGGAAGTACAAGGAATCCTATATTCCCGAAAGCGGTTATACTGGAGAAAAATGGTAACGGGGAAGCTTTTCAGGGCTTCCCCGCAAGAATTTTTATTTGAGTTTTACCAGAACAAACAGTTCGGCTGATTTATGGCTTCCGGCGTTACCGGAAAAAGTCCAGTCAGGGCTTCCGCTTGACTTGTTGCCGATACCCAGATCGGCTTTGCCTCCGGCTCTGAAGTTATTGAACGCAAACAACGTTTGTTTCTCGCTATAGTTATGCACTTGCATTGATCCATAGCCGGGAGAGGCGCTGGTGTTCATCATATCGCCAAAATCAAATGCGCTTGCCGAGGCTCCGGGAATGTTCGCCGCATTACCTTGACCATAGTTGCAATCCCAGAATTCAATGTTTCCACCTTCCGGGAATGCTCCGTTTTTGATCCCTGCCACATTCGATTTGACGGTCATGTTTTTTATCATGGTCTGAAAACGCGCGCCTGAGGCCTTGTCTGGTACGCCGATTTTTTTCAGGTCGGTGGTAAACGGATCCATGCTTACAAATACATAATCCTTACCATTGAGAATAAGCGCGTAAGCGATTTTATCTATTTCCCCGACTATGTCGGCGGAATTGTTTATTGCATAGACCATCCTGGTGCCATTGCCGGTCATTTTGGGCGATGCTGGGTTAAGTTTATAAATTAATTTGAAATCCTTTGCTTCCGGGATAATGGCGTCGAGTGTGCCACGTGCCGGTATTTCCCCGGCTTTGAATGCTGACGCCGGCAGTCCGGCTTCATTGACCAGATTGGGCTCGGCAAGCATATCCCAGGCAAAACGTGCGACAAAGGGAGTTTGCACTTCTTTTGCGCTGAGTGATACAGTGTTGCCGGAGATGACTGCTTCCGCCTTGTAGAATGCGCCATCGCCGCCGCAAATCTCAAACCAGGTCGGAACTTTGCCGTCACGGGTCTTCAGTGATTCCGCGTTGTCAAAAGTGATTACAGCGGTATTGCCGTCGATTTTCATGTCCTTGAAGAGCGGGGAGTTGCTGACTATATCCTTTTTGCCATAGGTTTTATTGAGTGCCTGAAGCGCCAGACGATAGCCCACGGTTTGCTTGTCGCGGGGATGGATGTCTTTGAGGTTTCCTACGTCATTTATAACCGCCATGCCGGTGTAGGGAATGGTTTTGGTCACACTTTCCTGAGCCACCCAGATCATTGGAAGAGCTTCCGGATTGTTTTTATAGTTATAAGGTGCGAGCTGGACAAAGTAGAATGCCAGTTTGTCGTTGCCCCATACATTTCTCCAGCCTTCGATAAGAGCTCGCATTTTTTCCGCGTAGAGCATGCCTTCGCCGCGGTTGGATTCACCCTGATACCAGATCGCGCCGCGTATGGCATATGGAACCAGCGGATTGATCATGGCATTGTACAGCACTGTAGGTGATTGGTGGTTGGCAAAGGGCTTTAGATCTTTGGGGTATTGGGCGGGAGGGGCGATTGCGGTACCATCCGTCAGCGCAACCTCAGCTTGTGCCAGCCATTTTTTATAGTTGTTAATGGCTTGCGTAAGCAATTTCTTATTAATGTCAGAGCCGGGAGTTCTGGCAATGACTTGTTCTGATATAGATCTGAGTGCAGGGATGGTTTTGAACCCGACCGGAGGCGTCCATGGTTCGATACGGGTACCGCCCCAGGATGAGTTGATGAGCCCTACAGGTACTTTTAGTGTTTTGTTGAGTTCTCGCCCGAAAAAATACGCTACTGCGGAAAAAGACGGTATAGTTTCCGGCGAACAAACTTTCCAGGTTGCTTCAAGTTTGTCCTGTGGCATGGTTTTCCAGGATCTTTTTACATGAAATAGCCTTATCTGGGGATAGTTGGCATTGGCAATCTCTTCTTTTGCGTTATTCGTATTTTTCACCATCCATTCCATATTGGACTGACCCGAGCATAGCCATACTTCACCAACAAGTACATCGTCTAAAGATATATTGTTAGACCCGGAGATTTCCATTTTGAACGGTCCTCCCGCTTTCATTGGGTCGAGTTCGAGTTTCCATTTGCCGTTCTTCCCCGCTATCGCCGACTTCTGCTGTCCGTTGAATTTGACCGTTACTTTTTCGTCGGGGGCAGCGTTACCCCATACCGGCACTTGTGCTTCCTGTTGGAGTACCATGTGATTGCCGAAAATCTCCGGTAACTTGACTTCCGCGCACAAATATGTGCTCATGGACGCCAGCATGGCTGTTAATGCTGTTGTTTTGGCGAATAAGTTCACTGTACCTTCTCCTTTTTGGGTTGTTTTTCTATATATTTTTCATTCAGGTATACTATTCCTGAACAGATAAATATAAATAGTAAAGGTTCTGCGGGCATACGGAAACGCCAGTCAAGATTGCCCACCGGGATTATCCACAAATATGCGCATACTCCCGCGAGCAGTATTAGCTCGTGGTATTGTTCTTTTTTTATCATATACCATATTCCAGGCACAATGAGCAGGGTGCAGCCTAAAAAGAATATGGAGTAAAGCACGGTGATCACCGTCGCCGTGGC
>JAFGXT010000301.1 GCA_016936495.1 Victivallales bacterium
AACACTCTGTTATAGTGGAATCCGTCATGTAAAGATATCCCGCATTATAAATCCCACCTCCGAACCCTCCGGATCCTTTTGTGCCGGTGGCTTTGCAGTCCGTAACTAGAACATTGTTCAAGTATACAGTGGTGTAGGCTCCACCAGTAATAATTATCCCGCCACCACAGCTAACATCGTTAGAATTCCAAACGCTGGTGGTATTCGCGACGGAGCCGTTTTCCACAGTCAAATTATTTATGGTAACATGACCGCTGGTGATGGAAAATACTCGGTACAGGTTGCCGCCATCAACAGTAATTCTGTATGAATCGGTCTGAAGCGTATCAGGTGCGTCAATGACTATTTGTTTTCCACTAAGGATCTTGCGATAAAAACCAACTTCAATCTGAGAAGTATTGCTTCCACCATTGTAACTTTGCAAATGTATAGTATTATCTTCGCCAGCTTTAAGCTTGAACACATTTGTATCAAAAGATATATAGCGTCTATCATTGTCAGTTACGCTGTATTCAGTTCCCGGCTCATAATTATCAATCCAGTATATTGCCTCTCTAAGAGTAACCTTATCTCCAAGTGCTTTATTGGAATACAAGCTGATGTCAGTACTATTCAAAACGGATGAATCATCTGCCTTTGTATCCACCACCAAATAGAATATCGGGTCAAAGGCGCCAATGGCGACTTTGGCTTTGTTATCTCTGCCACTCTGTCCGGAGGTTGCATAGCGATAGTTTCCGCGCTGGTCATACGATATGGCTGAAATCGCAGTCCCGGCAAACGCAATACTCGCCTCGTTAGTTATAGCAAGGCATTTTGTCTTATAATTGGCATGATACATCAACTCTGTATCCAGATAAAGCTGTCCTCCCGCAAAATTTGCGTTGGCACTTACTATATTACCAGTCCCGCTACTAAAATCATAACCGCCGGTGGCATCATTATAGCTGACTATATTATACCCGGCATAGCTCACCGTGGAAGAACCTGCAAATACATAATGGTGAATGCCCGTTTGATACCCACCTGTATTGTAAATAATATTATTTGTCAATGAAATTGTTGTATTATTAAAATAAAATGCGTTACCATCTCCTCCACCTGTGCTTTTATTGTATGCCACAGTACAGAACGTCATTTTAACATTGCCACTATCGGTATAGATTGCTCCACCATTGCCACTGTTAGCCGTATTATAAGCAAAAGTGCTGTTTTCCACAGTAAAATTGCCTTTAGTAAAATAAAATCCGCCGCCATCTCCGGAGTTAGAAGTATTGTTACTGATTACGGCGGAAGTATACATAGTAAACGTAGCCGCTGCGGAAGTAGGATTCCAATAGAAAGCACCACCATCGCCATTAGTTGCCCCGTTTGACTCAAACTGTGAATCATAAATTAATACATTGCCGGAATTGCTCATATAAATACCGCCACCATTCAGCGCAGCAGTATTGCTGATTAACTTGACGAAATCAAGCGTCATGTTTCCACTATTGACCATATAAATACCGCCGCCGGAACCGGACGCAGTGTTAGAGGACACAGATGAATAATCCCAGCTTGTACCTAAAACCGTAGGTTGAAGAACGCCATTGATAGTGGAATCGGTATATTGGCCTGTAATAATCAAATTACCGGAATCAACCATATAAATACCGCCGCCATTGCCGCTTGCAGTATTGTTGCTGATAAATGAATATCTGATTTTCAGATCACCACTCATATTATTAGTATAGAGACCGCCTCCATCGCCTGCGGCGGTATTGTGATTAAAATCAACTCTGAGAAAATATGAGTTATCGGTGGCGTCCTTGATATATCCGCCGCCACCGTCGCCTGCTACTGCGCTATTCCCTGATACAGATGTATAAGTCAGGTCAATTGAGGTCTCAGTATAAAATCCGCCTCCGGAGCCACCTGCGGCCTTATTGCCTGATATCGTTACTGAGTTATTGACACCCTCTCCGGTAATTGTAACTTTTCCCGTAGCATTAAAAATGCCACCGCCAGAAATGGCGGCTTCATTGTATCGAACAGAACAATATGCTTCATCTGACTTGGCATAACGTGAAGGCTCAAGGTTAATGGTCAATTCACCAGCGTTATATATGCCTCCGCCGTTGCCGGTCGCGTAACTGTTAGCGACATTTACGTTAATAAGCGTAAGATTACCAGTATTGTAAATGCCGCCCCCGTTACCTTTACCCACATCAACCGATTCATTAACGTAACCAGCGTTGAACCTTGTATTCAATATGGTTACCACTGCATTGTCTGTTACCCTGACCAGACGAAACTTGCTCCCTACTCCTTCTCTGTCGGCATACGTCTGAACTTCATTTATGTAGTCTTTAAAGTCGCCTACTTCATTATATGCATCTGTGGTATTGTCGTTTATCGCCTCACTGTTAACTCTGACATCACTCAGTTTTCCATTATCAACATTATCACTATAATCTGCATTCGCCAATGTTCCTATGCCCGCAAGGGCTACAGCCGCCGTGTCAAAATTAGTCTGATAATTCAAGAGCGTGTTGTATGATGCCAAGGCATTGTTATAAGCTATTAGAGCCAGGTCTTTGTTGGTTCCCGCCGGCATCGCATTGTAAGTAGCAAGCGCATCGGCAAGAAGCGCGGTTGCCTCGGTAATAGCAGAATCAAACCTGCTATCTGCTGTTTGAGCCGCGCTACTTGCTTCATTAAGATTCCCCGTTATATAGGTTTGGTCTACAGGGTTTGTCACATCGTCAAAATCAGCCCCCACCCCATAATTAGCAATCCTGTCATTAACCTCAGTTATGCGATTATCTGAAACTATTCCGTAATAAAAAGTATATAAAGCATCGTTATCTAGATTACTCGTATCAAACGACGCATCGGCACGCGTAATGGTAACATATGTATACTTATCATCACCAAGGCTTATCTGTCCGTTAATGGTGATGGCGTTACTGATTACAAGTTCCCCATAATCAACACCAGAATCAAGCCTTACGGTTGTGCCTTTGAGTGTGTCGGCATTAGCAAAAGTAATAGTACCGCCACCCTCCAGAGCGTTAAGCTCTTCGATAGCCTCACGCAGGGTGATTTTACTGGCAATCGGATTTACGTCCATTGTAACATCATTGACGGTGATGTTTTTCAGATTATAATTATAGTCAAGGACATATCCTGCGCACTGAATGGTACCAACGGTATACTCCAAATGCCAGTCTCCGGCGATACCAGTGATGTCATCAGAAGCGGCTATATCCGCACCGGTAATACCCGCAATAATATTGACGAGAGCTCTACCGTTTTCAGACGCGGCCAGTTCACAACCATATATAAAGATGTCCCCATCCGCAGTAAGTCCTTGTCCCATTTCCGCGAATTCACCGCTCAGGGCACTGATAGTGTCCCCGTCTACACGCTGACTGCCAAGATAAAAATGCCCGTCGCCACCATGAACCATCAGATGAATGGAATCATATACGCCCTCATGCTCGGCCAAATAGCTATTGATTTGATCAAGAGCATCAAATCCTTCAATATAAAGAATATCCGCATTGTCTCCGACTTGATCGGCAATAAACTGATAATCATTGATAGCGTTATTGATAATGACCAGATCTCTGGAGTTTTCAATTGTATTAGGTGCGATAGTGATATTGTCAGTGTAGGCGTCGATTTTTTCGCCGTCGAAATAGAGGTCGACCAGGTCGATGCTGTCAGTTTCGAGAATCCAGTCGCCATCGGCGCCGGTGGTGTTGTCAGACGCCGCGACATCAGCGTCGCAGAGGTCGGAAATGGAATCGATAAGACCCATGCCGTATTCGGTTGAAGCCAGGTCGGAACTGAGGAGGTCGACACGTCCTTCGGATTTGAGAATAGTGCCGAGGTCTTCCCAGAATGCCTGCTGGTCGGCGTCGGAAGCCAGACTGTCCAGGCTGGTAACTGAAGATGTAGAGAGAATAACGTCGCCATTTTCGGTGGATTTGACGGCAAAGGCAATGGAGTCGGCCTTGTCTTCACCAAGTGAATCCTTAATCTGTGCGAGGAGGTCGGAAAGAGACGTTGAATTCGGGTCGTAAGTGATGACTATGGTACTGTCGGCGGCGGCATCCATAAGTCCTTCTGAATCTAGAATATCCTGAGAAACCACCAGGACGCGTACATCCTGCTGCGCGCTGTTCATGGCGTCGGCGATGAGCGCGTCAATATCGGTAATGAAAGTAGGTTCGTCAGAAGACGAGGATGAATCATCGGAATCATTGGAGCTATCCTGCGTCTGCTGTTGCTGATCCTGCTCCTGCTGTTCCGCATCTTCCTGTTCTTGTTGTTCCTGCTGGGCTTCGGCCTCCGCTATCGCGGCAGCCACATCCGCCGCGGCGGCTCCGTCAAACAATATCCTGTCTTCAAGTAAATACATTTTCCGACTCCTGTATCAACACTTTTTATTTAAATTTCAACGTCATTCAGGCGAAAAAACATTCCGCCGTTGATATATATCTACACCTGTACCGGTTCCGGTCTTACATTTTATTAACAAATTTCCGCGATTATTACGGATTATTTTTATTTAATGGCACTGACAAAAACCATTGCCGTCACATTTTCTCTTTAATACGAGGCCGACGTTCGGCCCGCTACGCGGTTTTTTTTATTTTTTCTTAATACTATCAACCTGTTTAAAATCTTTCACGGCTTGATGAGCGGTTTTGCGGAGAAATTCCGCGTCTTTCTCATCAATACCCTTCGGGACAAATTTAACATTTTCGGCATTATCACCGTAAATCATTTCATACCATGCGCAACCGATCATATATTCAGCGCGGGGATTGGCATGAATGGCATCATTGCCCATATACCATTTACCTGCTTTATTTTTGCGCCAGCTCAAGCCGACGATGAGCGAGCCGTCTTGATTGGGGAGCGCGGGTTTTTCGGCTTTTTTATAATCAAATTTCGGATCGGGGCAAGTAAATTTAACCGGCTGAGTTTCGCGGCAGAGCTGAATAGCGGCACCGGAAGGGAAAACGCGTAATTTATATTTGTCCGCCAGCCAGAGATAATTGGCAAGCGCTCCATCGTACATTTTTTGCTGAGTAAGAGTCGCGTCCTTTTTGGTAAACCAGTTATGATCGGCACGATACGCCCAAGTCTGATGTATAACGATTTCCGCCTGCGGCGCGTATTTCTTTATAAGCGCGATGAGGTTGGCGGCGTAAGGCTCAAACGTCTCCCGCTTGAAACTTTTATGACTGACTTGCTGAATGGTTACAATATCCCATTTCTCTGCCTGAAGCATTTCTGTCAGGGTAAGTTTTTTACCTTTGTATTTGTATTCTTTCAGGTCTTTTTCGGCATTGTTCCAATGTCTATCCAAGGGGCAGCCGCCGAGGTTAGCACGTCCAATGATTATCTTACGTCCCTGCCCTGTCACGATCTGATCCAAATATTTAAGGGCATTTCGTGCAAAACTGTTGCCTATGGTCAGTAATTTGACAGTTTTTTCCTGATTCTTATCATCCTGCGCGAAAGCACAGACGGCACTCATGGAAAAAAACAAAACCAGCGAAGCGGAGAAAATTCTTCTGAACATAAACGACTACCTTTATTTTTATCTGTATTCTATTAATAAATTCAACGTGCGAGCTTATCGAGCGCGGCGCGTTCGGCATCGCTCATTACCGCGCTTTTGACTTCGACGCCGTTATAGATCATCGTACCGTCATCGCGAATTTCGCCCTTAGACGGAAGCGGTTTCTCTTCGGGCAGGTTCTGGTATTGACTGTAGCTGGAGGCGATACGGCGACGAATGTCGGCGACTAGGCGAGCCTGATCGATGACGACGGGCCGGGCTTCCACCTTGAGCTCATGTCTATATCCGTTTTTGGCAAAATTCTCAAGCATTTTTCGCTGATTTTCCGAAATCGAACCATCAAATTCAATACCGTTATAGACAATGACGCCGTCGTCGCGTACATAGTTCATCCCCAGGCAGAAAGGCACTTCGCGGTCGAGGCATCTTCTGACTTCGGCAAAGGCGGCATTGGCATCCTCAATACCGGAAACACTCAGTCCAACGGCGTTCATAAGTCTGAAATATGAGAGATAGCAGTTGCCGATCGCCTGGACACGGATGATCTCCGCCTCGACGGCTTCGAGCTCAGTACGATCAAGGTCGAGCTGAGAAACGTTACCAGCGCGCTTCTTGAATTGTTCTTCCATGGTCTTATAGTAATCCTGATAGCTGCGATGAATTCGATCATCAAGCAAATAACGTTTATAGACCTCGTCGACGTTTTTCATTGCCACGCGCACCTGGGAAAGCACCCCGAAAGACAGCGCCATAGTTCTTACTTCCAGTTCTCGTTCTTCGGTCTTAAAAGCTTTGTACTCAGCGATTTTAGCAGGCAAACGGGCAATATTATAGGCGGCTCTGAGCCCTATTTCTATCCAGCTGTGATTGTAGAGGTATGGGTTGGAATCTTGCGTAAAGTCAAGGAAAGCTTTTACGTTGGGAAACATGGTCAGGATAGTTTTGCTGGCGTCGGCTGAGATGATGTTTTTCTGAATGTCGAGCTGGTAAAGTTCAGGTCTTTCACGCAGGGCGACTTTTTCAAGGAAGTACACATTGGGCAGTTCCAGAATGCGCGGGTCAACGCTTTTTATAACGGCGGTATCGACTTTTATATTTGAATCAGGAGCGATACCCATAAGGGACTTGAGTTCCGCCGCAGCTTCGGCGTGCCTGCGTCTGAACTGCATGAGGGCTTCCTCGACACGAAAAAAGCGTTTTCTTTCGTCCATAAGGCGCAGCGGTGAGATATCTCCGCTTTTGACCATTTTATCAAAAAGCTTATCGAGCTCGGCGCATCTGGCGAGGAGGCGCGTAGTTTTTTCCATGGCATCCTGGGTGGCGGCTACGGTGAAGTAGGCTTTTGCCACGTCATACATAAGGTTCTGAGAGGCACGTCTTTCGAGCTGCTTTTCCAGCAGGAAACGATCCTGAGCCTGAACCGCGGAGAGGTATGACACCCCGAAATCGATGGCACTAAAAGCGATATCCACGTTAAAACGCTCGTTATCACGTCGGGAACTCCGGCTGAAATCAAGACTTTCGTCTCCGGTATTTACGTCAATAGACTGACTGGCATTCTCATTATTTCTATGTGTAAGGTCGAGAGAAACGTTTGCCTCGGGGAGCATCTTGAGGGCTTCGGCGTATTTATTAGCGTTCTGCACGGATTCGCGCAAGGCGTGCACTTTCAGGTCAAGGTTGTTTTTGAGCGCGTAATCTATGGCTTCACTGAGTGTGAACACGCGATCTTTAGCAACATTATTTCTGCGGATCTCACTCAAATGTTTTTCCGCGGCTTCCTCACGTTGCTTGCGGTAAAAGTCATCGCCCTGACAACCCAGCAGAATTGCGGGGACAACGACGGCGAAAAGCAGTTTATATTTCACGGACATACGCCAACTCCCTTTATCAAAATATTCACGATCTCTTACGCTCTCTTTACATCATTTCCTGATTTTCCGGTAAAAAGCCGTTCAAACGCCATACTGAGCCCAAACCCCGGATTCCCAAAACAGGAAAACAGATAAAATCCCAGTAAGATAGCATAGTCACACGCTCAATGCAAGCCGCACAATCCAATATTTGCCGGAGTATTTTTTGTATTTTTCTGTCAGACGCGTCAGATTATTATGCGTTATATAAATTATGACAAAAATCCTAGCAGAAAATTTGAAAAATCGGACATTCATAGCATATTAACTCAGTATTTTAATATGCCTGGGTAGCTCAGTGGATAGAGCAGTAGTTTCCTAAACTATTGGTCGGAGGTTCAATTCCTCTCCCGGGTACCATTTTCTTATAATTTTAACCTCAAATTTCTATTCCTTTCAATAAACGCATAATAACGCAACATACTGCAAAATGACGCCATTTGAGTTCAAATTTACATATTTTTTACATATTTTTTGTGCGCAGATTGCCTATACGGTAAATGGAAGGAAAAATCATTAATTGTAGGACGCTTCGAGAGAAAAGTTAAAGAAGATTATTGTCAGCACCAAATTCATAACCCTTTTTTGTTACCTTGTAAACCTCAATAGGTCCACTGCTTTCGGAGCTAAAATAACAGATAAAACCATATTTCACCAATTTCCTGAGTGCATTCTGATATAAACTAATATTCTTATGATTCTGAGGAATTTCCAATCTGGATATTCCAACTTGAATATCCATAGAGTTTTCAGCAGCAGTAATACATGTTATTTCACCAGAATCTTCTTTTAAGGCTTTACAATAAATATCTTCCTCTTGCTTATTTAATCTTATGCACTTTTTTTCTGATTTTAACTTATCTGCATATTCAAAGCCTTTCAACGTAATTTCAAAGGCAGTGTTTTGGGGATTTTGGGATCGTATCAGTCCAGTCTTAATCAAGCTTTGCAATGAATCCTTCCATTCTGTAATCTCTCTAACGGATAGATTACAATCCGGGAAAACAAATTCTTTCCCGTTGATAACTTCAAGTAGGTCATGTCCTTGACTAAATAAGCTTCCTATTTGTCCACTTCCTTCTGAAGCTTCAAGCAATAGCTCTTTTGCTTTGTCAGAAAGTTGTAATATCCTTGAAGAGGTAGCAATCTCTTTCTGCGAAATATTCTCCCCAAATTCCCGGTTAACCATCAACTGTAAATGATTCGACAAATTTTCCCGAAAATTATGTTGATTAGAAAAGGCGGCATATAAACCCTTATGATTATTCTCAAATTCAGTTCGATATGCTTTTACTTTTGCATAGGATTCGAGATCAACATCGTTTAAGCTAGCTGGAGATTTGTCAGAAAAATATATCATTGCAGGCTTTCCAGTCTTAATAAAATATTCTATTTCCTCAACAGTTCCACTAATATGAGAATCTGTAGGAGTTCCAAGTTTTGTCCAGAAAATACCAATACACAAGTCACAATCATTTACACACTGGTCATTTATTAATTGCTGAGCTGATTTTCCAGCACTGGGAAATGAGTGAGTTTCCCATCCCACTGGTTGAAGAATGATATCCTTATCTTCTGAATTATTACAATTCCATTGTTGAATAACATCTCGAACAATCTGACGCTCCTGTAATACATCCCCAGGAGATGCAATAAACACTTTATAAACTTCTGCATCATAGCTCATAGTATTTCTCTTTTGATTAGAACCCAGAAAAGGGAGAATAGTCCTCGAAATAGTTATACATATCTTCTTGAGTTATTTCTTCTTTACCACTAACAAATTGGTATAATTTCATCCAATCACAATCATATAAATTCAAATGTCTTTTATAACGCTCATGTAAAACAAATTGAAATTCATTTTCATATCCATCTTCTTCGCATAAATGGAACAAAAATGTTGATACATTTTCAAATGGACCTTCGTCTTTATGATACTCTTCGTGAAGGTATTTATTGTATTCGTATTGATCGATAAAACTTTTATCAGTAAGAGAAAGGAGATTTATAATTAAATCTTCTTTAAATAAATCAGGAAAAGAATTATAGATAAAGAAAATGCAATTATTAACACAGTAAAATATAGCATTTCCCGGAAATCTAAAAACCGGATCAATGCAAGCACTTTTTAAGATCAAGGCATCTCTAATTATATCTTTATAGAGATTATGGAAATCTTTTCCATCACATTCAATTCCAATATATTTTCCAGATTGTTCTAAAACAAAATCAATTCGAAACTCCATAGGAACATGAACTTCAAATTGAGGAATAATTTTGACATCGTCTTTTAGATATTTCGCTATGGTATGAATAAAAATATCTTCTATCTCGCTATCATAATGTTTAAACTCAATCGGAGGGTCAGAGACTGGTTTCTCTAAACCGTTAATGACCTTAAGAAATTCAGGCATTATGATTTGATTAATATTATGAGGAAGATCTTCGTCTTTTATCATCATCCTGTCCTCTATTTGCTATGAAACACTATATCATCTGGATTTTATAAAGTATTATCTTTGTTCTATTTTTTCAAACAAGCAGCAAGACAAATTGGCTTATAAATTCACTGTTGTCGCAAAAAACTACACTTATCGCACAAACATTTCTCCTACTTAACAAAATTCACAGTAATCTTTCACACGCCCCTAAACTCGTAATTGTTCTGCTGATTAGAGAGGAAATTTGCTTGAATTGAAAGATTTTTCTTTATTTACGGCAAAAAGCTTTTATCGATGTTATTGCATTCTTAAAAAGAAACTGTATTTTACGTTAGTTATAAACCTGAACAAATTTAAGGATTCAAATATTTAGAATAGTTTCAACGAAATAAAATTTATATAATCAATTACAACTGACTCTTGTCCTAAAACCGCCAATTTTTATTTGAGAGCACGCAGTTGAGTTGTGTCCGTTTGTGGGCACAACCTCTTGTTGCTCTCAGGTGCTTGGCGGTACCCAGGACATGATAAGTGTGTTGTGTCCACTTTTTTTATAAACTTTTTAACAAGGGGATATTATGTTCAACAAAACCAATCACAAACTTAGCCGCCATTGCACCACCATTCTTCTCATTACGTCTTTCGCGGCATCATCCAATCTACATGCAGGTCTATTCGACAGCATTAAAAAGGTCACGAAAAAGGCATTAAACGAAGTAATCGACGATAAGGAAACAGAGCCCCCTAATTCAGACACCATAAAATATGTAAATGGGAATACGTTCAAAGGAATAACAAAAGACGGTAAACCGTATAACGGAGTACTCGTTGATAAAAACGGAGAGGAAATTTTCAAAGGAGACTTCAAAAATGAACAGCCCTACCAAGGTAATGGAATAATAAAATATTCTAATGGCAACACATTCAAGGGAACAATTTCAGAAGGAAAACCATCGGTCGGAATAATTACAGATAAGAATGGAGTAAAAGTATTTGAAGGAGACTGTAACCCCCAAAACGTTTCTTCCGCGCCCAGAAAAACAAATCAGGAACAGACCATACAATATACTAATGGAAATACATTCGTAGGCCACGTCTTTGCAGGAAAGCCAGTTAAAGGCAAAATTACCAATAGCCAAGGACAAATCATATTTGAGGGAAGTTTCAAAAATGAACAGCCCTACCAAGGTAATGGAATAATAAATTATTCTGACGGCTCCCTGTTTCAGGGTTCTGTCTTAGAAGGCAATCCCATCAAAGGAATATTGACTGATAAAGATAAGAAAAAAGTATTCGAGGGAAAATTTAGTAATGGTCGCCCGTATGATGGCACAGGAATAATCAAATATGCCAACAATGATGTTTTTCAAGGAATTATGATTAATGGCAGCCCACATAAAGGAATAACCTATAACAAGAACGGAGAAACTATATTTAAGGGTGAATTTCGTTATGGAGACCCCTATAATGGAGAAGGAATCCTGACATATTCCAATGGCGAAAGATTCAAAGGCATCATTACAAAAGGCAATGCTTCTAAAGGAGTCCTCTCTGACAAGAACAACAATAAAATATTTGAAGGCGTATTTAAGAACGGAAAAGCCTACGACGGAAAAGGGATAGTTAGATATAACAACGGAAATATTTTTAAAGGAACGGTTGTTTCCGGCAATCCATACAAAGGGGTGATTACTGATAAAAATGGCAAAAAAATCGAGGATGTTTTGACTCCAGAAGAATTTAAACTTAGAAGCAAACAATACATGGAAAAATACCAAAAGGCGTTATTCTCGAAGGATCATGAAAAGATAAGAAAATACGAAAAATATCTTTCTCAGGAAGATTTGTCACAGGTGACGACCGAGGTGAGAAATAAGGAAGATGAAATCAGAGAAAAAAAGAGAAATGAAAGGCTCATAGCAATTCAAAATAAAATAGGATGTAAACAAATAACACCTGTCAAAATTTACGATATTTTGAATACTTATAAAGAGAATGAAGTCAGAGGCGACAATATTTACAAAAGTAAATACATTGAAGTTACGGGCTATGTTGACAGTATAAAAAAAGATGCATTTGGAAATCTCTTCATCACCCTGGGTACCGGTAGTCAATTCGAAATACCTCAGATACAAGCATTCTTTGACAAATCACAAAATAAGGTATTGTCCCGGCTTGAAAAAATGCAGGAAATAACAATTGTGGGTAAAGTTGATGGCTTGATGATGAATGTTATCATGAAAAAATGTATTATCGAATAAATTATTTTTTGATACGGTATATCTAAGCGGAACATTCTATTTCTCCTAGTTATTATGAAAAAAGAATAGTTAATATAACACTGTGGCTATTGACATTGTGAAATAATATTGCTAATTTTGAAGTGTTGCTACAGTAAAGGGGGAATTAAACTTTATATAAAGCAAATGAACTCTGTCAAATTGCCATTTGGCATTTTGTTCAGTATCAAAACATCTAACCAGAATAATTGAGGGAAAAA
>JAFGXT010000302.1 GCA_016936495.1 Victivallales bacterium
AGTCGCGGCATATGGCGCCTGGCTGCTTCTGGACAGCGGCAACCCCGCGTATTCACCCAATCATCTCCCGGATCACCAAAAAAAATATATCCACTACTTCGATGAATTAGGAATTGGTAACACTTTTATGGCAAATTGCCTGGCTGTAGACGGTCTGCAACAGGACTTCCCTGTAGAAAAAGTTGCCGGTCCAACTTCTGGATGGGAAACCCCTATAAAAAATCTATTGCATTTTTCAGACAATTACGATCTGACTGAAGGCACATATGACGGATGGTACAAATCTGAACCTCCCATAACCGACTCCAACATGTCCTTGCTGATCAATAACCACGGGATAGATGAAGTATCAGAAATAATCACATATAACTCAAAACTGAAACGTGAAGGATCACAGAAATTACACGCAAAACACCGCCGCCTGGCGATATTTTTGCGAGAACAGAAATATTGGGTGCTCATCGATGAAGTCGAAGGCGGGAGAGAATATATCCAGACATGGAACTTCCCGCCGATAGATAAAGGATTAAACACAGAACGTTATTTCCTGGCTCCAAGCGATGAGGATCTCTATTATGGCAAATATCATTCCAATGGCTTCACCCCCAGCCAAATACGCTTTGACGAAAAAAATAAAAGAATAATAACCATCAGCCATTACAGACCAAATATCGCAATCATGAATTTTGTCTCCACTCCAGTGCGATACAGTCAGCATTATGGCAATAAATTTCCATTCAAAGGCTGGCAGTCTTATGGCATTGTCGGAGAAAATGTCCCTGCCGTTCAAATGGAAGGTTCATGGCGCGGTTCCGCCCCAATGATAACCGTGCTGTACCCGATGAAAACACGCCCGGGCAACGCTAAAAATATTAACGCCGGAATCGAAACATTTGAAAATGCAAGTAATAACACCATATCCTCATTTACACACCATGATAAAAAAATACTCACTATGTGCCAGGCAAGCCGTGCTCCCGCAAACTTGAAACAGGGAAACATCAAAGCAAAAGCCACTCTTCTACTCACTCAAAAATATGGAGAAGATATTGTCAAAGGAGTTGTTCTCGGCTGTGAAAATTTCTCAATCAATGGAAAACCGGCCCACATAAATAATAAAAATTTTGAGTTCTCTCTCAATAATGGAAAGATTTCTATTCATAATATCGTCCCTCCTGAAACTTTTCGGTGGAAATTAAATAATAATTCCCAAATGATACCTGAATACAAATGATTATTACGGAAGTACCTCCTATGAAAAAAATCAAAGCTGCAATAATTGCCGACAATGTCGCATTCTACAATGGAGATATTGTACAATATGTTTACGGAGCAAAACGAATCCGGACAATTCGATCATGGGTCGACCTGTATCCTATTAGAATCAATTCGGAGAACCTGGAAAAAGAACTGCCAAATCTGAATGATATAGAAGTATTGTTCTCATGCTGGGGTATGCCCCCTGTCAACGAACGGCAACTCAATGCAATGCCTAACCTTAAAGCCGTGTTTTATGCCGGCGGCTCGGTTAACGCTTTTGCAAAACCAATGCTTGAACGCGGAATCGTAATCTGTAATGCCGCACTGGCTAATGCCATCCCCGTCGCAGAATTCTGCCTCGCACAGATACTTTTGGCATGCAAAGGCGCATACTCAAATTCCCGCCATTGCAGCCTGGGTCCATGGAATCAAAGCAATGCACCGGTTGGACAAGGCATCTATGGGGAAACCATCGCATTGATCGGCATTGGAGCAATCAGCCGCTACCTTGTTAAATTACTTAAACCTTTTAACTTGCGAATAATAGCACATAGCAACTACCTGACAAACAACCAGGAGGAAATGAGATTCCTGAGAATCAGCGGTCTCGTTTCAATTGAAGAGGCTTTCTCTCAGGCATATGTCATCAGCAACCATTTGGCGGATAAACCCGGTAATAAAAAAATAATAACTCGTGAACATTTTGCTTCAATGCGCTACGGCGCCACCTTTATCAATACCGGTCGTGGAGCACAAGTTGATGAACCCGGCATGATAGAAGTATTAAAACAACGTCCCGACCTGACCGCGTTGCTCGATGTTCAATACCCCGAACCCCCGGTTGAAAACAGTGAACTCTATTCCCTTCCCAATGTTCATATGACCAGCCATATCGCCGGTAGTATAAATGATGAAGTTGGACGCATGGCTGATTTTGTCCTCAGTGATTTTCTGAGCTATGTCAATCATGAACCTTTACTCAATGCAATAAATCCTCACGAATTACCCGCAAGAGCATAGGGTCAACTCCATGCCTGCAACCAAAAGTAAATTATATCAGACTTTGTTTGCTTTTTTTAATTGGGAGAACTGAGCATGTTGCAGCAGTCGGTTCAGTATGGCAAATAAGTTTCAACCACAAAGCTTTTTCAAAGCCGGGAATTGCGGGGCAGTTTGCGGCTCCGCGCCGGAGTGATCCGGCGCTACTCATTTGTCTGGAATGAATAATTTTTCTGCCGTCTTGTCAGCTTCACTGATATATGGCTTGACTATCGAAACCTCCTATGGCACAGCCTTCCGTG
>JAFGXT010000303.1 GCA_016936495.1 Victivallales bacterium
CAAGGCATAAGTACAGGACGATCCGCATCAGGAATTGACAATGCAACCGAATCACCCACAGGAAGATAACTACTAAGACTTCTTTACATTATTCTTCATTTCTGGCATTGGGACTTCGACCACACCCCATCAACCTCGAAGCTCCATTTCCGAAAATGTTTTGAATAGGAGAACACATGAATAAATTGAGAAAGCCACAACAGACGGTGGCGCGGGAGCAACGCGGGATTGTCTGCTGGAGTATTATGCATGTAATCACCACGGTATGTCTGATTGCCGGCATGTATTTCAGCCGGGAATATATGTTGCTTCCTGATAGGGCGATTATCGTAGACAATGCCGGAAATATTTACTATGGATCCAGTTGCGCAGTGGTCTCCGAGGTAGTGGCAAAGGACATTGCCATTCGTGCGACCATGGCTTTTCTTGAGCGTAGTTTTGAACACGATAGTCATGCCGCACGGGAAGCTCTGTTCGGGCGTTCCGCCCAGAAGTCCTTGCGCAGTATTATCCAGGCGTCCAGAGACGAGTTCAATGAACAGAAAATCCGCCAGGTTCCGGTGGTTGAAGAAGTAGAACTGTCCGGAGCAGGAAACTCCAATCAATGTCTGGTGTTTGTGCGCGGGACTCTGCATCGAACGGGAACCTATATGAATTTGTCTTACTATCGGCAACTTGAGTTCACGTTGGGACTGCGCTTGATGCGCTCACCGGATATAAACAGCTATCCGCTCAGAGTATTGCGCATGAGATACGAAGAAAAATCGATTTTTAATAATCATAAAAAAGGGATATGAACATGACCTATAGAAGCATTCGTGAGATACTGAAAAAAAGTTTCATTTTGTATGTGCCGCTGTCATTTTTAACTCCATTGCTGATGTATCAATGGCGCGACAACAACAAGCTCATTGTGATGGATAAAGCACATAGTTATCATATAAGCGAATACTCATCGGAGGAAAGTCTGCGACGCTTATACGAATATCAGATAAAACAGGCCGTGTCTGCGTTTCTGATGCGGAATCCGCAGGGGTTTGACAACAAGGAACTGCTTGACGCCATGTTTGTCGGTGAAGCCATGGAGGAAGTGATAAAACAGTCCCTTTCGGAGGCATTACAATTCAAGGAATATAAGATGCATCAGAAAGCGGAAATCCTGAATGTCCGTATTCTTCGCGCTGACCGCAGCCGCTCTTTCGCACGAGTAAACGGACAGCTTATCCGTTATTATGTCAGCCAGGCAAATGTCCAGAAAACCTTTACGGCTCAGTTCGAGATGAATGTCGAACTTCAGGTGAATCACAACACCGCGACCAACAGCCGTTACCCCTTTGTCATCACTAAAATGAAATATACTCAACTCGAACATAAGGAAAGTGAAAAATGAAGTATTACGTATCTGGAAGCTTATGGAGCAAGTTCACCGCCATGTTGTTTGTCTGTGTCGTGTCTGCCATGTCATCGTTTGCTGGAGAGCCATCACAAAGTGAGATTCGAAGACGGAATCAGTATGTCGAATACCATTTGGCTCAAGGCGAAATCTATAAAATCTATGTTAAAATGAATGATGGAGTTACAACGGTGCAATTCCCCTCTGCCATCACTGAGATCGCCGGGAAAAATATTTCAGTGGACGGACAAAACAGCGATTTTCAAATCGCGGCACGCCCAGGAGCTTATTACTTCAGTGTAACGGCATTATCTGCCGGGGCGACCGGAACTCTGACGGTAAACTACAACCGTCAGCTTTATATTCTGTATCTGATCCAGTCCGATGAAAAAGCCTACGCTTCTGTTGTATTCGGAGGGACGTCTGGCAACCGGAATCATAGCTCTCCCGTAGTCAGCCGTACCCCCGAAGTTACTCCGGCACGCCTGGCTTCGCTAATCGATATTACCAGAAAATATGAAATTCTCAAAGAAGCCTACCCTGAGATACTTGCCGGAACTGAACGGACGGAATTTCAGAGCCGCTACCGTTGTGTGAACTATGAGCTATATCTTGACGAGGCGGTTCGCTTTGAGGATGAAGATACCGTAATTTTCAGGTTGCGTCTGGTCAATTTAACTTCTGAGGAAATCCAATATGACAGATATTCATTTTCCGCATATGTCGGCAATCGTATCTACTATATGAGTATTTCCGACGCTTCAGGAATCATGCCGCCGAACTCTCAGACTTATGCCTGGTTTGGAATCACTTCAACACCATACGGCGGGCGCAATAACCTTAGTTCTGACAATGACTGGCTGATCGCATTGACCACCCGGGAGGCTCATCTTAATAATCTGCCTCCGGCGTCGAAAGCGATTCAGGAGGAAAAGGAATCATCAAAGGTTGCTTCCGACATGCAGGAGTATGAAAACGAGGAGATACAAAAATGACCGGAACTGAACTTGTGAACATCATTAAATCACCAACGGCAAAAGTCTTGATTCTCGGAACAGCTATCATCACTGGAGCTCTAATTCTGATTCCAATGCTGAATCGCGATGATGAGCCGGGGGCTGTAGCTCAACAAACCGAACTTAAACAGGAAGAAAAAGCTCCGTTTGAAATAAGTACTGGAATACCACGCTTCAAGCTGGAGAAACGGCACGGCAATAGCAATCCCATGAGCTCCGAAACGCTGGAAGTGACGCCTCCTGTGATAGATGCGGAAAATCCTCAAAACCCTGGAGACGAGCATAAAATCAACTTGCCTGAGCCGTCATCAAAAGCGCCGGAAACTATCGAAAAAAAGCAGGAAACACGCAATAAACATGTATCAGGCAACCATAGTCGGACGACATTCACCGGGACGCGGAACGAACCGCGCCAATATGGCGGACGCGGCGTTAACGCTCCATCCAAAATATTCATAATGAGCGATACGGCGAACGGTTCTTCTGAAAATTCACAGGAGAAAACTTTCCTTTCAAAACGTTATACGCCCTTTGGGCGTCTACTGGATTGCAAACTTGTTAATACGCTGGAAAGCAATATCGAAGGCACCCCGTTGATCGCGCTTGTAATAAAGGATCTGTGGTGGATGAAC
>JAFGXT010000304.1 GCA_016936495.1 Victivallales bacterium
AATTATTATATTGGAATATTTATTTTATGCTGTCTGGGGGGAGTTACCGCAAAACTGCTGATTCCTACACCTCAGGCGGTGGCTCTGATGTATATGGATTCGGGGCAATACGGGGAGGCGCGTATCCGGTATGAGCAAATGCTCAAGGATGGGGATGAAACCGGAAACGTCATAATTCCGTTGGCTAAAATATATGAAAAAGAAGGTCAAACCCAGAAAGCCATCGGACTGCTGGTTAAGTATATTCATAAGCAACCGGATTTAAAAGATGCCAGAGCGGTTCTGGAGGTGATCTATCAGAATTCACTGAAAACCGGTGATTATATAAATGTACTGGAAAACCTTGCCTCGTTATCCTCCTCCGGCGATTCCCTCGCTGAACTCTCAAATTGGTATGAGACGACTTTGCAGGACAAATCTCAAGTTGAAATCCTGACTAAACTGGTAAAACAACCCGGCTACAGGCTCAATGAGCAGGACTACAACAAGTTAATTTTGTATTATTCTGTGAACCGTAAATATGAAAGGTCATCAACACTCATAAAGGAATTGGTTAAAAAAGCGGAAAACCGCAGTTTAAAAGAGAGCATGATCTTCACCGTCATGATGCTGGTAAATTCGGAACATTACAGGCAGGGAATGGAATTGGCGCAAAAATATCTGGAGGAGAAAAAGCCACTGGAACCTTATGACGTCGAACAACTGGTCAGCATATTTATCGACGCCGGCAGAGCTGACATGGCGCAGGAACTGCTATCCCCCTACCTGAAGCAAAGAAGTGAAAACGTAAATTTGCTGATCTGCCGTTACCGGATAGACCTTGCCGAAGGCAAGGAGGTCAGGTTGTTGAGACGTTTACGTCAGGACTTTTATTCCGGCAATCAGAAGTCTGAACGTCTTCTGGAATTCACACTGAATATGGCGTTAAAAATGGAAGACGTGGAGCTGACGCGGGATATAACTAACAGTTTAAATGTGAATAGATTGCCGGAGGAAACCATCTTTAAATGCGCGTTTTTCGCACTGATCCACCATGATGAAAAGCTGGCGGAAATATTAAAAGCCAAGTTATCTCCCGAGCTCATGCGCCTGGAATCATGTTTGAACTACATCATCTGGTGCACCTTGCAGAAAATGACAGTGCATGAAATGGTGCTCGACACGGAAAAAAGCAAAATCCTTAATGACGACGACAAGACCGAGCTGGCTTACATATTGTATCAGAACGACTTCCAGCAGGAGGCTTTTGAGTTAATACGAAAGCGTCCTGGCTCGGAAGTATTTCCTATATTCAAGATAAGAGATTTGGTCAGATTGATATATGACTTCGGCAATACGGCGCAAATGATAAAAAAGTACCAGTTGGAATCTTTGGAGTTTGAGCCGTACAGCCGCATGCTATACCGGGATACAGAGCTGTTGATGGCGGCGGCGGCAGGCTATAAATCAATTATGATGCAGCTGCTGGATGAATACAAGGATATTCCGCTGGAGTCTCTGGTTAGCGCATACAGTCAGGCGATAACTTACAAACAATACGATATGGCGGTGATGCTTGGGAAGACTTTGCAGGAAAAGAATAAGGATAAAATATTTGAATATCTCACCGCCTCGGCAATGGTACAGGCAGGCAGTTATATTGACGCGCTCGTGATATTGGAGCATTTGAGAAATAAAATGCGCCCAGCGTCCAATTTATTTCTCCGGGCCGGCGCCTTGTCTATAATGAAATATGGCACTGACAGTCTGCCGGATAAAACCCTCGGGGAAATAAAACTGGAATTACAGAAGATCATTTCCAACCGCAATTCCACCAATACGGAATTAAAAAGCGCGGCATTATGCCTGGCGGCTCTAGGGCGGAAACAGCATGCGGAAAATCTGTATCTGGAGCTGTGCCGGAAAGACGCTATGAACAATGGCGATATTGATGAATTTATAAAAGTATGCGATAAATCGCCCTCCTCTGAGGTCAAGGAATGGTTTATACATCGTGCGGAAAACGAACTCATCAACCGCTGGATGCAGCTGGATCGCCTAAATCGCCTGGGATTGCCCGAGGAATCTATAAGAATCGTAGAACAAATTTACAAATATAATCAGATAAGTTATCTGGCTGAATATTTGACGGCTCTAGATATGGTCGGGAAAGACACCGTGATCGCGAACCTTATATCCAGCTATACCGGCAAATACAGAATCCGGCAAATATTGAAAAGTTCGGTTCGTGAACGTGTTTCCCTGTTATCGTTTCTGAATGAAAAATATCCTCCCATTGAACAGCAAAGTCCGGTCGAAGAACTTTTGAACGCCGGTGCAAAAATCGCGCAGAAAAATCCCGACATTACGGTTCAGCTTACGGAGAACAGCCGTAAACACAGCGTAAATCCGTTGCCGGGTTTTACCCGTGTCCCTCTTGAGCCGGAACCGCCCGCGAAAGCTGAGAAACAGGATATTCCTGTTCGTGAACTCGTCAAAACCATCAGCGCCTCTTTGACCGTCAATGAACTTATTTCAAATTATCCCCCCGCTACTATCGCCTATATATATGCATCGGGCGGGATTCCTGAACTGGGGCTGGAGAAATTCAAGTCCAATGGCGCTCCTGAGGGTAAAATGTTTGATGTCATACTTTTTCTCTACGCTTATTCCGGTAATGATAAATTTGTCGAGGATTATCTTGCCTCCCATTTGGAAAACCCGGAAAAACAACTTGAACAATTATATATGTTCCTGGAGCGCGGCAGGCATTATGATCTTGTCTTTCAAGTTGCTGAACGTATGTACAAACAATATCCGACACTGGATAACCGTATCCGTCTGGGACGGGCGCTTATTGCCACCAAACAGTATCAAAAGGCGGTGGATCTGGTGAAATCAGACGCTGAGTCGCTCAAACAGGCACGCGACATATTCATGGCGGGAATCGCCGGCATAAGCAGTCTCGGACAATTTTCCAAAGACAGTCCCGAAGCTAATATCTTTCTACATATATGCGACCTTATTCTTAACTCTCCGGATTCTACGGCGTTGGATATCTCCAACACCGCTTTCGCCTTGTCCAACACCGGATACTACGCCAGAGCCAAGAACATATTTTATAAACTCGCACAAGAGCATAATACCACCCGGACACCTTTCCTTAAGCAATTTTTGTACCTCAGTACACGGGTTCCCTCCCGGCAGGACTTCAAAAAAGTGCGGGAACTTATCGCATCCAGCCCGCCGAATGAAGAGCAGGAAGTGGTCAATATGCTCGCGTCTCTGCATATGTATGGACATATCATGCTGCTGCTGAAGCTTCGCCATGGGAAAGACATTCCCATGAAGTACTACCCGGTGTTCATGTATTCACTTTTAAACAGCAGAATGATGAAAGAGTTCAAAATGTACTGCAAACTTCTGCCGCCGCCGGAGTCCTTCAGCCTTGACGACCGTATCTCATTGTTTGTAACGCTGCTGATGGCACGTGAGAATGACAAAGCCGACGAATTTCTCGAATCCTTGAAAGGGCATACCGAAAAAATAGCTCCGGATCTGATCCGGCGCCTGGCATACGAATTAGCTAACAACAAACAATACTCCAAAGCCATTTCTCTGTTTTTCATGTTGGCAAAGCGTGAGGTAAATCCGAAATCAGATGACATAAAAGCAATGATAAGCCTGATGAAAAACACTCCCGCTCCGGCGATACTGAGCTGGATAGAAGCTCAAGCGCAAACCACCCGGAACATGGTTCAGGTTGAATGGATGCGGCATCTGGTATTTCTGGATAAGCCGGAGGCGGTAATCAACATATACAGGGAGCAATATGGCAAGTAAAACCATAGGCAAAGTAGTTTTATATCTCTGTTTGAGCGTGGTCGCGCTCAATGCCCTATGCACGGAATCCGCCATCAGCGTCGAACAGGCACGCGAGGAAGTGTATATCGAGGCTCTGGTTCTGGCAAAACGTATTACGGAACTGCATACCGCAATAGACAAAGCCTTAAAGAACACCACCGATTCGGATACTCCACGATTGTTGCGTCTGGCTCAAACGGCAATGGCTAACAACCTTACCGAAACCGCGCTGGCGGCATTCGAACGAATATATAAACATGACCCGGACAATCTCACCGCCATACGCAATATCGGAATGCTACTGTTCTGGAACCGCAAATACTCCATGGCATTGAAATTTTTGAACATATACAATACCCGTACCGGAGGCAACTATATCAGCATCTATTATCAAGGCGAAAGCCTCTACATGATAAACAGAACCGCCGGGCCCGCCGGACCGGAATCCCGACCATATTTTGAAAAAGTATTGATGGTTTCAGAGTCATTTAGCGGCATTAAGCAAGCGGCATTGATAAGAGCTCAGTCATACTTCCGGCTCGGAGAGTATCAAAAGTCTTTTGATATTTATGAAAGAATGATAAAGAGGTATCCGGACGATATATACATTATAACAGATTACGCGAGGATGCTCCAGGCGGACAAACGCATGGAAATGTCTTTTCAGATTCTTAAGCGGCTGCCGGAAAACCTGTATGCCCCCGGCAACCTGAAGCGTTATGGTTTGCCGCCTCAGGCACTCGACGGCGTGATCGTCAACATCGCTATCATGAGAATAGCTTATTATCTTGATAAACGTGACTTTTTTGTAGTAAAGCGGATGCAAGAGGAACTACGCAAGCATTATCCGGACAATCCAGACGCGGCGTTGTCACGGGCTACGTTTTATGGAGCAATATCCAACTGGCGCGGAGAACTGGAGAACTATGACCTCGCCGCTAAATCATATCCCGAAGACGAAGCCATCATTGCCAGTCGCAAACGCATTATCCGCGAACACGGCTCTTTTGTCGAAAATAAAAGCGGCATAAGGCTGTCCGATAACGACGGCTTTGAATTTATTAACGAAGTCAATTCGGAAATAAGAATATCCGACGACATAAGACTGGGAATAAATCTGCTGACTGACGTGGCACGTCTTAACGACGTGCCGCGTATGGATGGAGATACGGAACAATTCAAAGGCGTCAGAAATCAGGCGCATATATTCCTCCAGGGCGATCTCATAAATGGCGATGTCGCACGAATAAGCTTTTTTGACCATGACACCATCCCCGGTCTGGGCGCGGCATATACCCTGCTTGACTTCTGGGGTTCGACCCGGCTGGAAGGCGCCTGGCAGAGACCCTACTGGGGACAGCAGCAGGCAATCGCCGAACGTGGCTCACGGACTTACATGGAACTCGAAAGAATATATCGTCCATTTGAAGACTTAACACTGTCCGCCAAAGGCTCGTTAAACAGTTACGGACTGGAGCATTCTTCTGATCTGGCGCGCTCTCTGGCGGCAGGCGCTTCAGTCAGTTATACGCTGCCCCGGTTTGAGATTCAAAAGCGACTGCTCGGGGACATCGCCGCCTTTTCCCTGATATATGATCTGGATATGGAATTTTTCGATCATTTTAAAACTCGCGACGACGGCACCAGGATCTATGCTCCCGACAATCGTCAGGTACACACCTTTCTGCTCAGTTTCTACAATGAATTCACCGAAAATTTCAAGGCCTCCATATACGGCGGTTTTGCGCTCGACGCCATGGGCAGTTCCAGCGGTCCGGCATACGGCGCGTCCATCTCTTACCGGATATTGGAAGACCTTGAACTTAGCGGCACGGTAAGTCAGACGCTGTCGTCTAATCAGTATTTTTACGTTGGAATCGAACTAAAATACAATTTTACGCCTCTTACCCTTGTTGAATTGTTCAAACGAGGTTATTTTACAAAATAAACGCAGGTGATTAAAAAATTATGAAAAAACAGAGAAAAACAGTGATCAGATCTTTAGTAATCGCCATGTTTACGGTATTATGCTCCATGCCAGGCGCATACTGCAATCCTATCGCGCAACACCAGAAACTATTACTGCTCACATCAGACAGCGATGAGACATCCGTCAGAATGTCCCAGAACATACAGTCGGTACTTAAAACCGCAAGACTTAATTTCACCACTCTTGACGCGGGATCATACGAATTGGGTAAGCATTTGGACACCTTGAACAAGTCCGATGACCTGGTTGTCGTCATCGCCCCCAATCTGACGGAAATAAATCTATTTTCTCCGCTTATCGACTATGTAAATAAAGGCGGAAAAGTATTTTTCGCCGCCGGAGGTACCGGAGATTCTCCGCTGCAAGGTCTACTTGGAGTCGAAGAGTTCATACAAGTGGAGACCTTGTCGGGTCTGGATCCTAAGTTGAATATATTCCCCGGTATGAATAAAATGCATCAGGGCGTTTTGGCATTTCGTTCATACAGTTCCAAAGTGAGATTGGCGGATGGAGCACGGGTAATCATAGAAGCAGAAAAAAATCTACCGCTGGCATGGACATACCGTTTCGGCAAAGGCGAAGTGCTTGTCTTCAACTCCGATCGCCTGTCGGAATACACATTCTGCGGATTGTTCATCCAACTCTGCTCCATGCTCAACGACTACTTTGTAAGTACAATATTCAACGCTAAAGTGGTATTCATTGATGACTTTCCTTCGCCCATCCCCTCCGGCTCGGAGTTCTCCATTCTCAGTAATTACGACGGTAGAAGCTATGAGGAATTTTTCCGGGACATATGGTGGCCGGACATGAAGGCAATCGGGAAAAAATATGATATAAAATATACCTGCCTTGCCTTGGGCAACTATGAAAACTCCGTAAAAATGCCCCCTATCCCCATTTCTGAACAAATGCGTGGAAATATAAAATATTATGGAAATGACCTTCTTGCAAATGGCGATGAACTCGGTATTCATGGATTTAATCACGCGTCTTTACTGATGTCAGACTATAAAGACGCACTGTATGAAATAGGATATACCCCATGGGGTTCGATTGACGACATGGTTACAAGTCTGTCAAAACTCCGCGAAGTACTGCGGGAAATACTTGGTCCACGGGAATATTTTACCTACGTTCCCCCCATGAATATGATGTCCCGTGCAGGCAAAGAGGCGGTACTTAGAGTATTCCCCCATATCCGGTGCTTTGCCGGGCTGGGAGACCCTTTTTATGATGAAAGCGGAGTATTACACCAGGAAATAGGTCCGGATCCGAATTTCCCGCAAGTCTATGCCCTCCCCCGGTTCAGCAGCGGACACCTTTATAAAAGTGAGGATATGTATTTTATTTTCAGCCATCTGGCGGCGTTCGGACTTTTATCTCATTTTGTCCATCCTGATGACATACTTGATCCAGAGCGCAGTTACAATAAGCCATGGCAGGAAATGCACGAGGACATAAGTCGTAAATTTCGGGAGGTATACGAAAAACTGCCTTTTCTGCGCGGCATGACCACCAAAGACTTTGTTACCGAACAATTCAAACTGCTCAATATTGCCGTATATGCTAACCGGCATGGAAATGCCATCACGATAAATTACTCCAGAGACGCTGGAACCATGTATCACTATCTGCGCCTGAATAACGGCATGACCATCAAATCAGTAACTAACGGCAAGGCGCGGTCAATAAATGACGCCGGCGTCCTGTTCATGATCGAAGGGCATAAGTCACCGGTAACAATCACCCTTGAACCAATGGAAAAAACCAGGCAATGAAAAAAACTTTTCTGGGAATAAGAATAGTAGCTGTTTTTGAGGTAACGTTATTTATGACCTTACTGTTTCTGCTGGATCTATGGCTGGGCTCGGGAAACCGGTTCATAGAAGTCAGACCTCACCCCCTGTGGGTGATATTGTTGCTGATATTGTTCCAGTACACTATTCGTGAGGCTATAATCACCGTTATAATGATGTGCGTGTTTTTATATGCGTGGAACATGCCCCCGCAACTGGCGTCACAAAGCATATTCGATTACTGGTTCCACTTGTCCCTGAGACCGATCATGTGGTTTACGCTGTCAATTATCCTGGGCGGACTCAGGCTCCGCAACAAAGTCGAGATGGATGAAATAGAAGCTGAACGCAATGACGCATTGCGCAAAGAAGAAGTCATATCCAATTCATTCGCCAAGCTTAAAGAAATTAATCAGGCGCTTGAAATGAGGCTGTCCAATGAGCTCGGCAGCGCGATCAAAATATATGAAGCGGCGGCAACACTGGAAGATATGAAACCGGAAAATCAGATAGACGGCATCAACCGTATTGTAGCGTCCACCCTCAGCCCTGAAAAATTCTCCGTTTTCATCATCTCCGGCGAAGGACTCATGTTGAGCTCAAACTACGCATGGGAGGCGGAGGATAATTATCTGAAGAAGTTTCCCCGTTCCTCAGATCTGTTTAAAGCTATAGTAGGAGAAAAACGTATCCTTGCCGCATTCGTCTCGGATGGTGAGTTTCTGCTCGATCATCAAGGCATTATTGCCGGCCCACTCATTGACAACGAAGACGGCGAAGTCTTCGGCATGCTCAAAATTGAGGAAATGAGCATTCACACCCTTAATCGTCGCACCATTCAGTTGTTCAAATTATTGTGCGAATGGCTCGGAACCACAATGAGAAAGATGTCCAGAGTAAATTCTTTGGAAAGTACCAGCATCAGCAGCCAGACCAATCGTTCATATTCATATGCGTTTCTCCAGGAACAAACCGAATTTCTGACGACCCTGGCAAGACGTATCGGTTTTCATCTTACCAAATTAAATGTAAGACTTATAAATTCAGACAGCCTTAGTCAGGACGAGCGCCGACGGGCGTCTCTGATTATGTCCACCGCCATAAAGGACTCGTTGCGCAGAACCGATCTGTTGTTCGACGCCGGAGAGAAAGGCGAGGAATACGCGTTGCTCCTGTGTGGAACCGGAGAGGAATATATAGGTCTGGTAATAAAAAAAATACAGGATCGTGCCACAGAACTAGATGGCTCCAGCAGTCCGGCAAAATACGCGTTCAGTCATCAGGTGCTTTTCCATTCCGACCGCAACCCGGCTTATCGGGGAGTAAGTTGATATGGAAAAACATACCGCTGGTGAATTAACATATGACTGGAACAAGATGTTCCGCCATATACTGCTGCTTAACCTGCTGCTTATGGCTCAGATCGGAATATGCGCTTTTTTTCTGTATCAGTATTACAAACGCGAAACAGATATTTTCATGACCCTTTATGTAATAGCGGTATCAGCTCTGGCTCTGCTGGCATATACCATAATCATAGCACATTTCAAAATTGATGTCAGAAATCATATCCTGGCATGCGTGCTTGTAGCATTCATGGGGCCGTTCGGAGGACTGATTTCACTCATATGCAATACATTCCATTTAATTCTGACTTGGCGCTTTAAATCCAATTTCTCAGAATGGATATTCTCCTATCTGTTTGAAATGGATGCCTCGGAAAAAGAAAGTGATAAAATATACAACCGCATCACCGCAGGTCAGGAAGTGTTCGGAAGCATAGATACCGAACCGCTCGTGGATATTATGGACTTCGGGACACTCGAACAGAAACAAGCGGCATTGATCAAACTGGTCAGAAACTTCACTCCCGAATTAATGGCCGTATTGAAAAAAGCCCTGAATGATCCCAGCAACGCCATTCGCGTCCAGGCGGCGGCGGGACTGGCAAAACTGCAAAACGATTTCAACCGGCAATACACATATTACGAACGCAAAGTCATCGACAGTACCGGAGACGTTGAAGAACTCAAGGGATTTGCCCGGATATGTGAAGAATATTATAACTCCCGAATGCTCGATCAAGAAAGAACTGCCAAAGCCGTAAGACGCAGTATTGCCCTTTATGAACAGGCAATCACCCTGGAACCTGACGACATAGATCTGAAAATATCCCTCATTAGAATACTCCAGGTAAACGATCAAACCAAATACGCATACGAAATACTCAAGGACATAATCAACTCGATTCAAAACCCTGACATGGAAACTATCGACACGGTAATGCAACTGTTGATGAAAACCGGAAGATTTGCCGAAATGAAAGCCTTTGCATCCAGAGTCAGCAAAAATTCCTCTTCTCTCCCGGACGGGGATTATCTTGATGTATGGAATGGCAGAATGACGCCGGAAGAACTTAGCTGGAGCAATGTAAAATGAAACAAGCGGACATCTGTATGATACTTGAAGGCACATACCCCTATGTGCACGGAGGTGTTTCCGCCTGGGTTCACCAGCTGATCATCAATCAGCCGGATCTGACTTTTTTTCTGATCTGCATTCTCCCGCAAGGATTCAATCCGGTGAAATGCTTTGAACTCCCTCCCAATGTCACCGGCATTAAACACATAACCTTGGCAAAAATAGATGCGCTGCCCAATCCGCTGGGGTTGCCGCGCAGAAAATTCCACCGCTTCTTTAAAAGAACAACTCCGCTGCTGCTCAAACAGGTCTCGCAAAAAGCGGATGTCCACGATTTCAGAAAAATAGTCAACCAGTTCAGACACTACCGCAGAAAACTCGATGAAAAAATCCTGCTCAGTTCGCCGCCGGCATGGAATCAATTGCTGGAAATATATTCGCAAACTATGCCGGAAATATCATTCATCGATTTCTTCTGGTCATGGCGTACTCTCGTCGGCGGTATGTTCTCCATGCTCGTGCCCGAACTCCCCGACGTACGTTGTTTCCACACCGTGTGCACCGGATACGCCGGACTGATCATGGCTCGCGCCAAACACGAACTCGACGCCCCGTGTATACTCACCGAACACGGCATATACACCAGCGAACGCAGATTCGAAATAGCCTTCGCCGAATGGCTGATCGATCAGAAATCATTTTCCATGTCAGTGAACAAATCCCATAACAATTATGAATTGCGCGACTTGTGGACAGATTTTTTCGTCCAGTACGGGCAGTTCTGTTACAGCTCCGCCGATGCCGTAATAAGTCTGTTTCGCGATAACATGCAAATTCAGATAGAAGCCGGCGCCCCTCCCGAAAAATGCAAAGTGATTCCCAATGGCATCGACCTCAAACGCTATGGAAACATACCGCCGTCATACGGACACCTCTCCACCATCGCGTTCATCGGCAGAATAGTTCCCATAAAAGACGTAAAAACATATATCCGGGCGGTAGCCATTCTCAGGCGCAATATATCAGACCTCAAAGCCTACATAATCGGCGGTTACGATGAAGATCCGGATTATTATGAAGAATGCCTGGAACTCATACGTACGGAAGAGCTAGAAAAGGTTATCATCCTCACCGGTAAAGTCGATATTGTCGATTACCTGCCGCAAATAGACGTGGTAGTCCTTTCCAGCATCAGCGAAGCACAACCTCTGGTCATCCTGGAAGCAGGCGCCGCGGGCATTCCTTCGGTAGCCACCAATGTCGGCGCATGCCGGGAAATGCTCGAAGGCGCAGAAAACGACGATTTCGGTCCAGGCGGAATAGTTGTCCCGCTGGCGTCCCCCGCGCCGATGGCCGACGCACTGTTCAAATTGCTGTCAGATGAACAATTCTACGCCCGTTGCTCCGGCGCCATAAAACAACGTGTGGAAAAATATTACAGCTCGGAAGATCAACACCGGGCATACCGTGAACTGTATACGCAAATCATGAAGCTCAAGGACTGATATATATGGCGGGAATAGGTTTTGTTTTAAGAAAATTATCACAGCAGGACAACCTTATCGGCTTTGTCCGGGCTTATTTCAACTCCGCGATCCTGGCGACCGGACCATGGATATTCACCATTATCGCGTTCTGGGCCATCATATCCAGCTCCTCGACCTTTCTGCCAGAAGCAGATATGCTCAATTTTAAAATAATCGTGGTATACAACTTTTCTTTTTCGGCCGTATTCTGCGGACTCGTAACTCTGGTATCCACCCGCTATATCGCCGATTGCATCTTTGAAAAAAATACACAACCCATACCGGGTATGCTGATCTGGACAATAGTCATCTCATTGCTGGCACAGACTCCCATGGCGGTATGGTTCTATTTTTTTCACTCAAGCATGAATTGGCGCCTGGGATTGCTTGCCATTGTCAACTATCAGATAATAAGCCTTATATGGATAACCAGCGTCTACCTGACCGCCATAAAAAATTACAACTCCATATCACTGGCTTTCGGCGGAGGTCTGATAATAGCCGTCGCCGCGTCATATCTGCTGGGACAAAGATTCGGCGTATACGGAGTAACCGCCGGTTTCAATGTCGGATTGGGCTGCTGTCTCGCAATGATCCTGGCTAGCATCCTGAGCGAATACCCGCATTCATTTAAAACTTCATTCTCCATCATCAGATATATCATCAAATTCCGCTTGTTGCTCCTTAGCGGACTCATCTACAATATCGCCATCTGGATAGATAAATGGATCATGTGGTTCGCTCCCGACGCCGAAGTAACCACCTCGGGATTCAGAATAAACAGCAATTACGACAGCGCCATGTTTATGGCATACCTTACCATCATACCTGCGCTCGGCGCTTTCATCTTCAGCCTGGAAACGTCATTCCATGAAAAATATCTTAATTTCTATAATGACATCAATAAAAAAGTCAACTACGCAAAAATCGTCAGCAATCAGATAGAACTTATTGAAACCCTCAAAAAAAGCATCACTCACTTTGTACTTTTTCAAGGAGTTTTCACCACCATCATAGTACTGCTGTCTCCACGGCTTATTGAACTGTCCGGAATATCATTCCTTCGTCTGGGAATATTCCGTCTGGGAGTAGTAGGCGTGTTCTTTCATATGCTCACTTTGTTCCTGACCATAATACTGTCATATTTCGATTGTAAAAGATCCATTCTTATAGTACAGACCGTGTTTCTGTTGCTCAACGCATCCCTGACCTGGTATTGCATGGAAGCTGGATTCGTTTATTACGGCGTCGGCTACCTGCTCGCTTCACTCGCCTCATTCGCAGTAGCTGCGATATTGACCATCAGTCACTTGCGCCTGTTGCCCTACCACACATTCATCACTAACAACACGTCTATAGAATAATTGAGCCAGTCCGGCTATTGACGCATCGCTCAAGCAGGAGTATTATATGTGCGGATAATACATTTGTTTTATACGAAGCTCAATCAGGTTTACAAGGGGTAATGCCAAGCATGAACACCAATCAAAAACAAGCGCTGTTTCGCAGTCCGGTTCTACCGTCCCAATGCCGGGATTGGTCTCCGTACCTGCGTCTGGCTCACGACTTTGCCGTAGATTCAGGCAACCGTCTCTTTGCCAAGGAATCGTTGGGAGATCACGCACTCCATTATTTCTATCAAGGGGACGGCAGTTATGAACTTGAAGGTCAGGTTCATGCCATTGTTCCGCATAGCGTGTTCCTGGTGCGGCCGGGTACGGGTTATCGGTTCCAATTAACTCCGGGCGCAGAAGTACGTATGTACAATTTGCATTTTGATCTAGTTGAGATTGCCGCCTCGCACTGTATGTTTCCCTGTCCCGTTGCCGATGCGCCACTGAAGGTATGCTTACCGGATAACCTGCCGTCGTTCCAGCATCTGGCTGGATATTCGACTTACGAACAATTATTTTCGCAGTTGCTGGATGCCGCCGGGCGGTCTGGCGAAAGCACCCATTTGCACAGCAAGGGACTGTTGCTGGAATTGATTGCGCTACTCTATTCCAGTGCCGGCAAGGAGGGGCGGCAGGCAACGATTTGGACGGAGCATAATGCCGCCGTAGAACGGGTATTGCATCGGCTTCAGGTTGAACCGGGGTATTCTTATTCATTGGACGAACTGGCAAAAATTGCCGGAGTCAGTCGCAGCTTGTTCTGTCGGATTTTCCGGACTGCAACGGGCATGACTCCGCAACATTATCTGAATAGATTCCGTCTCGAACAGGCCTCGCGCGATCTGCTCTTTACCAGCATGCAAATCAAGGAAATCGCGGAACGTTACGGCTTTGCCAGCGTTCACCATTTCACCCGGAAGTTTTCCGCATTCATCGGAGAACCGCCCGCCGTTTTTCGCCGTCTCCATAAAAATACACTTTCAGACAAATAATTGGATTTTCAGATAAAGACAACTGACGGTGCTTCCGCTATAATAATCCATACAACGATCTATTAAAAAAATTGAGGTATGGCTATGGCTGAAACTAATAGACTGGAAAAGTTAAAACAAGATGTAAAGTCTCGGGAAGGCTCGTTTGTTCCGGATATGAATCCGATGTGGCGGGACGTCGCCCTCTATCGTTTAAAATGGTTCAGTCCCAACTCATCGCGTTTGCAATGGCGCGCCGCCAACATGGCCGAACTTGCTCAGATTGTACCGATAATGATCAATCCCCACTGGTCGCTGGCTGGAGAACATCTCAACCCGTTTTTGAGTGTTGTCTGGGGACTGCGGTCTAATCTGTCTCTTGAGGAAAAACAAAGACAGCTGGCGGCAATCGGTTATGAGGATTGTTATGATGCCATTATGACACTTGAAAATACCTATTTCAGTGAGCAGAGTGGCACTGCGCCCGGTGAGGTTCTGGAAGAACTTTGGGACGGGCATCCCGCTTCTGACGAATATAATGAAGTTTTTTGGTCTCACGGATGGAAAGAAAACCATTCAATCCGCAATTATGCCATGTTGTTACGCGATGGCTACGGCGGGCTTAGAAAGCGGCTCGAAACGGAACTTGCCGCGCATCCGATCACGGCAGCGGATTATCCTCTCCGCGAAAATTTTCTCCGTGGCGCGATGTTCATCTGCGATGCCGGGTTAACCATCGGTCACCGTTATGCCAAACTCGCCGCCACTATGGCAGCCGAAACTGAAGACGAATCAGAACGCCGCCGCTTGCAAAATATGGCCGAATGCAGTCGTCTTACTGTAGAAAACGGCGCGACCGACTTTCACGACGCGGTTCAATTGCTCTGGTTCGGACACCTGATTACCTGTGCCGAGGACGGCATCAACGCCAATTCGCTAGGGCGTATTGACCAATTTCTTTATCCATGGTACCGCCAGGATATTGATGCCGGACGAATAACCCGTGAAGACGCCGTCGAGCTGATGATTGAACTGGCGCTTAAACTTTATCTTGATTATGACGTCCAGGCGATAACCCTGGGTGGCTGTGATTCAACGGGAAAATGCGCGGTGAATGAGCTTAGCTATGTAATATTGGAAGCGACTGAGTACTTCGGGGAATTGCGCGATCTGGCAGTGCGGATATCTTCCGATACACCGGTAGAGTTTTTGCGTGCCTGCTCAAGATTGGTCATACGCGGCGGCGGCATACCATTTTTCTTCAACGATGAGTGCTTTATTCCGGCACTCAGCGAACGCGGTATCGCCCAGGAAGACGCGCGTGATTATGCGCCCATCGGATGTGTCGAACTCACCATTCCGGGCAAGACCAACCCCCATGCCGTTTCCGGTTGGTTCAATCTGGCAAAATGCTTGGAATTGACATTGTTCAATGGCGTCGATCCGGTAAATGACGTTCAGATGGGCCCGACCACTGGTGCCTTAAGCGACTTCCGCGATTTTAATGCGTTTTATCAGGCGTTTCAACAGCAAGTGGAGTATTTTGCGTCGCGCATGATTTATCACTGCCGACGCGGGGAACTGTGCCAGCGACAATTCGCTCCGCTTCCGGGGTGGTCTTTGCTGACCGACGATTGTAT
>JAFGXT010000025.1 GCA_016936495.1 Victivallales bacterium
AACTTGGTCTTAAACTTGAAGTTAGGAGCCAGCACCTGTTCCATAAGCAATGACGCGGTAATGGCTTTCAGCATATTATTCACGGATATTTTAACTTCAAGGTCTGCGGCGTCTGGCTGTGCGATCAGATTGGTGAACTGGGCATGAGATTTATTGGCACTATCGCGGGTGCAGCGTCCGATGATCTGAATGATTTCAGTAAGGGAGCCGCGATAGCCAACCGTTAACGCGTGTTCACAAAACGGCCAGTCAAAGCCCTCTTTCGCCATGCCGAGAGCTATTATCAGGTCAATGTCATCGGGAGAATCAATGTTGCGCAGGTAGTCAACAATCTTATCTCGTTCGCACTGTGAATCCTCCACCAGGTCGGCGATCTTCAACAGCTTGCCGTCGCCATGCCGCTTGACGTATATTACTCCGGTATCGTCGTCCTGACGCTCGACGGCTCCTATCTCATCAATAATAAAATCCACCTCGTCATGCTTTTTCTTCGTCGACTCACCGGAATTCACGTTGGGGATATGCAGGATGGTTTTCTTGTCGGTATCAAGGATTTCCATAATGGCGGTCGTATATTTACCCTGGTAGAAGTGGTAGCCGATTCCGAGCGACTTCAAATGGTCATAACCGTTCAGCTGTTCGTAGTAGTTATACGTAACCCGGGTGAATTTTGCTTCATCCTCCGGACGCAACACCGGCATACTGTCTCCGCGGAAGTACGAGCCGGTCATGGCGATGATATGCGCTGAGGATTTATCCATGACAGAGCGTAGTACCTCTCCCAGGATATTTTCCGCGTCTGCCGAGACGTGATGAAATTCATCTATCGCCAGTAATACGTCGTCAAACAATTCATCTTCCAGTTCCGCAAAAGCAAAGCGCAAGGTGGCATGAGTGCAGATCAGGATTTGAGCGTCTCCATTCATGAAATTTTTGAAGGTATCGACCTTGCTTCTGCTGCCGTCGCTTCCGGGAGTGCACAGATTATATTTCGGTTCCGGCGCCCAGTCGGCGAAAAAACCGTAATCGCTTAACTTTGTAGGCTTGAACGAACTGCCGATGGAACGTTCTGGAACTGCCACAATTGTCTTTTTTATTCCCTGATTGATGAGTTTATCCAGTCCCAGAAACATCAGTGCGCGGGATTTGCCGGACGCCGGAGGGGCTTTCAGCAACAGATACTGAGCGTCTCTGGCGGCGAAAGCACGTTCCTGCATTTCCCGCATACCATACTCATTGGTCTTCGTACTCGCTCCGGTCTGATGATAAGTTACTTCAACCAAATTCGGCATATTATTTCTCCAGATTTTTGTCGTTTTTCATTGCCAAATAATTTTCTTTGGAAACTACGCTTCTGCCTAATTCTTTTTCAGTTTCCTTTCTGGCATTACCGGCGACTGTGCCACCGCGTTTTGCAACAGCTTTGTTTTTATTAAAGGTATCAGGTTCTTCTTTCTGTGAAATTTCTGTCGTTACCCTTTCGCCCAGCATGGTAAAGATCAGTTCCAAGTCGTCCATGTGGTCGCGTAAATTAACTTTGGATCTTTCAGGTAGATTTTTGTATTTTTTGTATGCAGTTGGAGTCATGCCAAAAGTTGCTTTTGATATTTCAGCAGTTAAAATAGCAAAATCCCGCTGTTCCTCAATACCGCGCTCTCGCCATTCATCTGTCAGGTTCTGGCGAACTGCCATACCGCGTAATCTTTTGTCTATCCAGTCTGTGGGATAACCTTTTTTCTCGTAAATCTCTTTCATCCTGGCTTGCGCAAGCTCAGGATTTTCTATTTCTTCGAGGCGTTCATGACCGACTTGCGCCAGCCACCTTTTAAATGGTTCAGCTTTTTTAGATGGTATCGACTGTATTAAGCGAAATGCTCCTTTGGTATTCACGCAGTCTGTTTGACGCAGCTTACCGTCGTCTGCTGTTAATTTCAACCGTACCCAAATTGGGGACAGTTGAAGTTTAACAAATTCTCTGGTTTTCACTTTTCCCCAATATTGCCGTGGAGTGGGGCTGTCTGTTAAAGCTTCAACAATATCCACCACCGAGTAATACCATTCATCTTCATGCCAAATACGACGAATATTTTTATTCTGGAATATAACCAGTTTGTCTGAATGATTATTTTCTTTATTTTTCATATGCTTTTCATTCCCCCTTTTTTCCCTCTCTAAAATCGCCAGGGTGTTCTTTGGCTCTTTCAATAAGCTGCTTCGCGTAATCTTTTTCCGATTGAAGCAAGTGTTTTTCTCGGCGCGTTTCATCAAATTTATCGTATTCTCTGCTGGCATGTTGATTTGCATCGGCACGTTTTTTACTGCCGGAACCATGCAAGACGTTACGTTCATTGAATTCCAGGAACTGATCGATCTTGGTTTCCCAATCCTGAAGAAATATCTGCTTGCGACGTCGCGCCTGATCTTCGGCATAGTCCAGGCACATTGTTACAATCCGGTTCAGTTCGGTGATTTCCTCTTCCTTAAGATAATTCTTTGCGACAGTCACATCTGACTTTCTAACCTTATCTTTCTGCCAGTTTGTCAAATTCATATTCGGCTTGGAAGCATCAGCTCTGGCAATAATCAATTCAGGGGCAGTCATACCGGTTACGGCAAAATGCAACTTATTCTGTATGCTACTGAACAGCAAGGTGGTTTCTCTGAAAGAAGGCTCATAGTCTACGGCAAGGGCAATAATGTCCTTGACCTGCAAGTACATCCTGCGTTCGCTGGCACGAATATCACGTATCCGTTCAAGCATTTCATCAAAGTAATCCGGGACTTTTGAATTTCCGACCGCTGGATTCTTCAACCGTTCGTCGTCCATCGTGAAACCCTTGATGATGTATTCACGCAAACGCTCAGTCGCCCACATTCTGAACCGTGTGGCAATCACAGACTTCACGCGATAACCAACGGAAATTATCATATCGAGGTTATAATGAGAAATTTTTCTCTCGACGTGTCTTTCTCCTTCCAATCGAACTATTGAGAAATCCTCAATAGTTGACTTTCCCTCCAATTCTTTCTCTTCGTAAATATTTTTTATATGCTTATTAATATTGGACACAGTTGTCTGGAATAGCTCCGCCATATCGCTTTGTGTCATCCACAAAGTCTCATTCTCAAGCTTCACGTCCAGCTTTACGCTGCCGTCATCAGCCGCGTATATTAATATTTCGCCTTGAGGTTCCAATTCTGACATTATGCTATTCCCTTTGTCTGCGTTCCCGGTTATCTCAAAATTTCGGATAACTGAATTCCCTCTTTCGACCATTTCCGTGACTCCACGAAAATGGTATTCAAACTATTTTTATCTGACTTCAACAGATATTCGAAATTTTCGAATATCTGAATCCTTGACTACTAAATCATTCCGAACTATTAAGAAAAACTTAATAGTTGCATTAAAATGAAATGTCAAGAAATCCTTTACAATTCGTTTTAACGGCTATGAATGTCTAAAAAAATGTCTAAGAATGTCTAAAGAATACTATTTAGACATTCGCCATAAAATAAAGACTATTATCAAGTCACCCAATTACATTATCAAGCATCTCAATGATTTGCAGAGAATGATTATAAGAAGAGACAACAGCGTCAAATGATATGTCAACACTCTCTCCATGTGCAAATTTATTTCTATTCTCATTTAAAGATTTTAAGGAGGCTTTAATTATATCCTTATTACTAAGGCCATTTATTGCATTTTTGAACTGAGATGCCCAGACCTCATCAAACTGTTTTAATGTTTGCATTATATTGTCAAAACTTGGATTCATTGAACTATTCCTAAATACTTTCTCAATATATCTCTCAGCTTGTTGAGGCAGGCACCCATTAAATGAATCTGTAATTATAGTTTTGAAACATTGTTCTATTGTTCCACAACACTTGATAACACTATACTTCGTCAGAGAAGCCATCATCGTGTTGGTGCTTCCATTTGTTTCCTTAAAATGACGAATTTTTTGTATCTCTGAGTTACAAACACTTACCAAGGAATCAGCATTAATGTTTCTCATAGGTCAAACCATATAATATATTGGAAGCCAATCCTATTCTTCCAATAATATGTTCTGTATTAGTAGTTCTTTTTGTCGTATATTCAATGAAACGATCATTAATCAACAGCTCTTTATGACTTTCACGGTTTAATACATTTTTGCAATCAATTCCTGAATTATTTGCAAATGCAGTAGCTATAGATATTGCATCAAAAATGGTAGGGCTAAACCTCCCAGAGAAAGCGTTTCTTTCTTCACTCCAATTTTGAAATGCAGCAGAACCTATGGAATGGTTAATAATTGACATGACTTGCGAAAATGAATTAGCATCAATGTGGATGTTCCCTTTTGTAACATTTCCCATAAAGGTATTAAGATGTTTCTTTAATGAAATTTGTTTTTTATCATCTAGTAAAATAGATTGATCCTGAAGAGAAAAAAAGCGAAGAATAAATTCCATATCAAGCATTCTAGGGTCTGCTTCTTCTTTGCCTAATAAGATACGCCAGTTTTTATCTTCGTTTAGCGTAAACAACAACGAATTGAAGCATCCTTGGTAAACACAATTACGAATCTCCTGAGCGGTCAATGACTTTCCAGCAGTATTAATTCTTTCGAAGATCTGGAAAAGGCTAGTATCATCATCTTTGGGCTGATTTTGAACAAAAATTATTGCATGTATTGTTGATTTTTTTATTTTACGCTGTTCTGTATCTGATAACTCATTAAAGGCTTTTCCACGCCATCTTTCATTTATTTTATCAGAATTTGTTAGCTTAAAAGTTTTTCCATCTTTAGAAAAAATTCCTCCAACAAAATCATAAACGGTCATTATTCTTTGATAACCATCTATTATCAATTTTGTTTCATCTTTTCCTTCAGCTAAAAATATACTAGGAACTGGCAATCCTAAAAGTAATGATTCAATGAAACGGCTTGCTGCAACTTTATCCCATACGTATTTTCGTTGAAGCTCTGGTTTTATAAGTTCCCCTTCTTTATACATTGTAATTAGTTCTCTAAATGAAGGATCAGCACCCCATGATGTTATATTAAAAAGATCATCATTAGAGTAATCTTCATTGACTTCTTCATTCGTTTCTTCTACATAATTAGGTCTATAATGGTCAGACATTAGTAATTTCCTTCTTTTGTTTTTCCATATAATTTATTCCCTCCTGCTGTCATTTTTTCGTAGAGCTTGAAGAGGTATTCCAGGCGTTCTTCGTCGGATTCAAAGGGCTTGGAACGGTAGCAGCGTTCTACCGCAAGGTCGAGTTGATGATGCGCTTCGCGGAGGTCGTTCGGCATTTTGTCAGGGTCGTAAAGTTCCGCCAATGTCTTTTCTGAATGCCTTTCCCGCTCTTCTAAAACCCGGAAAACCAGTTTTTCGATGGCACCTTTTGGGGTCTGCAAAATATTTGGGAATGGAAAAGTATTGTAGCCCAATGTTGCGGAATAACGAATACGGGTTTCGAGGCAACCACACACCGCCCGGATCCAAGTCATGTGCATTCTCGATGTGATTACCCCGAATATCCACGGTTCCGCATTGTATATAGCCATTGCTGAATTAGCAATAATTACATCGGAAGTCAGAAAGTCCATTGGAATATAATTTCGATTTTCCGAAGAATGGCAAGGAATAATAATAGAGGTCGATTCTGTATGTCGAACTTCTCCAAACCGGTATGGAACTGCTGCAATCATTTGGGTTGCTATTTTTTTACTATCAGCGCGAAATGCTTTACATTTATCCAAGCGTTGCGTAATTTCGGAAACAGAATATGCATCTTCTTTATTATTTTCTGTTATCCACAAACAAAAGCGCCTATTGCCATTAATAAGATCATCTGCCCCCACCAAACGTTTAATAAATATCTTTGATTTTGGATATTTATATTGTAACTGCTTCATTTCTTCCAGCGATAAAATAAGATTTCCGCCGTCAACCGGCTTATTCCCATAAGTCATTTCCGGAGTTGCGGAAATGGGGGAAGTTCTTTTGGAAACAACAACATTGCTTCCAGTTGCGAGGTATGCATTAATTTCGCTTACACTTTTAGCGGTGTCATTAACATAAATAGTTGCATTTAAATGCCCTTTATTCCTTATCCCAATAATTGCACAAGTAACACCTGCGTTAGATTTAGCATTATTTGTCCATTTAAAAGATTGATAAGCGAATCCAATTTCTAGATTTTTATCAAAGATGTATGGCCAGAGCAGAGCTACTTGTTCACCCTGGCAGATAGAGTTGGTTGAAACAAAAGCATATTGGGCGTTAGTTCCCTGAATATACTTAGCTCCTTTAACAAACCAGCATGCGATAAAGTCGAGATTTTTATAATTTTTGAAACCTTTGCAAACACAAGCCAAATCCGCTTTTTGCTCTTTGCTCTGCATGCTTGAGCCTAAATACGGCGGATTACCGAGGATATATATTTCATCGCCGTGATTTTTGGGGCAGACTTCTTCCCAGTCCAGGCGGCAGGCGTTGCCGCAGACGATGTGTCCGGCTTCTTTCAATGGCAGAGTGGGATTGGTGGTGCCAAAAGTCTTGAGGAATTTCACATTCATCTGATGTTCCGCCAGCCATAGAGAAAGAATGGCGACTTCATGAGCGAAATCGTCAATTTCAATGCCATAGAACTGGGACAGGGAAATGGTGGAAAGATACATACTGTGTTCTTTTTTGCTCATTTCCTTGAATATTTCCATTTCCAGCTTGCGCAATTCCTTGTATGCGATAATCAGGAAATTGCCGGAACCGCACGCCGGGTCGAAAATCTTGATATTCCTGAGTCTGCCGAGGAGCTGATTAAGTTTTTTCCGGTTGCCGTCGGCGGAGGCGAACTCCTCATAAAGCGCGTCCAGGAAAAGAGGTCTGATCACTTTCATGATATTGGGCACGGAAGTGTAGTGCATTCCCAGTCCGCCCCGGTGCTCGGGCGAAACAACCGCCTGGATCATGGAGCCGAAAATATCGGGATTGATCGCCGACCAGTCAAGCTCGCCGCTGTCGATGATAGCCTGGCGTGAACGCCGGGTAAACTTCGGCATATGGTATTTATCTTTGAACAGTCCGCCATTGACATAGGGGAAGGCGTCAAGGAAAGCCGGAAGGTCTTTGCGTGTTTCCAGATTAAGTACGTCGAAGAGCTTATCCAGATATGAATCAAGATCATTACCATCCGCCTGTGTGTGCGAAGCCAGAGCATTGGTAAACTGTCCCTTTGGGAAAATGCCGGTGTCTTCGGCAAAAAAGCAAAACAGCAGACGCGACAGGAAGACATTCAGGCTGTGGAGAAATTCGGGAGAATCATTCTGATTGTCTTTTTTTATCTCATCAAACAGTTTAGCCATTCTCTCGGCGGCTTTGACGTCTGCGGGATTTTCTCTGTGCGCCTGATGCTTTTCCATTCCCGCCCACGGCAGGAAGAAGTCATAATGTTTGACCATATCGTCAATGAGAACATCCAGCGAATCGCCTGTTTTCGTATCCACGGCAAGCAGAGAGCGATAATCAGTAACCATGATAAAGCGGGGATTGTGTTTGACTGCCGCCGGATTGCGTTTAAGATCATCTATAATGTCGTGAAGTTCATCGCCGGATGCTTCTTTGAACAACAGCTTTTTCTTCCAGAGTATTTCGCCCGGGATCTTCGACAAATTCATATTGCCTTTCTGGAGCCTGGCGACGGAAGCTTTGGGCAAGCCATATGCCAGCAAAAAATCGTAGATAAAAGATTCTTTAGAAAAAGAATTTAAAAGATTCTTGAGGTTTTCCTCTATTTTCCCGATGTTCATCACTTCCCCTTAATAGTTGCGGAATTGTACTCATACATATAGTAGCATGAGCCGCAATCATAAACAAATGTAGTTCCAGTCAATTATAAGGTTTTTTAACGGAATAATCAAACGGACATTCCTGACGGAAAACATATCCGTCTGCCTTGTTCATCACATCAGGATTTTAATTTTGCGGCTTCTCTCCAAAGTCCGACAGAACTGACCGCTCCAACCCGTCCGATCGGGACGAAAAGCCGTCAATAATAGTGGCTGACAGTGCATGGCAGGGACTGGCATCGCATTGCATAAAAAGTGAAGAATAGTGGGAAGTAGAGGGAAGAATTGGCTTGTTTTGAGCTTAATATTCTATGACTCTTAATCATCGGGTCGGAGGTTCAAGTCCTCCTGGGCGTACCATTTTTTTTGCCTTTTTTCGGTTCTTCTGCACTTTTTGCCATGGAATACCGGAACCCTTTTGCAGTCAAGCTGCAATCCGGCATAACCGGTCGCAAGCTCCCTATTATTCCGTTTGTCAGCGT
>JAFGXT010000305.1 GCA_016936495.1 Victivallales bacterium
CGACTCCATTTTTGATTTTTCTATTTCTGTTAATTTAGGAGCCTTTTACACCTATTCAAGTTGTCCAGCTTTCGGGGAGAAGCGCATACTGCTACATCCGGCAGCAAACATCAACATGAAAGGAAACCCGCGAAAGAAAGATGTAATATCAAACATTTTAAATATCTCCATTTTTAGAAGTAAGATCATTGTTCTATAATATCAGAACCAATACCTTTACTTTTGAACGTAAAACTACCATCCGCTTGTTTTGAACTTAAGCCGAATCTAGATTTATAATCCTTGTAATCCTGTAAATGATTTATTTGAATGGACGCTTCATTATAAGTCGGTGTCATTGCAATGATGATGAGAATTTTTTTGTTTTGTTCATTCTCAAGCTGAAACGCTTTTACCGTATTGGGTGAATTACATTTGATTGCAACGTTTTTTATCGGTTTGCCAGACATTATATATGGTTCTAGTTCTTTTAAAAGAGATGCTACATTACAGAGTTTTGTCCATTGCTCATTTCCGCTGTCTTTTGAATATTTGCGCCATAGATCATGGAAAGAATAGAAAATGAATCCCTTTGCACCCATACCGGCATAAAGCAATGCCATTGAGCGAATTTCCATTTCCGTAGGATTGCGAAAACGCTCCTTAAACTCGTCTTGAGATATATTTGGTTCATAGTTGCCGAAATTAAACGCCTGCGGGACACCCCATATCGGCAGATTACCTGAAGTGTCACTATATGCAAATTTTGCCATTTCCATAGAACCATCAATTCCACCAAGATGAGCAGGGTAGCTTCTTGAAACAATCGGATAGCGGTCAACACCAATAATATCTGAAATTTTACCAAGTATAGGAAGTGAGGCTGTATCAACATGAACCGCCCATGTCGGATGAAATGGATCGAGCTCACGAATAAGTACACGACGCTGGTATCCTCGATTCCTCATTCTTGCAGGCATTTCATCGCCAATATACCATGCAAGCAATGCCGGGTGATCTTTTAAAGAGCCAACCACTTTCTTTATTGTTGGAATCTCCCCTTGTGCTTCTGCGAAAGATATTTGAGACCTCTTGGAACCTGAGTATACGTCTTTTATAGAAAAAATGACCTTTAATTTTTTATCTTTGCAGTAATCCATTACAGAAATCACGTCTTGGATCTGAGTTTCTTGGTTGAACTTTCCAAAAGATAGCGTCATGCTGGAATAAGACATTATCGTATTGAATGCGCTTGTTGATATCTTATCAATTGAAGACTTTGTAAGAGTACCGGTAAAAAGACCTATAGGCATGTAAACCTGTTTATTAACGACAACACGGCATTTGTCATCAATTAAACACGCATTGTCAGGCACTTTTATATCCGCATCCCGACATGTCCAGCATAACTTATCTTCGCCGATTATAGTTTTGTTTTTTGTATCAAGCATTCTCACTGTGATATTATATTCTCCTGGAGTTTCCATATTGATACTCCCGCTGGAACGACTGCCGACGACTTCAAAAAATAATTCTGAAACAACTTTGTTGTCTTTACTGACAATAAGCTGTAGCACAAGATCTTTTGCGATGCTTGCTTCTTTTTGATATACAAGTCCAATGGTAAAGTCGATAATTCCTGGATTTGTTGACTCTCCTCTTGGGGTGATCGTATAGGCATCAAACTCGGGTTTATCTGGTGTCAGAAACATATCGTCAAACCAGACTTTTCCAATATCTCCCTTCTTGAGATATATAGAGAAGATCACGAGATCAACAAATTCAGGGATACTTATTTTTTTAGTGAATTTAGTCCATGTTGTTGATTCGATGGGGTTACTGTATTTCCCCCCTATATACTTGTTTTTACGGTAAAACTCCAAGCCGATCTGGGCTTCTGAGGACTTTTTATCATCAATGCGTTCAGTCTTCAACCATCCTCCAAAAATATATTTGCCGGGAGGGAGTTTTTTAAAATATTGTCGAATTACATGATATTCTTTTGCGTTATCTCTTTTATGAAGGAGCGCTTTGGGTTCCGTATGTCCCTGAATGTTGTCAACAGTAGTATTGCCTTTGAAAGACCAGTTTCTTAATCCATTTTCAAAGTCATTGTTCTTTAGATAGTTTACAGTATCATTGCTAAATATAGTTTTTTTGTATGATGCCAGGGTTCCTACTTTTTGAGAGAGGTCTTGTGCTGCACGCAGATTGTTTGTTATGCAAAATACCAGAAGCACAAGAGAAACGATTGATAACGATTTTATGGTCGTGTTCATTTTTGAGAATTCCTTAATTAAATTATATGATTTAAATTTGAAATTAGAACAGAATATGAGCATGTAAATCCTCATTTTTGAATACAATTATCCTGTAAGCGTCACCTCCCTGAGCCTATTTTAACGATTAACAAAATTTTATATGCAATTTTTGAAACACCTCGAACCATGGGCAGTGCCTCCCGAATTTTAAAAGTATTGAGCCTGCATGACGAACTCTTTTACGTGCGATATATATCAAGTCCTGGATGACGGAACGCAGGCGTCTGCGCTGAACATTGAACTTGCGTGGTAGCGCATTTTTCATTTGCAATGCTGCCTGACCAAGGATGCGCAGAATGCTAAATGCTAACATTGCAAGTAAAAACAACCGTGAATTGGTCGCGAATTTTCCAGATGGCAGACGTTCGGAATCAAGGTCAGTTTTTAGTTCACTATGGAACTGCTCGCTGGTTCCGTGTGCATGATAAAGTTTAATTACCGTCTCGGCATTTTCTGTTAGATTCGTCCAGAATGTATTGACCTCAATATCATTAATCAGCAAATTCTCTTCATCACGGGAGAGTTGCAGACAATCAAGGAAGAAAGGGCCATGATTAAACAGTTCAATATCGGCATAATCATTCTTGCCGATAGCAAACAGCGTAGCGGTAGATTTCAGTATCTCGCTGTGACTGATTCGTCCGGTTTTGATCTTTGCCATTTGCATTGAATCCACCTTTTTCATATTTTTCAGATTATTGAACAATTCGCCGATTAAAGAAATTCCACCAATTGAGTTGATTTCTTCACTTCCGCGTACTATTTTCTTTCGTTTTTTCACGGATTCAGGATTTCGGTTATTATTTATATTTGCTTAGTGCTGATTTTAATATTTTGACAACAAAAATTTTAATTTTTGATTCTTAATATAGCAGGTTGCTGCGGACGCAGTTCATGTTTAACAACGAGTTGCTTATTTTTCTGTTCAAAATTCAGGTTTTGCCAACTGCCATCTGGACAAAGCATTTCAACCGTATTAATTGTAACGCTATCATGTCCCAGTTTTATAGGGGAAACATCATCCAATCCTATATTGATCATCATTAGGATATTGTCATCCTTGTTCTTGCCGCATTTTAAGAGAATCTCTTCCGTTCCGAGATAGTAAAATGGTATTCTGTTCAGCATGCCTAAGATGTTTAACAACTGAGATTTGCGCGTCTCATTCAGCATATCAAAGGAAACCGACATATTCTTATAAGTAGTAACCGGAATGGCCACAATGACGACTTTGCCGCCGTCTTTATTTTCATATAATGTAGTTCCCGGAGACAGCTCCTGAGACTTATTGCTTATATTGGAATGCTTGTGATATAGCTTCGATAAAATCTTGACCTTGTTATTGATTGGTCGCAGTTCAGCCAGTTTAGTAGCAGAAGAAATAATGAAACATTTGTTATTGTTTAAGCATTCAAGAGAGGCAGGGGGCAATTTCCATGACTGTGCGTTTACTCCCATTTTTGTAGAAAATCCGCGTTTACTTAATTCGATTGCTGCAGTTCCATCTAACAAAAGCTTAGCTCGAAAAAGTTTCCGTAATGTTTCATCCGGCAACATCTGGATTTCGCGTCCGGTCAAACAAACCACCCCTGTGGGAAGTTTGCTGAAATAAAATGGAATTCCCATCTTAGCGAAAACCTCAGTAGCCCAAATCACTTTAGGATAATAGCCTTGTGCTGGAACAGGAAAATTAAATATTGGCTTGGAGGGTAAGAGGCTTACTGCTCCAGTCCATTTGACATCCAATGTTGCAAGAGTTTTATAAAATCCGGCATATTTCGACAGGATTTCCCTATATTTTTTCCCACTGGTTGGTTCCCAGGTTCTAGTACGTGTGATCCAAAGTTTTCCTCCACGACAACCTTCAAGTATCGAATAGGTCAGAAGAACATGCATTGTAGTGGCACTAGTAGAATGCTGATTATGAGGATAAGTATCCGGTTCAGCCAGAATTCTGTATTTTTTGGGGATGCCGGCAATTTGTATGACAGTCTTTAACAACGAATATGGTATCGAACGCAATGAATCGTTTAAATAACGGGCATTATTAATCCGAATTGTACTCGTAGTTCCTTTTGCCGACAATTCGTCTACAATGGCAGGAGCGTGGCGGATGTCATCAATGCAAGTACAAAAATCGCACTGAATTGACGGATCGGTTTCATCTATTGCCTGACGAATTTTACGGGCAAGATCAACCAGAGAATCTTGCAATAATTTGTCATATTCCCTGGCTACAGATGTATCTTTCTGTATGGCTGCGACCAGCGATTCCCGAGTATATTTTTTCCCGCTACGTCGATTAAACTCTGCAATGTGCATTTTACAATAGCACCCGTTACGACCTGTTAAGAGACGAAAATCATCATCGACCATAAAAAACGCAGGTCTTAACTTAGCCAGATAACGTACACTTGTGAACACATACTTCTGAAATGCTTCTGACATTGGGCAGAACTGATATCGCGAAGTACCGTCTTGACGAACGATTAGTGGAAAAACAGCTTTGCTGTTGGGAGTCCAGCCGTGACCGATTGTTGCCTGAAGCAGTATTCCAGTCGGCATATCGCAAGAGGACAAACCGGCACGAAAATCTTCAAAAAGTTTCCCGAATATTTTTGCTTTGTCAATCACCGGATTCCCTTCAGGAACAAGTGCCATTGAGAATGCGGTTTCTGTAATACTTCCATTCTTATACATCTCAATCAAATCAGCTACAATTTCATTCCGGTAATCCGGCATCAGCGGTGCAATGTTCAACCACCTTAACGCATTGCCGTCTTTCACGGGTAAGTTTTGTACCATAGATTCCTGAATCAGTTTTGACTTTCTGGAAACAGAAAGAAAAGTTTTGGACTTGTTTTTATTTAATGTCTCATCCACGATTTTAATGGCTTTCAATTCTTTATTAGGTAAAATGTTTGGACTTTCTGTTTGAGCGTCAACGCTGAAAGATCCAATAAAGATCAATACGATTATTAAATTAAAAATATATTTCCACATAATATTGTTTTGGTTCTCTATGTTGGCTGAGTAATTAATTTTGTGTAATGCGATATATATCAAGTCCTGGATGACGGAACGCAGGCGTCTGCGCTGAACATTGAACTTGCGTGACAACTCATTTTTCATTTGCAATGTTGCCTGACCAAGGATGCGCAGAATGCTAAATGCTAACATTGCAAGTAAAAACAACCGTGAATTGGTCGCGAATTTTCCAAATGGCAGACGTTCGGAATCAAGGTCGGTTTTCAATTCACTATGGAGCTGCTCGCTGGTTCCGTTGAATCTTAATGGAATTTAGTATTACATATTCCAAGTCAAAACCTTAAGTTTCTTGTCCCCCCATGGCGAAGAGGGCAAGCCCTGAGTTGGACTCCACATGCTTTTATCCATAATCTGCTTATAGTCCAACGCTTCTATGTGAGTATCCAGAAACAATGCATTGGCTTTTTTGTCATGCCTGATGAATACAGAACAGTCCTTGACTGTACCTCCACTTCCACTAAAAACTCTTCTCCCGGCAATGATTAAAGGCTCATGAGACGCATTGGCTATATAATACTTTGGAACGCTATCGGCCGTATGGATTACGTTGGAAATTGATCCTAATCCGTTAAAGCTCATTATTTTTACTTGAGTAAATCGACTGTCACCTATTCTATAACCGAAAGTGGGATAATTTATCCCATAGCTGGCACCATTCCAAGTCCAATCTGTGTTTGTTGCTTTAAGCTCTGATGGACAGCGTAAAGCACTTTTGTTGTGAACGTAATTCTCATTTATTCCCCAGATCCAACCATACTGGTATACATATGGAGACAAGCAGTAATCATCATAATCTCCTTGATAACTGCTCCCCACAACGCCTATTTGCTTCAAGTTGCTGGCACAGGTAATTCGTTTTGCCATATTTTTCGCTTTGCCCAGTGCGGGAAGCATTAAACTTGCCAGAATTGCAATGATGGCTATCACTACAAGGAGTTCGATAAGTGTGAAATTTGTTTGCACGCTGAAATTATTTCTCTTCTTCATTGCTTTTAATCCTTTATTATTTGATTTTTTTTACCGAATCTCTAATAATGAGTTTACTCTTCAATTTTCTAATAACGGGTTCAGTGTATTGCTCTTTTATGATTTTTAAAATCAGTTTTATGGACTCATTTACCATGTTCTTAATATCCTGATCTATAGTAGTATGTGGCGGACTGAACCAGCGGGATATGTCCCGGCGTTCGAATGAAATGACCGATAAATCAGCGGGGACTTTCACATTGAGCAGATTCAAGGCGTAAGCCGTCTCTGCAGGCAGCGATTCCCCACAGAAAATTGCCGCGCTGGGCTTTGTCCTCTGCATCGTGGCGATAAGCTCAATCATCGGGCGTCCCTCTGGATAAACACTGTAATGTGGCAAAGGCTCAAGTCCCAGCCCCTTCATGACTTCACAATAGCCCGTCAGGCGTTCCCGCCCTGCCAATACCGTTTCATTGTCGAGGAACAAGGCAATACGACGATGTCCGCGTTCCACCAGATGTTCAACCGCCATTCTCATCTCATCCCGATAATCCGTGGCAATAACATGCCCTCCTTGAATTGGATCATTATTGATAGACAATATCGGAATTTTAATCCCACTCATTTTGTCTTTCCAGCAGTCAAACTGATTGTCATTAAGCAGCGATACCGCAACTTTCGCATATCCCCCCACTAGCATGTCCGCATTCCGCGCCTCAATAATATTTACCAGAAAATCAGAGCGCGTGATCTCCGCCACCAGCGCCACCAGCAACATTGAATGAAAACCGTCAAACTCCTCTGTCTTGTCGATGCTGTCCACTACTATCGCGATGACTTCTCTGGCAATCACGCGCTTGGGCGTATAATTCAACTCCCGCGCCATCCGCAGAATACTTTCCCGAACCGGCTCACTGACTCGCGCACGATTGGTAAACACACGCGATACCGTGGCCTTCGATACCCCGCAACGCTTTGCTATTGCATTTATGTCCGCACCCATACCTAGCTCCATAATTAAAACAATGCTATGAAATGATTTCATAGTAAGTATAAATGATTTCATA
>JAFGXT010000306.1 GCA_016936495.1 Victivallales bacterium
ACTGGGATGGCTACGGTCCGGATCACAAGCACTTAGGTTCCGGTAACCGCAAACTGGAGGAGACTCCTGACGGTTTCCATGTCTTTGGACTGGAATGGACGCCGGAGGAATATATATATTATGTTGACGGCAAAGAATCCTGGCGTGCAAAAGAGCCGGTGTCTCAACGCGAACAGTTCATCCTCATCTCGACCGAATGCGAAGGCTATCGCAGAGGAAACCAACCTTCAGATCGACTTAGAACAGCGGTATTGCCGGACTGCCTGACGGTTGACTATGTACGTGTCTATGATGAAATAAAAAACTGACGTTCACAGAAGAAACAAGTCCACAAAATACACAAAAGGACACAAAATAAATTCTGTTAAGAAATTATTTTTATTGCCAACAGGCAGAATCTATTCCCTTCCCCTTTTTGTGTTATTTTGTGTATTTTGTGGACTCATAATCTTTTTTTCCTTTATTTCTCTCTCCGAAGGCGTAACTTATCTGATCATTTTTTTGTGGATACCATGAAAAGTCTGAAATTTTTTTATAAATATATTGCATTTTATAGATAATGATTTAAAGTGATAGTTTGCTTTTATCCGGATTATTGTATATAAGGATGTTATATAAAATGAGTAATAATTACACTAATATATTCGAGCTCCAAAAAAAATATGTGATGCCGACTTATGCTCCGTCTAAATTATTGGTCAGGGGACAGGGTTCTTATGTCTGGGATGATCAGGACAAGCGCCACCTTGATTTCGGCAGCGGCATAAGTGTCTGCAATATAGGACACTGTAATCCAGCAGTCTCTGCGGCGATATGCTCTCAGGTGAATAAACTCGTACATGTTTCCAACCTTTATATAAATGAAAACCAGCCGCGTCTGGCGGAGAAACTTATCAGCCGGTGCTTTGACGGCGTCGTATTTTTCGCCAACAGCGGAGCGGAAGCCAATGAGGGCATGATCAAGTTAGCCCGGAAATGGGGTTCTGACAAAGGTCGCCATGAAATAATCACGATGCAGGATTCTTTTCATGGTCGTACGCTGGCGACGCTGGCGGCGACCGGACGGGACAAGTATCGCAAAGGATTCAGTCCGGACATGCCCGGTTTCAGCCATGTTCCCTTTAATGACATTCAGGCGTTGAAAGACGCCGTCAGCGACAAGACCGCGGCGATTATGCTTGAACCCGTACAGGGGGAAGGCGGTATTCTCCCCGCCTCCGTCGATTATATACGCGCAGTCCGTGAGCTTTGCGATGAACAGGGTATTTTGTTGATGTTCGACGAAGTACAGTGCGGCATGGGCAGAACAGGTAAGTTTTTCGCGTTTCAGAATTACGGTGTTGAGCCGGACGTCGTGTCTTCGGCAAAAGCATTGGGAAACGGGTTTCCAATTGGCGCGTTTATCGTCAAGCGCAAATATGCCGAGGTCTTACAGCCCGGTACACATGCGTCGACTTTTGGTGGTACGCCGTTGGCTTGTGCCGCGGCTTGTGCAGTAATTGACTACATTGAAGATCACAAAGTATTGGAAAATTGTATTGAGCAGGGCAAATATATTACTGCTGAGTTGAATAAATTTAAAGATAAATATTCATTTATTCAGGGTGTTCGCGGGCTTGGTCTGATGATTGGAATCGTTCTTGACCGTTCGGCGATGGAAATAATTCCCGCCCTGATGGAAAAAGGTCTGATCGCGCTTCCGGCAGGAGAGACGGTTTTGCGTCTGTTGCCTCCGTTGACCGTATCCAAAGCGGAAGTTGATGAGGCTCTTAAAATTATGCAAGAAGTTTTTGACGGGCTGGCGTGATTTCTGTTTCCGCCACCGTTAAAACGAAAACAGGAGTTTGTGTAAAATGATAAAAAGACTGTTGACAGTTGCCGATATAAACCGTAAAGAGCTTGATGATATGATGTCGCTTTCCGCGAAGCTCAAAGCGGAGCGCGGCAAAAATGAATACAAGCCGTTGGCTGGCAAAAGCATTGCCATGATTTTCGCAAAATCCTCCACGCGTACACGCGTTTCATTTGATATTGGCATTGTTGAGCTGGGCGGCTATCCGCTTTATCTGGAAACCGGAAAAATGCAAGTTGGTCGCGGCGAGACTATCGGTGATACCGCGAAAGTTATGGGACGTTATGTACATGGCATCGTTATCCGTACCTATGACCATTCTGATGTCGAAGGCCTGGCGTGTCATTCGGGCGTACCGGTCATTAACGCTCTTACCGATGATTTTCATCCTTGTCAGGCTTTGACTGATTTATTCACGATGCGGGAAGCAGTCGGCGGAAAGCTTGACGGTGTCAAACTTGCTTATGTGGGAGATGGCTCGTGCAACATGGCTAATTCTCTGATTCTGGCGTCAAAACTTGCCGGGGTGGAGCTGACCATCGGCGCACCTGAACAGTTTGCGCCCAATAAAGCGATCATGAAACGCAAGCTTGGCACCGGCACGGTTCGCTGGGAGACTGATCCATACAAGGCGGTGGCGGATGCGGATTTTATTTATACCGATGTATGGGTAAGCATGGGATGCGAGGATGAAGCGGAAGAGCGTTTCAATATTCTCAAGCCTTTTCAGGTTAATATGGATCTGGTCAAGGCGGCGGCGCCCGGGGTAAAGATATTGCATTGTCTGCCTGCGCACCGCAATGAGGAGATAACTGACGAAGTCATGGATTCGGAGCGTTCGATTGTTTTTGACCAGGCGGAGAACCGTCTGCATGTGCAGAAGGCTATTCTAGCGATGATGTTTGATCCCCAAGCGTAAAACTTTAATAATTTAAAGGCGGGTATCGTTGAATGTTGTATTATTTGTCACTTTATCGTGATATATTCGGGCCTTTACGACTTTTTGACCAGGTAACGTTCCGTGCCGGAGGCGCGCTGATTACGTCAATGGTACTTTGTTTTCTGCTGGGACCGGTAACGGTCAAGCTGTTGAAACGTTTCCGCGCCCAGGCACCGACCCGTCTTGAGGGACTGGTGCCGGAGGAATTTATCGATCGGGAAAAAGACAAAACACCAAGCATGGGCGGCATGCTGATTGTCGCCAGTATCGCCTTGTCAACAGTGCTCTGGGCGATGTTGTCGAATCCGTTGGTGATGGTATTTCTTGCAACCTTGCTATCTTTCGCCGCTTTGGGATTTCTGGATGATTATATAAAAATAGCTTATAAAAACCGTGGTGGAGTGCCTGGCAAGATTAAGTTGTTATGGCAATTTGCGATTGCGGCATCGGCGATATATTTTCTGGACACCATACTTGAGGGGGATTATCAACTCGGGCAATTGCTGGTACCATTCATCAAAGATCCGGTGTATGTGAGCAGTTCGTTTGTGCTGATGCTGGCGTTTACTTCTCTAGTGGTGGTAGGATCATCCAACGCGGTGAATCTTACTGACGGTAAAGATGGGCTTGCAGTTGGAGCAACGATTTTTTGTGTGCTGACTTACGGCGCCATCGCGTATTTGTGCGGACACAAGATATTTGCGGGTTACTTGAACATTCCTTTTATTCCCGGCGCGAGTGAGGTGGTGGTATTTGCCGCCGCCATTACGGGAGCTTGTATCGGATTTTTATGGTATAACTGCTATCCGGCGTCAATGTTCATGGGCGATACCGGCAGTTTGGCTCTGGGGGGGACGATCGGTCTCATCGCGGTACTGGTCAAGCAGGAAGTAACTTTGCTGATCGTTGGTGGCGTGTTTGTTATGGAAGCTGTATCGGTAATTATACAGGTGGCAAGCTTTAAACTTTTCGGTAAGAGGGTATTTCTCTGCACGCCAATACATCATCATTTTGAGCGCAAGGGATGGACAGAGACTCAAATAGTGGTACGTTTCTGGATTCTATCCGGCATTTTTGCTTTGCTTGGCATGGCAACTCTGAAGCTGAGATAGATACAGGATTCTCACTCTCCGATTTCGGCAAAAGTCTTTTGTATCTGCTCACATTCCATATCTATGACCAGAATTATTTCCTCCAGCTCCTGACCGCTGAAATGGAAGTAATCAGTATAAGTGGTATCCACCTCATAAAGCAGTGAATCCGAACCTTGGTCGGAGCAACTCAGCATTGCCGCTATGTCCGCCATATGAATGATATAAGCAATCGGTTTAAATTCCTCTTCCGCCAGACTGGGCTTATGATGATGTTTGATCGCCTGGCAGATAAATTCCGGCAACTGCCATTCCCGCGCCAACAGTTCTCCGACTTCACTATGATTGGTGCCAAGTTTACTTTCTTCGGCTTCGAGGTAGTCATGCAGGCGGTGCCGGTCTATGTTGTCGATAAAACTGTGTGCGGTATTGCCTAAAAAGTTAGACAGTACATTCTTGCCAATATCATGAAGGATGCCGGCGGTGAACGCTTTTTCCGTATCATAAGGCTTTACACATAGCGGGGCGAGTTGCGCCGCCGCCAGCGCGGTCCTCAGTGAATGCTGCCACATGCCGTCACTTTCGTAACCGCTGAGAGGTTTATTAAGATACATGCGCGTATATATTTCCTGGGCGATGTCGAGGATTTTTTTCGCTCCCATCATGCTTACCGCGTTTTTTATGGAATCCACTTTACGGCGCATGCCGAATTCAGCGGAGTTGACCATTTTCAATATTATCGCAGTAAGTTTACTGTCGTATCTTATGATTTCTATAATATCGTTGGCGGAATAATTTACGGAATTAACCACGTGCATGAGTTTTATCGCGGCGTCGGAAAACTTCTGCGTCTTTTTTATTTGTGCAAGAATTTCTTCGCTGATCATGTCATCACCTCATCATCATCATATGAACCAGTCATCCCGGCCTGGACAGCTCAGTCTGACGATTCCTGTTTTAACTTCGACAGTTACTGTACGGCTGATTACTCCCGCCAGATCATGCGCTACGGGTTTGATCTTGTTTTCTATAAGTATATTTTTTATGGCTTCGATATTTCTTCTGCCTATATCAAGTACGCCTTCTGCTTTTATCACTCTGGCGCCTCCGGCAAGTTTTACATACATATCCGAGAGCACCCCGGAGGAACCGAATCTCTTCATGTCCTGCAAGAGTATCTTTATGCCGGTATCTGCGAAATATCCAGGTTTAAAAGTCCGGTGGCTCTGTTGAATGTTGGAATCGGGCAACGCGACATGAACCATTCCGACCGTTTTGGTCTTCGGATCAAGCAGTACAACCGCCACGCATGACCCCAGTGCCATAGTTTTGATTTCCGTGTCCGCCCGGTTGGTAGAGCCATAATCTCCAATACCGAGCAGCAACACTTTATTTTTACCTGTATCTATTAATGCCATCAGAATTTATTCACCAGATTAATTACTTCTTCCGCTATGCTTTGCAGGGGCAGCAGCTTATCCACCGCGCCCTTTTCCCATGCGACTTTAGGCATTCCGAAGACTACGCATGTCGCTTCGTTCTGAGCCACAGTTCCGGCTCCTGCGTCATGCATTGACTTCATGCCGTCGGCGCCGTCGCCGCCCATCCCGGTCAGCATCACTCCTACGGAACGCTTACCGTATACTTCGGCAACTGACTGCATCATTACTTCGACCGAAGGTTTATGCCCGTTTACCAGGTCTCCGTCAAAGATTTTCACATGATAAGAGTTGCCACGTCTGAAAACCTTCAAATGTTTAGCTCCTGGAGCCAGCAGGATTCTTCCCGGTATTATCTGATCGCCGTCTTCGGCTTCTCTTACTTCCATTTCGCAGATATTGTTCAAGCGGTCAGCAAACATTTTGGTGAAACCCACCGGCATATGTTGCACCATAACCACACCGGGCATATTCGCAGGAAAACGCGTAATGACTTCCTTGATTGCCTCCGTACCGCCGGTAGAGGCGCCGATGGCAATCATGTATTCGTTCCAGTGCGACGCCGGCAGTTTTTTATTCCGCTCTTCCGCCGCCTGCGGGCTGTGCTTCCAGTGCGATACGTCCTTAGTCGATGCCAATTTGACCTTGGTACGCAATTCCATTATCATATTGGCCGCACCATCTGGATCATTGGCGTCGGGTTTCATTACATAATCCACTGCTCCGGCTCTAAGCACTTCGTCGATCTGGAGATTTTTTCTGGCATTAAAAGAACTGACCATCACTACCGGCAAAGGGTATTGCGGCATAAGTTTTTTCAGAAAATCAACGCCGTTCATTCTAGGCATTTCAATGTCCAGCGTAACAACGTCCGGTTTATATTTAACAATCATCTCACGAGCGGAATAGGGGTCGGAAGCCTTCGCCACCACTTCTATTCCGGGATCCATATCCAAACCTTTGGCTATTATGGTTCTAGTTAGAGCCATGTCGTCTACAACCAGGACCCTCACTACTTTTTTGGCCATATTAAACTCCGCTGTATTATTATTGTTTCAGTAAAACCGGACTTTTATTTTTTTCTGTACAGTGCCGGTTTTACATATTCATAAAAACTGCAATCTCTGCCGATAGATTCCGAATGCCCGATGAATAAGTGTCCACCGGGAACAGTGTGCTGAGAAAATTTTCTCACCAGATTATCACGAGTCGGTTTATCAAAATAGATCATTACATTACGGCAGAAAATCACATCAAAAGGTTTTTTAAAGGGGAATACATCGGACATCAGATTAAATCTTCTGAAGATTATTTCCTTCTTGAGATTTTCAGACACCTTGTAAGTTCCTTCACTGGTTTTCTTGAAATATTTTCTCAATAGATCCGGGGGAAGATCCCGAAGTCTTTCCTGAGGATATTCGCCGCGAACGGCTTTAGTGAGCGCATCGGTGGAGATATCCGTGGCGAGCAATCCAGCCGACCAGTTGGAATAATCATAGCCGAAATATTCCATCATCAGCATCATCAGCGTATAAGCTTCATCGCCAAACGAACAGCCCGCGCACCATATGCGTATGTCATTGTCCCCGGATGCTTTTTTTCTTTTCACTATTTCCGGCAGCAATATCTGGGCATAATATTCAAAATGTCCTTTTTCCCGCCAGAAATAGGTGTGATTGGTCGATATCTTGTTTATAAGGATCAATAACGCCTGATTGGTATTGTCTTTTTCCACATAATCGATGTATTCATCAAAGGAATTGAAGTTCAAACTTTTGATTACTTTGGTAAGCCTGACCACCACCAGATTCTTTTTGCCTCCGGTAAGGTGAATTCCAGCACGATTGTAGATAAGATCACTTATCCGCTTGAACTGCTTATCTGTGATATCCATACGCCGTGATCCCTTCAAATTTCAGATACGTTTTCAGCTTACGCGACTTAACAGACTGCTTATATCAATAATCAAACTCACTTCACCATTACCCAGTACAGTACAGCCGGATATTCCCTTTGGAGCACCCAGATATGTCGAAAGTCCTTTGATGACGATTTCCTGTTGTCCGACGATCTCATCCACAAGCAACGCCGCTTTTTGACCGTCCGCCTCGACAATTACCAGCACACCGTCCTTTATCTCCGTTATTTCGGTGGAACGCCTGAAACAGCTGTAAAGCTTTATAATCGGTATTTCTTCATGTCTGACGTTGATGCACTCATTACCGTCAGGCAGACCGATGAGCATATCGTCCGTTCCCCGAATTGATTCACGGATGGCGAGCAATGGCACGGTAAATAAACTGTCGCCGATTTTCACGAGCATACCGTCGATGATCGCCAGAGTGAGCGGGATGCGAAGCGAGATAGTCGTTCCATGCCCGGCTTTACTTCTGACTTTGATCCTGCCGTTGAGTTTTTCAATGTTTTTCTTGACCACATCCATGCCGACGCCGCGACCGGAAATATCCGTAACTTTATCGGCAGTGGAGAATCCAGGCTCAAAAATAAGCTGGAATACATCATCATCGGTCATTTCAGAGCCATCGCCGGACACCAGTCCACGTTCAATCGCCTTGCCTAATATTTTGTCCCGGTTAAGACCGTGCCCGTCGTCAATAATACTGATCCATACTTCTCCGCCTTCGTGTTTGGCTTCAAGGGTGATCATCCCGGTTTCGGGTTTACCGGCGGCTATGCGCTCTTCAGCGGTCTCAATACCGTGATCGACGGAATTTCTGATGATATGCACCAGCGGATCATTGATCTGTTCGATGACGTTCTTATCAACTTCAGTGTCTTCTCCAATAAGTTTCATATCGACTTTTTTACTGGATTTCTTAGACAAGTCATGAATCAGTCTTATCATCTTCTTAAAAGTTGCGGAAAGCGGAATCATGCGAACGGACATTGCAACATCCTGAAGTTCCGAAGACACGCGTTGAAGATGATGTATCTTGCGTTCCAGATCGTTATCATTACCAAGCAGTTCAGTAAGTACCCGGAATACCATGGATTCAGCGATGACCAGCTCGCCGACCAGGTTGATGAGTTTGTCCAGTCTTTTCAAGTCCACTCTAATGGTCTGGGCAAACTCTTTTTGAGGCGGCTGAGCGGCCGCCGCTTTTTTCATTTCATCATTATTGGTTTTGACAAGAGGTTTAGCAGGTATCACGTCTTTTTGCTCCTGAGAACTTTTGTCTATTTTACGTATTTCCGCCACCATTGGAGATTGCTTGGAGCCTCCGGCAGTAAGGAATGAAGCTTTATCATCATCTTCTTCATCAGAACCTGACTCCTCCGCCATCAACAACGCTTTAACGTCGTCAGGCAGATCCATATCATCAAAATCAGCCTGCGGCTGGTCTTCTGACTTCTGCTCGCTGGTCGCCGCCGGAGCTTCTTGTTCATCCGGCAATGCAAGTTCGTCAATATTCAATGGTGTGGCACCGCTTATGTCGTTGAGGAATTCCACCATCAGTTCACAATTGGGAATCTCCGCGGAGTTACCGTTTTGAGTCAGAACATTCATGCCCTCTGTGAGCGTATCCACCGCCTGAAGCAGTATTTCAAGAGTTTGTTCATCGAGCTCTATTTTGCCGGATTTAACACATTCAAGGATACTTTCGGCGGCATGGCTGAGTTTTGCCAGATCCTCGTATTTGAGGAAACCGCAACTGCCTTTAAAATTGTGAAGCAACCTGAACGCTTCATTTACGAGTTCTTTCTGTTTCTTCTCATCGGCTTTCTGGTACTGGAGCAGACATTCTTCGGTTTTTTCCAATAATTCCAAGCCGTCGTGGAAAAAATTCGAACCACCCTCGCTTTCTATCATTTTCCGAATATTTTCGCGCTCAAGGTCTTCCTGTTTTTTCGTCTTTTTACTTTCAGCCGGAGCTTTTTTTTCTGCAGCTTTTTCTGATTTAGCAGTCTCTTTGTTCTTTTTGGGTGCTTCTTCTGGAGGAGCGCCACCTTCGGCGACTTCCAGAGCTTCGACCAATCTATCCACTACCGTATCCCGGAGATCTTCCAGGCCTTCATCATTGCCGTTGTTCATAGTGTTTTCCAGCATCGTTCTGATCGCGTCAATTGCCTGGAGCTGGACTTCGAGAAAATATGAGGTCATCGGCAATTCCGGATTTTTCCGAAACGCATCAAGCAAAGTTTCGGCGTGATGGGTTACTTTGGCGATATTGTTCAATCCGATGAAACCGGCAGAGCCTTTCATAGAATGAAACAACCGGAATATTTTGTTTACCACATCCACGTCGACGTGCTGATCGCCTCCAGCGGCTTTTTCCAGTTGAATGAACAATGGTTCGACGTCATCAATAAGATCGTTACTCTCACTGACGAATGATTCCAACAATTCAAAATCTTCCATAATTTTCCCCAGGCCGTGAAAGAAGTTTAATATAGTACTTTTGTTACGATTTTAATATGCAGACCTTAAAAATTCAAGCCTGATTTATATTTCCTGCAAAAGAATTTAAAAATAAAACCCTTGCTTCACACCGATTCCACCGAAAAATCATTGTTCCTTTCTCCTGATTTAAGCATACGCGGTGATTAATAACATGTACTTATCACCGCATATTTTTCTATCAGCCAGGAGAAATGCGTCTCCTGAAAAACTAATTCTTATCCTGCTTTTCTCTTGTTGCCGCCACCAGATCAAGAAGCTTCTCCCGCAAACTTTGCAGATGATTTATGTAACTTTTTATTTGTGCTTCCATATCCGGCTGGTGTCCGATAAATTCCGTGAGTTTGCCTATGATAAGGTTAATTCCCGCATGCAGGCGTTTGCCGACACAGATTATAAATCCGGGCATTTCCTCATTATTCGCGTCCAGCAATTCCGACGTTTGTGCCATGGCTCTACCGTAAAGGCAAATAATATGCATCGCTTCCGCCCGGAGTTCCGGGGCTATTTCTGATGCGAACGCCATGTTCCACTGCGACGCCAGCCGGGACAGCTGGGTATACAGTTTTGCGCTGTCTTTCTGAACCCAGTCATCGGACAGGAACACGTCTTCATCAAAGTCCTCAAAAAACATGGATGAACCAATCTCATCCCAGTTATCATTCATAGAGATAAGTTCCGGGTTGAGCTTCATCTGTTTGAGTATGATTTCCTCTTCGCCGGGCAGATCAATAAAATGGGGCAGTTCCATGAAATAATAATGGATTCTGCTTTCGTCCATTCTCAATTCACGTTCCCAGTCGAACTCATTCCAGCTCTTTCTGTTGTCCGGCATGTTCATACGCTCTCCATGTTTATATTATTATCTGTAACTGGAGAAAAAAATTTATACCTGATTATCAATCCGTCGGTCCCTTTGACAAGGTTTCCATCGCTTTGCGCTTCGGCGCGTCGCCCCACAGGCTTTCCAATTGATACTGCTCACGCATCGATGGCGTCATAATATGAACCACAACCACTCCGAAATCCATCAGCATCCAATGGCTTGACGGATCTCCTTCCACTGTTCTGGGTCTGACGTTATAGCGTTTCCGCGCCTCACGTCCAATCCTGTCGGATATCGCCTTAATATGCGGTTCCGAATTACCGGTGCACAATACAAAAAAATCTGTTATTCCATGCTCTGATACTTCGAGCGATACTATATTCTCCGCCTGGCGATCGTCGGCCAACTCCACACACAGTTCAGACAGTTCCACCGGACTTACTACTTTGCTCATGTCAACCATAATTTACGAATGTTCTCCGTTTCTATTTAAATCCCTATAATTTAACGGGTTTTTAAATTATTTCCACTGATAAAGAGACTTTTCTTCAATATACTTCATCACTTCCTCATCCAGCATCCCGCCGACATCGAGCCCATGCTTCAACGCGTGCCGTATTTCCGTCGATGACACCTCGTACAAGGGCAACTCCACCTTTGAGCTGTAAAGTTTATCTGCCAGCTCTTCCGGCCAATCCCGCCTGAGGTCTTCAAGGCTCACGGACAAGGGCGGTCGCGGATAAGTCATTATTTCCCATTTTTCCGCCAGTTCCACTGCCCGACTCCAAGTGTGCAACTGTTGTAAACTGTCCTCACCTATTAACAACACCAGCTCATCTTCCGGATTTAACTGCTGTAAAAGCTCCAAGGTCACCACAGTATACGATGGCTCATCCGGCCTGCGACTTTCAATATCGGACACTTCCGCCTGCATCAGAGCCCCTGCGGCCAGTTTCAACATATTCAGCCTGTCGTCGAATCCGACCATGTCCCAGTCCAGCTTGTGCGGCGGCATATAAGCCGGAATAAACAGTATCTTATCAACCAGTCCCCGGCTCACGACCGCTTTAGCCAGATTCGTATGCCCAAGATGCGGCGGGTTGAATGTACCGCCAAAAACCGCTATTCGCATCGCCGACCTTTCTTTCGTTAAAAAATTGCGTCATGTCCTGTAATAATTATATAGGCGGGTTTATAGTAACGCAAGTACATATAAAAGGAAAAAGAGTGTTAAATTTGTTAAAAAACGAATTATACGACGGGGCATTGCATATTGTAAGCACTTTACAAGCTCAGGGTATGCAGGCGTATTTCGTGGGCGGAGCGGTTCGTGACGGTTTGATCGGGAAAGCAGTAAAAGACATAGATATAGTTACTTCTGCACTACCTGAACAAGTGGAGACCCTGTTTCCTCGTGCCTTCGGCGTCGGCCGCGCCTTCGGCGTTATGGTAATCCCGATAAACGGCATCAACTATGAAGTCGCCACATTCCGGGAAGAACGTGAATATGCCGACGGTAGACGCCCGGAACAAATAATCTATACCGATGACCCCCGGCTGGACGCCGCCAGAAGAGATTTTACCATCAATGCGATGTTCTATAACCCGATCAACGGCGAATTGCTTGATTACTTCGAAGGCAGACGTGATCTTGCGCGCGGAATACTGCGTACGGTAGGCAACGCGGAAACACGTTTCGGCGAAGATCACCTGCGAATGCTCCGCGCGGTGAGATTCTGTACGCGTTTCGGTTTTGAAATGGATAATGCCATAATCACCGCCATTGACAAACTGAAAGACCGGGTACGGAAGTTGTCCGGCGAACGCCTGCGGGATGAACTTACCGCCATGCTGACCGGAAATAATCCGTCAGGAGCGGTGGAGATGCTTCAATGCCTGGGATTGCTTGTCGAGATATTGCCGGAAGTCGCCGCAATGAGCGGAGTGGAACAGTATGAATTATATCACCCTGAGGGCGATGTAATGGAACACACCTTACTGATGATGCGACATATTTCCATACCTTCGCCGGAACTGGCGTGGAGTGTTCTCCTTCACGATATCGGCAAAGTGCCATCCCTGACCATTGGCGCCGATGGCATCCCTCATTTCTACGGACACGAGGAGATCGGGGCGGCAATGGCGGAAAACATTCTTAAAAGACTTCGTTTTTCCAAACGCTCCACTGCCGCCATAACCCACGCGGTCAGAAGTCATATGCGCTTTGCTCATGTCGCCGAAATGCGACAATCCACCTGGAAAAATATGATGTCCGCGGATAATTTTCCTATGGAACTAGAACTTCATCGCATTGATTGTATTTCCAGCAATAAACTCATGGGTAATTATGCGTTGCTGCTTGACCGCGTTCCGCTTATGGAGGCCGAGCGTAATCTGCCCGAACCTCTGCTCTGTGGCGCTGATCTTATCAAACTCGGACTCAAACCCGGACCGCGCTTTGGAACTATCCTCAAACAGATACGCGAAAAACAACTCGAAGGCGACCTGCATTCAAAAAGCGACGCTCTGAAGCTCGTCCAAAGCATAAAATAACGGGGTCAAACCTACACATTATTACATTTTCAGAGTATAGCCTGCGGGACAATACTCTTTTTTGTTTCATATGACTAAAACCAGAAAAGTCGACTTTTTTGACGCGATAAAAAAATGTAGATTTTTATTTTTCAAGGTTGACTTTTATAAAAAAAAGTTTACTTTCAATAAAGTTGCTTAAGTTTAACTGAATAAAAATCAAACCGTTTTTTAAGAAATGAAATATCAGTTCGGAGACAAATTGCGCAAGGTACGCAAGCGTTCTGGCATGACCATGAAGGAAGTGGCGGAGCGCGCGGGAGTAAGTGAAAGCCTTATTTCACAAATTGAGAGGAATCATATTTCCCCTTCGATAGATACTTTGCTGAACATTGCCGAGATACTGCATCTGGACATGGATTATCTGTTCCGGGATCTTAACCGGAGTACGGATATAAATGTGGTAAAAAAGTCTGAAAGACTGCGGATCGTGCGTAATGGCGTAAGTTTTGAGCGTTTATCGCGCACTTCCGGTGATGATGATCACGGAATTGAAGCGTATTATCTAGAGATACCTCCGGGCGGAGAAAACGGCAATGATATTTACGGGCATCAAGGCAAGGAGCTCGGATCCGTGCTTTCCGGCGACGGAAGTCTGCGTATCGGCGGGCAGAGCATAAAATTGCGTGAGGGCGATAGTGTTTCGTTTTCCTCCGACAGTCCGCATATTCTAAAAAACACCGGCGACAAACCATTGCGAGCGTTTTGGGTGGTTACTCCGCCTAAAATGTTCACATAAAATATTATATCAACCCGGCAATATATTATAGTAAGGAGTATTGTATTATGGGAAAAACTATCGCACAAAAGATTTTCGAGAGTCATCTCGTGGACAAACCTTTCGGAGATGAGGTTAACGTGTTGCGTCTGGACGCCGTGTTCTGTCATGAGATCACCACTCCGATCGCCATCAACGACCTTGTCGCCAGGGGCAAAGACCGTGTTTTTGATCCGTCAAAGATCAAAGCCGTCATCGACCACGTAACCCCGGCGAAAGATTCAAAAACTGCAGAGCAGGGCAAAATACTGCGTGACTGGGCGCGCCGCAACGGCATAAAAGACTTTTTTGACATTGGCCGCAACGGCGTATGCCACGCGATCTTCCCGGAAAAAGGCTTTGTCCGTCCGGGCTACACGGTCATCATGGGCGATTCGCATACTTGCACGCATGGAGCTTTCGGAGCTTTCGCGGCGGGTGTAGGCTCGACTGACCTGGAAGTGGGCATCCTCAAGGGCGTATGTACTTTTAAAGAGCCGAGCACCATTAAGTTTGTTCTCAACGGAACTCTGAAAGAAGGCGTGTATGCCAAAGACCTTATTCTGTTCCTGATAAAAGAATTGACCGTCAACGGCGCCACTAATATGGTGATGGAGTTCACCGGTCCGGTGATTGACGCTATGACTATGGAATCACGCATGACTTTGTGCAATATGGCAATTGAAGCGGGTGGAACCTGCGGCATATGCTATCCGGATCAGGTTACGGTTGATTATCTGTGGCCTTTCATCCAGGACGACTTCGCGACTAAAGAAGCGGCTCTTGCGGAATACTCGAAATGGAAATCCGACGCCGACGCAGAGTATGCGGAAGTGCGTACCTATGATGTCAGCGAACTGGAACCGATGGTTACTTTCGGCTACAAGCCCGACCAGGTCAAGCCAGTACGAGAAATGCAGGGAACCCCGGTTCAGCAGATATATATCGGCTCCTGCACCAACGGTCGTATAGAAGATTTGCGCATCGCCGCCGGAATACTCAAAGGTAAAAAGATCAGTGACAACGTTCGCGGCATTGTATCCCCTGCCACTCCGAAAATATTTTCGCAGGCGCTTGAGGAAGGCATCATCAAAATATTCCAGGACGCCGGTTTCTGCGTAACCAATCCGACTTGCGGCGCCTGCCTGGGCATGAGTAACGGTGTACTTGCCAGTGGCGAAGCCTGTGCCTCAACCACCAACCGTAATTTCAACGGTAGAATGGGCAAAGGCGGAACAGTGCATCTGATGAGTCCCGCTTCGGCGGCAGCCGCGGCGATTACCGGAGAGATCACCAATTCGCCCCTCTATAAAGCTTGAGCTTGTACCCGGAAAATACTGTAAAACAGGAGATAAATATGAAAACTTTTAGCGGAAAAGTGCTGTTTCTCGATCGCTCGGACATTAATACCGACGAAATCATACCGGCAAAATATCTGACCGAAATAACTAAAGAAGCCCTCAAGCCTTACCTGCTTGAGGATCTGGAACTGCCCGGCTTTAATCCCACCAAGGACATAAGTGGCAAAGCGGCGGTCATCACTCGCGCCAATTTTGGTTGCGGCTCCTCTCGCGAGCACGCTCCCTGGGCGCTGGAAGTCAATGACATTAATGTGGTGATTGCCGAGAACTTCGCCCGCATATTCCGTCAGAATATGTACAATTGCGGCATGATGGCAATTGAACTTGACGCCGATATCATCGACGGATTGTTTAAAAATTATGCCGGTAAAGATTGTTCTCTGGAAGTCAATCTCGACACCCGCAACATCACCATTTCCACCGATGGCAAACAAGAGGTCATTTCTTTCAAGATAGCTGACTTCGACGAATGTCTGGTTCGCGCCGGCGGCTGGGTGGAATACGCCGACAAAAATTATTGATTTGAATCGCGATTACGGCGGAAGTATGCTTCATCGGAGCATGCTTCCGCTTTTTTTTATAACCGTTATTTGTCCGTCATTTTTTTATATCAAGCTCAAATAAAAACAATATATCCGTCATTTTATGACGGCTCTCCTATAAAAAGCATAATCAGGTATTGCTTTTTTTGTTATTATCCGCTATTATCTTTTTCAGGGTAGTATAACTCTCAACAGGGGATGAAGTATGACAATTTTTTCTTTTCTGCTGGTTACCGGTTTTGTTGGATTGCTCACCTGGATTATTACTCATAAGGATGACCTTCATAGTAAGGACGGTTATTTCCTGGGAGGCAGGAGCCTGACTTTCCCGATTATTGCCGGATCATTACTGCTTACAAATTTATCAACTGAACAACTGGTAGGACTGAACGGCTCGGCGTTCACCGACGGACTTTGCGTAATGGCATGGGAAGTGGTGGCAGTGATAGCCCTGGTAGCGATGGCATTATTCTTTCTGCCTAAATTTCTCCGCAGCGGAATTGCCACTTTGCCGGAATATCTGGGCATACGCTTTGACGACCACACTCGGATGATCACCAGCGTGGTGTTTCTGGCAGCGTACGCGGTAATCCTTTTGCCGATAGTGCTTTATACCGGAGCCGCTGGTTTGTCGCAAATGCTTAATGTCTCGGCTCTGACTGGAATAGAAAACTACAATATAAATCTCTGGCTGGTGGTCTGGCTGGTGGGAATAATAGGTGCGATTTACGCTTTGTTTGGTGGACTGCGCACCGTCGCGGTATCAGATACGATCAACGGCGTGGGATTGCTTACCGGAGGAATGCTCATCACCTGGTATGGACTCAACGCGGTCAGCGACGGCGGCGGGCTTATGGAAGGCTGGAATATCATAAAAACGGCTAATCCAGAACGTCTTAACTCTATCGGAGGCAGTCATCAGTCTGTGCCTTTTGCCACTTTATTCACCGGAATAATGCTGTTGAATATGTTCTACTGGTGTACCAACCAGCAGATTATACAGCGTACTTTCGGCGCGAGCAGTCTGGCGGAAGGTCAAAAAGGCGTACTGCTGACCGGCTTGCTTAAACTGCTGGGTCCCTTGTATCTGGTGCTTCCGGGAATTATCGCTTATTATTTGTTCAGCAAGGGGATAATCGACGTCGGGGTCAAGGCTGACGGCTCAGTGAATTCCGATTTGGCTTACGGCACTTTGGTGCGAAAGGTGTTGCCCGCGCCGCTGACCGGATTTTTCGCGGCGGTGATGGTGGGCGCCATTTTGAGTTCTTTCAACTCGGCATTGAACAGTACCTGTACCATCTTCAGTCTGGAAATATATAAGCCGCTGATAAATCCAGCCGCGGATGAGGATAAGGTAGTAAGATCGGGCAAGATTTTTGGCTGGATCATCGCTGTAACGTCAATGAGCATCGCGCCGTTTCTGGCTCAAACTCAGGGAATATTCAGTTATCTGCAAAAGATGAATGGTATATATTTTATTCCGATTTTCGCGGTGGTGGTAGTGGGCATGTTGTCGCGACGGACTCCGGCGACTGCGGCTAAAACCGCACTGATTGCAGGACTTGTGATTATTATTTCCGGATACTTTATCCCGCCTTTCAACGGCATCACTAAAATCATGAGCGAATATCATTTTCTGGGACTGGTATTTGTGTTCCTGATTGTGGTAATGCTGATAATCACCAAGCTGAAACCGCGTGAAAGCGCCTTTGTACAGCAAGACGTGAAAGCTGTGGATATGACGGCATGGAAATACAGCAAACCCGTCGGCATCCTGTTGCTGATCGCCGTCGCGCTGATATACATATTCTTCGCCGACTTCTCGATATTAAAGTGAAATAGAAAAGGATAAACATAATATGAGATTCAACCGTATTTTACCGGTGTTCGCGTTACCTTTGGTTTTCCAGCTTACCGGATGCGTGTCAAACAATGAAGAATTGCTCAGCGCTATAGGAAAGCTTGAAACCCGACTCGAAAACATAGAGAAAAAACTCGACAAACAGGATAAAGCCAGCATGGAATATTCCATTGCAGGTGCAGAGATGACCAAGGCGTCTCTCGAAAAATTGAACAAAATCAAGTTCCCGAAAAATCCAGACAAGGAAAGCCTTCGCAAATATGTAGCTGAAATAATGTCCGCCACCAAGGGACAAAGAAGTTTTGCCCCCATGGACCCTCAAGTAGAAATGCTGGCAAAAGTCGGCGAGGAAAACATAGATGTTTTAATGGAATGCCTAAAATTCTCCAATTTCAGGGTTCCCACTTACCATATTACTCAAGCCATCGCCGATATCGCCACCGATAAAAGCAAAGATAAAATCATCGCCATGCTCCCGAAAAATCAAGATTTGATACGTGTTATTGTTAATAACGGATGGGAGTACGACGCTCGGGAAACCATGATTAAAATACTGAAATCCCATCCTCAATACATGGACTATGAATTTTTAAAAGCATTGGTCAGTCTTAACGACAAAAATACTTATGAGGACCTTAGAAATCATTTTATATACGGCAGTAATCAGTCAACGACCTATAATCTTATCAAAAAGCTTCCAATTCCCAATCTGGACAAAGCACTGATTGATGCTTGGGAAATAGCAATGAGAAATTCGGATCATTCGAGCCAATGGAATAAGACCAACATGGCTCTTCTTGCTCTTGAAGCCGGACAAAAAAATGCCTATGCGGTTCTCTTCGACAATATAGACTCAAAAGAATTAAGGTACACGCGTCCGCAAATGATAGCCGCGCTCCGCCGGCACAGCGACTGCTCCGGCTCTGTCGAAAACCTCCGGGAATGGTATAACAAAAACAAAGACAATCTCGTCTTTGACCCTCAAGGCAAACGCTTTAAAGTCAAAGCGGCAGAGAAAGACCGGGAATAAGGACCTGCGTTGATCCTGTCCCCGGTCGGGAAGCTTATGGCATCATCATTAATCCGGGACTGAAATTAATAACGGTTTGTCTCTAATTACGGTGCAACCCTTGCATCCCGGGTGATGAGTTCGGCTTTGTTCGCCGTGAATATCGGTAGCAAAGGAGAAGATAATTTGACTCGTGCATCTTCCACTGCTTTGGAAAGCCTGATGCTACCCAGACGCGGTTTATCTGATGATTTACATTTTATGGAAAATATTTGTGGAGCTGATATATGGTCGGCCGAGGCTACTTCTTTGTTCTCTATATAAATTGTGGCACTGAGGGTTTCGGCGTTTTCGCCGGATATTTCTACCGGAAACTCTTCAATTCCGACGGGAATCTCAAAATATATTACGCCATTGGGTTTAAAGAGAGCCAGCCAACCCTCTTCCGGCATTGCTATTGAAAATGGCGAATTGCATGCGGACAGCATCAATTTGTTGCCTTTTGGATTGCACTCCAGCATATAAACACCCTTTTCCGGCGCGACGAAACTGTAATTGCTATCTTCGTCAATGACGGCGTCATTCATTTTTATCTTTTCTCCCGAAGGGGTTATAACTGTAACACCCATACTGTTTTGTTTAAAACGTTGTGATATGCGTTGATATTTCAGGGTAAATTCTGCGCTTCTCCCCGAAAGCTGGACAACTTGAATAGGTGTAAAAGGCTCCTAAATTAACAGAAACAGAAAATTAAAAAATGGAGTC
>JAFGXT010000307.1 GCA_016936495.1 Victivallales bacterium
CCCATTCTTACCGCCACTCCGGTGAACTCCGGTACCGAGCAATAATCGTCGTTGCATAGCTGGATAAAGGTTTTGGCGTTGGCGTAATCCATAGCGGCTAACGGCTGGAGCGCAACCAGTACGATCGGAACATCCAGACTTCTGGCGATAACCCCGAAAGTGGCGCTGGTGGCATATGTAACCATGTCGATGAACAGCAGATCCAGATCGGCGGCTTTGAGCCGGGGCAGAACCGCATAAGCTTTTTGCGCATTGTCGATAATACCGAAATCGCTGACGTTGACGGCATGGGGTTCAAGTAATCCCTTAAACGTATTCATTTTATCAAGCATGACTTCATAAAGTCCCTCGAACTGATCCCAATAGGTGTCAAGCCCAACCCCAATGACTCCGATGTTGGCGTTAAGCGGTTTTCTGCGTGGAATGTTATTCATTTGTTTTATTCTCCTGTATAAAGTTTAATAAGTTACCATGATATGAGTAAAGTTCCGGTGATGTTGCGGCAGGTGATGACCGTGCCGGTAAAATCATGTTCTATTTTCTGTTCCGGGAAATCACCTTTGAGAAACGGCGCGCATCCAGGGTTTTTCAATATTTGAGTTGAGTGTTCGTAACCGGGCTCAGGACGGAAGCGGACGGTGGCATTGTTAAGCCCGCTGACTTCCAGGCGGCGGGAAACCTCCGGGGTGGTCGGACAGTATTCACGGCATTTGACCGCTCCGTCAGCCATTTCCACAAATACCCGGCATTCCAGATGACAGGCTTTGGGCAGATGATAAAGCGCCTGACCCTGTTCCAGCCAGGTCTCGGTCTGGACAAATACCGGTGCGCCCTCCGGATAACGCAGTCTTTCAGCGGTATTCAGATCACGCACATATGCCGATACATACAAAGCGTTATTGCTGTAACAACTCACCACTACCGGAAGTTCCTGACTGGCGTTGCGGCAGTCAAATTCGCATACATAGCCGAATTTGCCCAGCACAGTGCGCATCAGGGTCTCCGGGTGGAACCAGACTGCCGGATCGTGCATATCCGGATAACGTCCGCCGCGTTTAATGGTAAATGAATTTGTGCCTCTGACCCAGCCGAAAACGCCTTTGCCGTTCTTGCGGGTGAGCGCGATTACGCGTTCTGAGCCATTCGCCGCTGTTACCGACGCTATAAGCTCTATGTCAGTTGTTCCGGGTGCGACGACCGTGTCTATCTCTCCGGCGGAATACAACGGATTATGCAATACCTTTATGCTCTTGTTGTTGACGATGCCTTCAAGTTCGCCGCTGACGCCTGCCGCTTCGGTTAGCCCCAGCATGCTTTTGAGTTTATCATTGCCGATCGGGCCGTAGAACAATACTTTGCCGCCGTTAGTGACGAATTCGGCAAGGAGCTCCAGTATTTCCGGGGTGTCAGCCACGGCGGAAGGCGCGGTTATGACGTTGTTTCTACACGCACCGCTGTCCAGCGCCGCTTTGAAGTTCCGGGTCGACACCACGGTGTTGACCTGGAACCCGGCATTGATTGCCGAACGCATAAACCAGTCTCCGAAAAATACCTCTTCGAGCTTTTCTCCGGCAAAAGTCATATCATGATATTCGTCAAAAGGATACAGCCATATCACCGGGCCTGCCGTGTCGGGAATGCTTGCCAGCGCCGCTTTGATGTGAGGAATAACCTCGTCCGGCACTTGATCGGGCAATTCGCCGTAAGAATTGTCGATGGTCAGAAATTCTATGTGATCGGGCGCCATCGGGTTACCGTTTTCGTCCAGTCTGGTAATTGACAAAGGCATATATATGTCATGGGGATTTCTGCCGTAGCGGTCAAGCCAGGGGCTGTTGATGAACCACGGGTCATGCGTGTAAAAACGGAAAGGATATCCTGAATTGGACGGCAGTTCGGCGATGTGGGACATCCATCCTGCCAGTTCCATGCCGAAATCGCCGTTGAGCGCCGCCCAGGGGGAGTTCGGCGGCGGTGCTATTCCCGGTACTTCCGCGTATATCTCGCGCAATGGTACCACGTCCGATGATAAATCCATGCCCGTGGATAAGTTGGTGCCACGGTTTTCAATCGGCAGGTCGGGCAGTTCTTTGCGCAATTCAGTCCAGAAGCGGAAAATCTTTTCCTTTACTTCGCCGCAGGATGAAGCGTCAAAGGATTCCCCGTCAAATACCGCTCCGGTGGCTCCCCAGGTCTCCAGTCCGAAGCCGAAACCGTTTGACAGCCAGAGATAATCAAAGCCCATATCTGCGCAAAAATGTTTTGCCTGTCTGCCGAGAAATTTTCCCAGCGGCGTTCCCTCTTCGATCCCATCAGGGAACCCGGCATAGGATTTATTGTCCGCTTTAAGTATCGAATAGCAGCAGACGAAGCTTTTTAAATCGCCTTGTCCGAGTGTGTCCGCCATGCATATTTCCTGATGATCCTGATATTTGAACGGTGATTTTGCAAATTCCGGGCCGGGGTCAAAAGTGGCTCCCAGACGTATTTCGCGTCCGTGAGCAGCAAATACCCGGCGCATGATTTGAAGTACTCGTCGGAGATCGCCATAGGTGTATTCAGGCGCATCCTCGCGGTATAGTCGCGGAGCGTGATGAATGCTGAGTTGCTTAATCGGCAGTTCCTCGATTTTACCGTATACTTCCGGATTCGCCACACCTATATATTTTGCCCATTCAAAACGGTCGTCCATGTTGCCCGTATACTCAAGTATTTCCGAGCCATCAGCCGTCCAGAACATAATCGATAAAATATCCACGTCTTTGAACAGTGGCAGCCATTGAAAATATATCTTTTCACAGACTTTTGCGATACCCGTGTCGCTCAGATCGTAAAAAGGCTTCAGGCTCACTTCCAGAGTTATGTTTTTGATCATCTTCAGAAAATCCTGTATTTGGTTGATTACTGATATAGTAAAGATACCGTCTCAGATAAGGATATTCCTGCATCCGGTTACCGGGACGATGATTTCATGGCAAAATATCAATACAGTGTAAGTTTTTTCTGAATTTGCGGGGTGGCATACCGAATTTATTGTTGAAAGCGCGGTAAAAATAGCTGAGATTGTTGAAGCCGCACTCAAAACATATTTCCGTAACCGTCAGCGCGTCATTACGGAGCATGGCGGCGGCGCAAGAAAGGCGTCGCTCAAGTAGTCTTTCGGTGATGGTGCAGTGATAGTGTTCTTTGAATATCCGGCATAGATGACTGCCGCTTATGCCGACTTTTTCCGCAAGCAGTTCAAGGGTGAGGTCTTCTCGGAAATGCTCATTTATAAGATGTTCTATATATTGTACCGCGCCATCTTTGCGTTTGCGGGCGATCTTGCCCGCGCTCAGACGGCTGATGTTGATCAGCAAAGCCTGGAGATAAAGTTTTATCATATTGCGGTAATTGGGGGCTTCCTGACGGTATTCTTTTTCCAGTTTATTGATGAGGCTGCCTGTCTCGCGTCCGGAATCTAGTACATAGAGCAATTCCCGGTAGGAGGGATCGGGCGAATGGAAATCGCGTCCGAATATGGAAAAAAAATCGAAGTCGTTTTTTAATTCATTCAGTCCGGTGGAGATAAGTTCCGGCATGAACAAGATGTTATATATTTCTATGGCTTCGGATTCTATCCGGAAAGTGGTTGCGTCGTCAGGGTGAATCACAAATAAACTTCCGGGCTCCAGCGGATAAGAACGCTCGTTGATGATTTTTTTCCCGTGTCCCGAGATAACATAGATAATCTTCCAGAACTCCCTTCGGCAGCGGACGCTTTCGTCGTAATCGTCCGGGGTATGCCGCATGCGCCGGATGGAAAACGGGAATTCCGAGAAGAAAAACTTGCGTGCCGGGAAAAATAATTTTCTTCCGCCACCAGTGTTATTGCCGCTCATTTCCTGTCTCGCCTTATTTTTTCTGTATCTGTGTAAAAAAAAACCGTCGTAAGTTTACGACGGTTGATTTTTCTCTAACGCGAAATCAATGTTTTACGCCTTTTGTGGGAGTGAAGGTCAGAGAAATATTCCTTCCCATAAGTTTAGGCTTGGCGTCAGCGGTACCATGCTCTTCCAGATCTTTAACAACCTGCTCAATCAGTTCAAAACCGATTTCCTTGTGAGCCATTTCGCGCCCTCTGAACATTAATGTCGCTTTCAGTTTGTGGCCCTTGGAAAGAAATTCCACCGCATGATGAATCTTGTATTCATAATCATGCTTGTCAATATTCACGCGGAATTTGACTTCCTTTACTTTCTGGGCGTGATTGCTTTTTTTCTGTGAACGCAAATTGCGCTTCTGCTCGTACTGTAACTTACCAAAGTCCATTATACGGCATACCGGTGGCGTAGCTTTCTCCGCCACAAGCACAAGGTCAAGCGCAGCTTCCACAGCCATGGCGCGAGCCTGGGTGTAGCTCACCATTCCAACTAATTCTCCATCCGCTCCTACCAGTCTGATCTCAGTGTCTTCGGTAAAAGCGCGGTCTCCGGGTTTCAGCAACTTAGCTATGTTTCATTCCTCCAATTGTTATTGGTATTTCATAAAAAATTTATAATCTTTAAATATTGCACATATAGATAATTATACCAACATACCGTCGCAATATCAAATCTTTTTGGCAACCTCGTCAACTATTTTTGCAATAATATCAGATACTTTCAATTCTCCCAGCTGATCTTCGCGACGGGAGCGGACAGAACAGGTGCCATTTTCCATTTCGCTATCGCCTGCGACCAGAATGTACTGAATACGCTCATGTCGTGCGTCTTTGATCTTGGCACCGATTTTGGCGGGACGTTCGTCGACTTCCACGCGCAATCCGGCCTGTCGCATCTCTTCTCCGACTTTCAGGGCATAATCGAGCTGTTTTTCTGAAATCGGCAGTATTTTAGCCTGAACCGGAGCCAGCCATACCGGGAAAGCTCCCGCGAAGTGTTCCACCAGAACGCCGAAGAAACGTTCGATCGACCCGAACAACGCGCGATGTATCATAAAAGGCTGATGCCTTTGTCCGTCTTCGCCGACATAAGTCATGTTGAAGCGTTCGGGCAGATTAAAGTCAAATTGAATGGTAGTGGTCTGCCATTCGCGACCGATGGCGTCTTTTATCTTCAGGTCGATCTTCGGACCATAGAACGCGCCACCGCCTTCATCGACTTCACATTCAAGTCCGGCCTTTTTAACCGCGTTTTCAAGAGCGTGGATAGCGGTCTGCCAGCGTTGCGGATCGCCCACTGATTTATCCGGCTTGGTGGCGAGATAAGGTTTAATCTCGGTGAATCCGAAAGTTTTCCAGATATTTAAACTGAAACGCAATACTTCGGCGATCTCGTCCTCGACCTGCTCCGGGGTACAGATTATATGCGCATCATCCTGAGTAAATCCACGGGCGCGCAGCAAGCCATGGAGTACGCCGCTGGGTTCGTAGCGGTATACGGTGCCAAGCTCCGCCCAGCGGCAGGGCAGTTCGCGGTAGGAGCGCAGACGCGACTTGTAAATCTCAATATGGAAAGGACAATTCATCGGTTTGACATAATACTCGTTATTGTCTATTTCCATTGGTGCGTACATGTTTTCATTGTAGAAATCCAAATGTCCGCTGGTCTGCCAGAGCACACTGCGTCCGACATGCGGGGAATACATCAGCTCATAACCGTTTTTATAATGTTCGTCTTTCCAGTATGACTCAAAGGTATGACGGATGAATGCGCCTTTGGGGTGCCAGAGCACCAAACCGGGACCGACGCTGTCAGACATGCTGAATAGATCCAGTTCCACGCCCAGTTTTCGATGATCGCGCTTTTTGGCTTCCTCCAGTTGCAACAGGTGGGCATCAAGCTCTTCTTTGGACGGGAAGGCGGTTCCGTAAATGCGTTGCAGCATAGGATTGCCTTCTTTTCCGTGAAAATATGAGCCCGCGATGGACATCAGTTTTACCGCGCCGACTTGACCGGTGTGTTCCACATGGGGACCGCGGCAGAGATCCACGAAATCCGCGCAGGTATAAAAGCTGATCGTTTCGCCTTCGGGTATTTCACCAAGGCGTATAAGTTTATAGGTCTGCCCCCTGTCGCTGAGTATTTTTTCCGCGTCAGTACGGGTTAGTTCGGTCTTCTCGAACGGAAGCTTTCTGCCCATGAGTTTTTTCATGGCTTTCTCAATTGTTTTGAGGTCTTCCGGAGTGAGGCGGTGCTCCATGTCAAAATCGTAGTAGAACCCGTCTTCTGTTGCTGGACCGATGTCGAATTTTGCATCCGGGTAAAGTCCCTGCACTGCCGCCGCCATGATATGTGCGGCACTATGCCGGACAGTACTTAAAGAATAATCACTCATTGTCATCTCCGTTGCGTTGAAACACATATAGTTATGTATCATAAACCATGCCATTGAGGCATTGTGAAAATTTTATTTTCAGAACAGCTCCAGCTGTTCAGGCGGCGGATTCAGAATATTTCTCACCGGCGCAAATGATTTGCGGTGCAATTCGCATACACCGTGCCTTTTTATGGCTTCCAGATGCAACGCGGTACCATAGCCCTTGTGCTGCTCAAAGCCGTATGCCGGAAAGCTTGTCGCCTGCGCTTCCATAAATCTGTCCCGGTATACTTTTGCCACTATACTCGCGGCGGCAATGCTGGCGGATTTACCGTCGCCCTTGACCACCGCCAGATTGGGGACGTCAAAACCCGGCACCGGCAAACCGTCAATAAGCAGAAAGTCTATTCTACCTAAAGCTTTGACCGCGCGTCGCATTGCTTCGCGCGAGGCCTCCAGGATATTCATCCTGTCGATGTCACGGGCATCAAGTTCCGCCACTGCATACTTTACGCCCGGCACTGAAATTATCTGTTCATACAGTTCGTCGCGTTGTGCCGCGCTGAGCTTTTTAGAATCGTTTACCCGGGGTATCCGCGCGTTTTCAGGGAACACTACCGCCGCCGCCACTACCGGGCCGGCAAGCGGTCCCCGACCAACTTCATCCACTCCCGCAATAATAGAAAACCCCTCAGCCCTTTTTTCGTTTTCAAGGGTGAGGAGTTTGTCTTTTCCTGATAAAAAATCCATCATGCGGATGGCTTCATATATCTTAGCGATCGGTTCTGAGTTCTTTGACCTTCGCGGCTTTGCCGATCTTGTCGCGCAGATAGTAGAGCTTGGAGCGTCTTACTTTACCGCATCTGATCACTTCGATCTTCTCAACACGCGGAGAATGAATCGGGAAAACACGTTCTACACCCTGTCCGAATGAAACACGTCTTACAGTGAATGATTCCTGAACATCGGATCCGTTCTTGGCGATTACCACACCTGAAAAGACCTGAATACGTTCGGTTGTGCCTTCAATGATCTTGGTGTGCACTTTTACTGTATCACCCACGTTGAAAGCGGTAACATCCTGCTTGCATTGCTCTTTGTTAATTTTATCGAGAATATTCATTATATGCCTCCAAAATTTTGCATTTAATTTTCAATTCATTTACACCCCTGATCCAAGTATTTCTTCAGTAGATCAGGCCGCCTCTCAGCTGTACGTTCCCGCGCCGTTTTCCGACGCCATTCTTCGATAGCTCCATGATTTCCGGATAACAGAATATCCGGCACCTTCATCTCTCTGAATTCCGGTGGCCGCGTATATTGCGGATATTCCAGCAAATCACTTGAAAACGATTCATCTACGCTGGATTCATCCGAGCCCAACACTCCCGGCAACAGCCTGACTATTGCGTCAGTCATAACCATTGCCGCCAGATTGCCGCTGGTCAGGACATAGTCCCCGATGGACAGTTCCCTGTCCACCAGCCCGCTGACGCGGAATCTTTCATCCACGCCCTCATAGTGTCCGCAGACGAAAAGTAGATGTTTTTTTCTCGCCAGTTCCGCCGCCAGCGGCTGTGAGAACCGTTCGCCTTGCGGACTGGTCAGAATAACCACCGTGTCTTCAGTTTTCAAATCCTCGACCGCTTCAAACAAGGGTTCCGGTTTCATCAGCATTCCAGGTCCGCCCCCATAGGGCTTGTCATCAACTGTTTTTCTTTCGTCATGAGAATAATTTCTCAGGTCAATGGCGTTGATTTCCACCAGTCGCCGCTGTATTGCCCTGCCGATTATACTTTCAGCAAAAGGTCCGAAAAAAATATCGGGAAACAATGTAACGACGTCAATCCGCAATTAATCCACAACCTCGACAGCTACACGTTTCTGCATTCTGCCGGCTGCACCACTGACCAGCGAGCGAATCGCCATGATAGTTTTGCCTTTTTTGCCGACGATCTTGCCGATGTCTTCTTTTTTACAATTGATTTTGATGACGCTAGAACCACTCTGTTCTTCAGAGCTTACGCTCACAGCTTCCGGCTCATCGACCAGGGCTCTGACAATATAATCAACAAAGCTTTCAAGATCCCTGATAGAGCCGTCACCTGGAGCATCGAAGGTTTTTGCAGGCTTGGAGTCCGTATCGTCGCTAAGTCCCAAAAATTTAAAAATACCTTTAATCACCTTACAATAACCTCAATTTACTTTAGTTTACGCTTCCGCGCCAGCGGTTTCCGCTTCAGTTGCAGCCTGAGCTGCCGCTTCCGCAGCGGCTTTCTTTTCCGCTTCGGCTTTGGCTGCCGCATCTGCTGCTGCTTTCTTTTCGGCTTCAGCTTTGGCTACCGCTTTTTTAGACGGTTTCGCTACTTTTACTTTGTCTGACAGTTTTCTGCCTTCTTCCGCTCTTTTGATGATGAGCTTAACGGTTTCGCTGGGCTGAGCGCCCTGTGAAAGCCAATATTTGGCGCGTTCCATATCGATATTCTCTTCCTTATGACGCGGGTCATAAAGTCCCAGATACTCGATAACCTTACCATCTCTCTGAGCACGTACATCGGCCACGGCAATGCGATGACACGCATTGTTTCTTGTGCCGGTTCTTTTAAGTCTGATCTTGACTGCCATACTTAATCCTCTTTGTTTTCAACAAGATATTTATTAATTAATACTGTTACACTCAATAAACTCAGTCGCACGGTTTTATAACCTGCAACCCGCAAAAAGACAAATACTATAGTGCCGTTAAATGAAACTGCAACCCCGAAAATGCTATTTTGTTATAAAAATACGGCAGATTCAGTATATAGCAGAGCTTTTGAGGGGTAAGTCTCACACCCCGTTGCTGGCGGGAATATATATTTTGAAAGAAGTTCCTTTTTTAAGTTCAGTGTCCACCAGAATTTTACCGTTGTATTTCTTGATGGTGTCCATGCAGGAGTGTAGCCCAAAGCCTCTTGATGGACCTCCTCCCTTGGTGGAATAGCCGAAGTTGAATATTTTTTCTTTGATTTCAGGCGTCATGCCCGGACCATTGTCGCCGATGAATATCTCCAGCATTGGTGCGCCTTCAATCTCCCTGGAAGCAAGTTTGATGTTCACTTCATAACTCTTTGACTTATCATTTTCTATATCAATGGCCTCGACGGAGTTTTTCAGGATATTCATTATCACCTGGGTCATCATGGATGAATCAATGAGTACTTCCGGGGTGGCGGGGTCGACGTCGGTGATGATTTTGATGCCGCGTTTATTGAAAGTCTCTTCAAATATCTTGATGGCGGATTCAATGACCGTGCCGAGCTGAGTCATATTTTCTGTTCCGAGCTCTCCGACAAAGCGCTGCTGAAGTTCAATGATCTCACTGATATGGAAGAGCTTGTCTGATAAGGATTTGAGTTGCTCTGTCGCCTCGTCCAGGCTGGTTTCGCGGTGCGCCATCAGTTCGGAAAAAATGTTTATATATTGACTGCCGATCTCATCTTCTTTCAGAAATTCACCGATGCTGCCATCGGCTATTTTTTCGCGCAACACCGGTAGCATTTCATCGATTATAAGAGTTTCCGGGCGTTCTTCGCGCTTGTGGGATATTTTTTCCTGAAGTTCTATTACTGAGAGTTTTGCGACGGTGATCGCGTTGCCGATATTATGGATGATTCCGGTGGACACCTGCATCATACCGTCTTCCCGGGCCGATTGCAGCTGGTCTTTGTATTCCTGGCGTTCTTTGAATACAGTCAGGACTTCTAAAGTAAGCGATGCTATCTCTGCCAGGCGTATGAGATAGCGCCCGTCGCTTTCGGTCAGTCTGTGCGAATCAAAATCATCCTTGGAAGTAATAATAATACAACCGACAATGCGGGAAGCTATTTTTATAGGGGCGATGAGTATGCGCGGCGCCTCCTGACCGAAATCCTCAGGAAACCATATCGGGGTGGTGTTATAGAAGAACGCGAAGCCTTTTTCGCGACAGAGTTCCTCAATATCGGTACAGGTGAAAGATGCTTTCATGCGCTTGAACATCTCGGTATGTTTCTTTTCGTGAGCCATCAACTGTTGCTTGACCTGTGGAGTGACAGAGCGTAGCGGAGGGAAGATTCCGGCAACCGCGCAACCGTAGAACAAGCCGTCGTCCCCCGCCTGGAGCACCGCTGAGCCGGTAGCCTTGAGGGTGCGTTGAGCATATTTGACGAATTGGGGCAGGAAAGACATTTCCTGTTCGGTATCGGAAGCGCCAATTACTTCTTTGGAGAGGTTGAGGATATCGGCGGTGGCTTCGCGCTCTTTCGCCATATCTTTTTCCATTTGCGCACGTTTGCGCAGGCTGATTACTACTTTTGTACGCTGAATGAAAATATAGATAGCCAACAGTGTAATAGCGATGACGGCAAGAGCCTGAACCAAACTACTCATTACGGAATCTCCTTTTTCAGCGTTTCCCCAGCAATTCGCCGGCGTTATATGAACTTCTTACCATAGGTGCACTTGCGACAAATTCAAATCCTATTTCCAGTGCAAGCTTTCTCCATTGCTCAAATTTTTCAGGTTCAGCGTAGCGTTCCAGCGGCCAGTGGGCTCCGGAAGGGGGCAGATATTGACCGATAGTAAGAATTCTCGCTCCAGCGGCATGCAGGTCTTTTATGGTTTGAACTATTTCTTCATCAGTCTCTCCGAGCCCCGCCATGATCCCGGATTTCACAGGAATCGTGCCCTTGCTGATTTCCCTTGCCATGGACAGGACTTCGAGTGAACGGCGGTAATTAGCTTTGCTGCGTATTTGAGTGGATAATCTTTCCACTGTCTCGACATTGTGATTGAAAACTGTAGGCTGAGCATCGAGCACAGTGGTCAATGCCTCCCTGTCAGCGTTAAAATCAGGAGTAAGCACTTCTATTCCTGTCTCGGGTAATCTGGCTCTTATTGCCCGGATGACGGCGGCGAAATGCGCGGCGCCCCCATCCGGAAGGTCGTCTCTGGTAACACTGGTTACGACGACATATTTTAGTTCCAGTTTTGCGGCGGCTTCGGCGATGCGTTCCGGTTCATCAGCTTCAAGAGCCAATGGAGTGGAACTATGTTTTACCGCGCAGAATTTACAATTCCTGGTACAGGCATCGCCCATTATCATGAAGGTGGCGGTTCTCCGGTGCCAGCACTCATTTAGATTGGGGCACATCGCGCTGGAGCATACGGTATTGAGTTTGAGAGAAGTCAATATTTGACTGACTTCGTTACGGCTGCCACCGCAACCGGTACGAACTCTTATCCAAGGAGGGAATTTCCCTTTTTTTCTGGTTGAATCCGACATAGACTATTTAAAAGTTGATTGTTAATCGCATGAGGACAAGACCACACTGGCATTCTGTCCGCCGAATCCGAAACTATTGCTCAGGGCGTGCCTGATATTTACATCATGTCTGGCTTTCAAAACTATATTCATGTCTTCATAGTCATCAAGAATTTTGTCTACATTGAGTGACGGACATATGAAATTATTTTCCATCATGATCGAGGTAAGAATCAATTCCACGGCCCCGGCGGCTCCGATAGTGTGTCCGGTCATCGCCTTGGTGCTGTTGAATGCCGTGCGATTGCCGAACACCTGTCTGATTGCTTCAAGTTCGACCGGGTCTCCGGTAGGCGTAGCGGTGCCATGAGTGTTGATGTAATCAATGTCCTCGGGCTTAAGTCCCGCGTTCTCAAGGGCGGCGCGCATTACTGCTGCACTTGAGCTTGCAACCGGCACTACCATATCTGTGGCATTGCTGTTGCCGGCGGCTCCGGTAAGTTCGACGATTGGTCTGGCGTTACGTTTGCGGGCGAATTCTTCTGACTCTATTACTACTGTTCCGGCGCCTTCGGCGATGACAAAACCGTCGTGATTGGAGTCAAATGGGCGACTTGCCTTTTCCGGAGTGTCATTGTATTTAGTGGACAAGGCGCGCATGGCGTCAAATCCTATAGCTTGAACCCAGCTCACTTCTTCCGAGCCGCATACCAGTACGATGTCATAAAGATCGGCTTTGATCATGCGATGAGCCATCATTACTGCATGAGCGCTACTGGCGCAGGCGGAGCTTATATCATAACCTTCGCCGGTTATGCCGAATATCAAGGAGATATTGGCTACAGCGGACGAGGGCATAACACGAGGTACGGTAAAGGGTTTGACCTTTTTCACCCGGCGGTTTTCCATAAAAGTAACGGCGTTTTCATAGACTTCGATATAATTGCTGCCGGAGCAGCCGCCGATAAGACCTACACGATATTTTTTAAGGTCTTCAAGGGTAAGTCCGGCCTCCTGAATCGCTTCATAAGTGGCTGCCACGGACATTACTGAATTGGGGGAAGTGAAACGCATCTTTTTTCTGTCGAGCAACGGGCATTCTGGCATATTCCGTACTTGACCGCACACCTGACTGTCCATTCCGAGTTCTTTCCACTCCTCACGAAAGACTATTCCGGATCGCCCCTGAAGCAGGGCTTCTTTATTTTCCTGCAGACTGTTCCCCAGTGGAGATACTACGCCACGTCCGGTAATTACGATTTTTTTCATGAAATATACCTAAGCCTTATCACTTTTTTTAGTAGAGAAATATTAAACCTGCGCCCAAAGAGCAAGTAAAATATAGCATGTAAATGCGGAATTCCAATACAATAAGGCCTTTACTTATACATTTTTTACAATTGTTGTCATCCTGGAGGCGCTGACGGGTAAGTCTATGACTGTCGCGTGGATTTATTATTTTTGGGAACAGAGGGGGACAGCAATTTGTCGATAGCTTCGGTCTGACCATACAAAATCAGCGTGTTTCCTGACGAGATAACAGTGTCTGGCGGAGGATTGTCAATATAATCGCCTGACGCGTTTTTCAATCCGAGAACCCGGATGGCGTCTGAGGCGACGTCAGAGACTTTATGCCCTTTTATCCGGCTGTCGTCTGAAATATATATCTCGACGATCTTAAAATGGTTGTCAAGATGGCATAAAGGGATATAATCCGGAATATTGTCCGTACCCATGCGCCGCAACATAAACAGAAACAGTGTATATACAAGGTCTGAAAACCATTTACTTTTCATTAAATGCCATAACAGCAATAATCCCGGAATCAATATTGAAAATTTGATCCATAACTGATCATAAGTTTCATGGTTTTTCATGGCACTGAGTATGACCGATGACATCGTGGCGATAATTCCGATATTTCCCAACAGCATCATTACCAGCAGTATCCGGCGCCTGACCGGATGATTAACCATGTTTTCCGATTCGCTGGTGGTAAAACCACAGCCGGACAACGCTGATCTAGCTTGCAATTTGGCGCTTTCTTCGGACATGCCGGTATGCACCAGCGCTGCTGTAGCCAGGCGCGTCACTGTCAGAGACAAAAAGAGTATCATCAATAATGAAACTATAGCTATCATTTTTTTGTGTTCCTGTAGACGTCTGTTTTAATTATTTGTCAGGAGTCGGTTTCTTTGTCCGTTAGTTTAGCATACTCTATGGACTTATCAATTAATATGGCACACAACTCCTTGATTTTCTATTAATGCTTGTTATCTTGGGTGGGGCTTGACAGAAAGCATATCTGTCAGTCCCGTCCAGGAAGAGTCAACCAATAGATTATTGAAAAAAAGTGAAAATTGTTTTATCAGGGGCTTGTTTTTCGGGTATTTGCTGGTATTTTACTTTTCCCTTTGGTGGCTGACTATGGATTTTTTTCTGGTGCCGCCGGGAAATCAGATAATTATATTTGAAAATTTAAAATTAAAATCTGGAGATATTGAAAAATGGCACATAAGAAAGGTCAATCTAGCTCAAGAAACGGTCGTGACAGTAATCCGAAGTATCTTGGAGTAAAAGCTTTCGGCGGTGAATGGGTAACCGCGGGCAGCATCATCGTTCGTCAGCGTGGAACTAAATTCCATCCGGGTAAAAACGTTGGTCTCGGAAGAGACTTCACCATTTTCGCGCTTGAAGATGGCAATGTACAGTTTACTAAAGGCGGACGTATGATAAATATCGTTCCCTCTGCTTGACGCGAGTAGTTAAGCGGTCAATACAGTTTTTTCGTAAAGTCCCGCGTGCGGGACTTTTTTTTTAGGCATATTTCAACACAGGACTGCTCAATATGTTCGTAGATAAAGCAATAATCACAGTCAAAGGCGGCAACGGCGGCAATGGCTGCTGTAGTTTTCGCAGAGAAAAATTTGTTCCCAAAGGCGGTCCCGATGGAGGTGATGGCGGCAGCGGCGGCAATGTTATCATCGAGACCACTCAGAGCGAACAAAGTCTGGTGTCATATGTTTATAATCGTCATTTTCGCGGTGATGACGGTCCTCACGGAAAGGGCAAAACACTTCACGGTCGCCGCGCTAAGGACACCATCATCAAAGTTCCCGCTGGAACCGTGATAACCAATGCCGATACCAAAGAATTTATTGTTGATCTGAGCCGTCCGGGTATGTCTTTCGTCATAGCCCACGGTGGCAAAGGAGGACGCGGCAATGCCCGTTTTGCTTCCAGCGTAAATCGTGCCCCGCGTCAGTGCGAAGAGGGCGAGCTGGGGGAAGAATTCAGGGTCGAACTGGAGCTGAAAATGATTGCTGACGTCGGGCTGGTGGGTTTCCCCAATGCCGGTAAGTCGACTTTGTTGGGGCGGGTCTCTCATGCTCAACCTAAAGTAGCGGCGTATCCTTTTACTACGCTGCATCCGGTTATCGGAACTATTGATTTTCCTGATTTCAGCAAGATGACCATAGCCGACATTCCCGGTTTGATCGATGGTGCGCATGACAATATAGGCTTGGGACATTCATTTTTGCGTCACATCGAGCGTACCCGTATACTGGTTTACATGCTGGATATGGGGGCGGTGGATGGGCGTTGCCCGTGTTCCGACTTGGAGCATTTGCGCAATGAACTAGAACTTTATATGAAAGGTTTGAGTGGTCGCCCTTGCGTAATCGTCGCCAATAAAATGGATTTGGAGCAGAGTAAGGAAAATCTGGAATTGCTGATGGCTTCCGGTCTGGTAACTAATCTTGACGTCATTCCTATCAGTGCCGCCACCGATGAAGACGAAAATAAGCTTATCGCAAAGCTAAAACAGATGCTGGACAAGGAAACAGCCACACCCGATTATTATTGACGGAGAAGGGATATGGGAAAAGTTATTTCTGAAAAACTTTTTGAACAACTTCGTGAACACGTAAAAAAACATCTTGCCACCGCGCCCGGATGTCATGATATGGACCATACCATGCGCGTGTATAATAACGCTCTTACCATATATGAAATGGAACATGATGGCGATATACAAGTGATTCGTACCGGCGCGTTGCTGCATGATATAGCGCGTCCGGAAGAGATGCTTTCCGAAGGCGGATTGTGTCATGCTATGGTCGGCGCGGAAAGCGCGGAGAAAATACTTAAAGACTTTGGCGTTGGCGATGAAGAATTTATATCCCGGGTCGCGGAAGTAGTTCGCAAGCATCGTTATCGGGATGAATGCCACCCGCAGACCATAGAGGAAAAGATCGTTTACGACGCCGACAAGCTTGATTCTATTGGCGCCGTGGGTGTAGGTAGAGCATTCCACTTTGCCGGACGCATCAGAGCCCGGTTGCATAACACCCGCGAGGAAGCGTTGAATTCATCCGAATATAGCGTCAACGATTCCGCCTATCGTGAGTATCTGGTCAAATTGCGCGAGGTGCCCGTGCGTATGTTGACCGCTTCCGGCAGAAAACTGGCGGAGGAAAGAGCGCAATTCATGCATGATTTCTTTGACAGACTGAACTATGAAGTGTATGGCTTTTAAAGTATATGTGAATGAGCCATTAAATTCAATCAGAAGGAGATGACGATTATGAGTGAAAAAAAGAAAAATCCCGATTGTCCGTGTACTTACCCGTGTCCGCGTAACGGCATTTGCGAGGAGTGCATAAAATACCACCATCGCACCGGTAGTAAAACCGCTTGCGGTAAATAAAAGCATGAAAGATCATTGATATGAATCAGGACAAAATAGAATTTCCAGTACAGTGGCATTATAAAATAATATGCTTAAAAGACGATGCCACCGCGTTTGATCAGATATGTAAAACTCTGCGTTCGCAAGGTTATGCGGAAACCCCGGAGCCTGGACTTGAGTCAAAACAGGGAAAATATCAGACCTATAAAGTGTCGATAACTTTTTATGACCTGGATACAATGCGCCAGCTCAGCGAATTGCTTGGAGCGCTTCCCTGTGTGAAATTCATGCTTTGATCCCGGAAGCCGCAATCAGATTAGTATATGAGCTCCAGTTTTTCAATGCCCTGGCTGTGCCGATGGAGATCGTGCCACTGAATAAAAAAATTGACATCTGGTGAAACCGGGTATATATTACGCGGATTGACATCCGGTTGATCAGTTGAGCGATAAACTTTAAGAATCGTTTTTAACTGATGTGAAGCAGACCGCAATGCGAAATTTCAGCATTGCGGCCTTTCTTTACTCAGATGGTTGGTGATAATGTCCAAATTGAAAAAAAATCATTCTGCCGTGGCGGTATTTCTTGATCGGGATGGAACTCTTATTGAAGATCGGGGCTATTTACGTTCCCCCGATGAAGTGGTGTTTTTTGACTACACCGTGGAAACCTTGCGCCGCCTCCAACAGCATTTCAGCCTTTTTATCGTAACCAGTCAAAGCGGCATAGCCAAAGGACTTCAGACGCCGGAGGAAGTAAATACAGTTAATGCTTTCGTTGCGGATTTCCTGCGTGGACACGGCGTCAATATTCTAAAAACCTATACTTGTCCGCATGTCCGGGAGGACAATTGCCGCTGTATCAAACCTAAACCTTATCTGGCACAACTTGCCGCGGAGGAGTTTGGCATAGACCTTGAACGTTCATATATGATTGGAGATCATCCGCACGATGCCGAGTTCGGCATATGCTTCGGCGGAACCGGGTTGTTTGTACTGACCGGACATGGGACGAAGCATCGCGACGAGCTTGATGAGCATATACCCGAATTCGCCGACCTCAAACAGGCGGCGGACTGGATATTGGAAAACTACAAGGAGAAAGAGAATATATGAAACGCTGGATAGCGCTGATCGCTTCAATTATTATGCAGACCTGTCTAGGCATGGTTTACGCCTGGAGCACCTTTGTCCCGGCATTGGAAAAAGAACATGGCATAGACGCAGGAAGCGCGGGAATGATCTTCGGGCTGTGCATCGCCACATTCACTTTCAGCATGATCTTCGGCGGCATGTTATTGAGAAAATCCGGTCCGCGTCTTACCGGAACCATCGGGGGCGTATTGTTTCTAGCGGGTTATCTTTGCGGCGCGCTTTCGGACGGCAACGCAATTATAATGTTTTTAGGGTTCGGAGTTATCGCGGGGATTGGCATTGGTTTCGCCTATGTGTGTCCGCTGACGACCGGGGTGTTGTGGTTTCCTGATCACAAAGGACTTATCACCGGACTGGCGGTGGCAGGCTTCGGGCTGGGCGGGGTGTTTTTCGCCAAAGCTGGTTTGCATATGCTCAACGCTCAAATACCGGTATTGAATATACTTGAACACATCGGCATACTCGTGGGCGTAACGGTGGTGTGTTGCTCCATGTTTCTTTTTGTGCCGGCGCGTCAGGATGCGGGAAAATCCGACGAACGCAGCAAGATCAATTTACGCAAGGTCATTGTCCGTCCTGAATTTCAGGCTCTCTTTGCACAGATGTTTCTGGGTACATTCGGCGGACTGCTGGTCATTGGCAATTTAAAGCCCATCGGCTTGTCAAATTCTTTGTCGGCGGAAACCGCCACCCGGGCGGTGATGCTTTTCGCGGTTGGCAACGCCGCCGGCAGAGTCCTATGGGGATTGTGGTATGACCGGTTCGGCAAAAACGTCATCATTGTATGTATGCTGTTGTTGGCAATCGGAGGCGCTATGATGGGAACTTTGCCGGGTATTGGCGGATTTTATTCCGCCACCTTGATCACGGCATTCGCTTTTGGCGGATGTTTTGTCATGTTTGCCGCACGGGTGGCTGATGTATTCGGGATCAACCGCATTGGCGACATTTATCCGCTGATATTCCTGGGGTATGGTATCGCGGGTCTAGCGGGACCGCCAATTGGCGGCTGGATGCTGCATCTGACCGGAGTGCCGCTTTATCCCTGCCTGCTGGTGCTTGTGCTCGCGATTGCCGGAGGAGCAATATCGGTATTTTCCATCAGACGCAAAGATCAGAAAAGCGAAATTATTTCCACGCTGAACAACATGGAATACGTAGAATTAAACAAGGAAAATCAATGTGAACAATAGAACAATATCGGGGACGGACAACTTCGACTGGGCGGGGCTTTACGCACCGGAGAACTACAGTAAGCTGAACATACTTGTATTCTCTTTATCGAAACGCGAAGCATATCGTCCGATATTATTCAGTTCCAATGAGATATTTTGCAGTCCGGACTGCGATACCACCAGTGATGACGAGCATCCGCGTTGTATAAAAACGCCGTCAGGAGCTTATGACATCTCCATTATCATCAAGCAGCTTCCGGGTAATTGGAAACCTGATCTGCTGATCGTTAAAATGGACGGAACCCGTCGCAATATTCCTCTGGGCGTAGACAAACTGAAATGCCCCAAAGTCTTTATTGTGGGCGCACCTCATCACTTATATGCGCCATTGCGTTGCCTGCTGGATTATTTGCATGAAGAAAAATTTGATTTTATTCTGGCTGATCATGACCGGCATCACCTGCATTTCTTTTCTGAAGCCGGATTCGGAAATGTATTCTGGCTGCCCGCCATAAACATATATCCGCACCTCCAGGAAGGAACTCCGAAACTACTACATGACGTTTCTCTTATAGGTAATATTGGACGTTTTCACCCTTATCGCCGCCACATAGCCGCCACTTTACAGCAGAATTATCCCCAAAGCTGTATCGGTAAATTACCTCACCACGAGGCGGCTGCGACTTACGCCCGTTCCCGAATAAATATCAATTGCAGTTTGAACGGCGATATGAACTTGCGGGTTTTTGAGATCATCTCCAGTGGTGGATTTCTGCTGACCGATACTCTGGCGGAAGCCTCCGGTTTGGAAATGCTGTTTAAACCGGGCGTGGAATGTGAAACCTATCGGGATGCGGACGAGATGACCGCAAAAATAGATTATTATCTGGCTCACCCGGACGCGGCGGCGGAAATCGCGGCGGCAGGCTTTAAACGCTTCTGGCGGGAACACGATCCACGCCTGAAAGTCAAACAACTATGTGATTATGTTTTTGACGGCAAACTGGATGATCGCTATTCCATTGCCCTCGACCGGCGCAGTACGGTAACTACCTCGAATTATTACGAAGGTATTAATACCCGGGTGGCAGAATATGAATTCATACAGGATCTGCAACTGCATAACCGTAATCCGCAAATACTGATTATGAGCGATAACTTTGCGGCTTGGACGGCTGATTTGAGCGACTTGATAAGAACAGATATTTATCTTCATGGCGATGCATTGCGCATGAAATTGTCGCCGGAGGCTGCGGCAAAGGCGCGACCGCTGAATAGTTGCCCCGCCATGCCTGTCATGTGGAATTGTATCGTTATCAGTGCGGAAACCCTGAAAAATTCTGCAACCGTAAACGAAACGCTTGAATATTTGCTGAAAAATTTTCCCTTTGACTCTCTGATATTGGATGGCTCTCCCGACGAGGACACTTTGAAAATGCTCAACGCCGCCGGACTGGAAGCCTCCTGGGACTCAAATATCCCTGTATATCAG
>JAFGXT010000026.1 GCA_016936495.1 Victivallales bacterium
ATCGTCGCTCAGGACTGGCATATTGTCTTCAAAAACAAACGCATAACCCTGGAGCTGACAGTTAAAGCCGGGTTCATCACTGACGGCGGTTCAATTCCGTGGTGGTATCGCTGGCGGCTCTCCCCGACCGGGAAATTTCTGATAGCATATTTGGTGCATGACATCATCTATGCCACCGAATATCTTTCCCGCGCGGAAGCGGATTGGATTCTACTTGAACTGGTTCAGGAGCTCGGCGGCAACTGGGTGATCCGCAATAACATCTATCTGGCCGTCCGCTGGGGCGGCGCCGATGTGTGGAAGCAGCACACTGCCGAATCCATCGCAGACGCGCGACGGCTCATCCGGGGCTTCTATACCGGTCCCGATCTTAATTTTGAATTTGGCTTTGCCAACTAACTAAAAAAGGATTTTCCCAATGACCGACGCGGAAAGAGCTTTAATCGAAATAAATCATAAACTTGGCGGGATTGAATCCAGCGTAAAGGACATGCGCCATGCCCTATTCGGGAACGGACAACCGGGGGTTACTTCGCGCCTTTCCGCATTGGAACATTCACACGCCGCATGCCGCCGTGAACACGAAAAAGAGGAGAAACGCAAAGATAAACTTTTCGACGGAAAACTCACCGTTGCCGCCACCATTGCCGCCGCACTCATCACTGGAATAATCGAACTTATAAAAACCATCAAAGGAGTTTAAAATGAACCATCAAAAGATAACCAAAGGAATTGATTACGTAATGAAAGCATTTGCCATTATTGCCGCTTGTGTTTTTATTGTCATGCTCATCCTCCTGACCGGATGCGCAAACCTCACTGAAAAAGCGGTGATACTGGATAATTCCGTTCAAGGCTTTAAAGTTACTACCGGAGCCGATACCACATCAGGAACCCCTTTCCCCAACATTTCAGCGGGCTGGGGCAGTAACCTGCTTATCACCATGCCGACCGACAAAAAAGGCACACTGGAATACGAAAAAGAATCCGGTTCGCTCTTCGGACAGATTTTCGGCATTGAGGTTACGGACAAAGTCAAAGTGCGGATAACCGCTGGAGATAGCAAAATAACGGTAACCTCCAGCACAAACGCGGGAAAAGAGGTCATCACACAAGTAGGCAACGGCGTTGTCTCTGTAAACGTAAAATCCGGCATGGTGCTGTCTATATCGCCGCCCCAGTCTAACCCGTCCCCCGTGCCAACGTCCGACCCATCCAACCCGTCCGATTAAACAAAAAGCCCCGGCGATTAACCGGGGCTTTTTTCTTACCCTTTACTTTCCGGCGCCTTATACGGCAACCTGTCTTTAAACTCCTCTTTCTTCCCGGGATTCCAGAAGTTGACCGGACGAAAATATCCGGTTACTCTGCTGTATATCTCTGTTCTTAATCCACACTTAGCCATGATTAAAGCTCCTTTATATTTCGTGTCTCAATAATCTCGCCGAAAGTCAAGACAAATACCGCTACTCCAGGCGCTCCCCATTCAGGCTTTCCCACTCCAATACAAACATCAAGAAATTCAACATCAATACTGGGCTTATCAGCTCCATATCCATTTGTGAAGCGGATAATGTCAAAGTCTTTCCAGACGTTATACTCATTCATCAGGCGTTTGAGCCAATACGGTTTGAATTTGCGGTATTCCTCTTTTTTTTCACCGCTCAGGATCATATCAAACCACTTCTTCTTCAGAGTAAGATGTAAAATTTTCATTTATTTACCTACCATTCAGTGCTGAATATTATCGTGTTACAGGGGAAATCCTTCACCATATCATCAACAGATTCATACGTAACTTCTTCCTCTCCTTTTGGGGCATCCTCCCAATAGAATTTGAATGGAAAGTTGGTCTCCTCGTAAAAATCATCGCAGTCATCCATTGGGATGAGTGATTCTTCAGAATAAATTGACTTTGCTTTTTCGGCTGAATCCGCGATAATTGTTTCGAATCCATTTGTCCATAGTTTCATTTTACTCACCCCCGCTTCATCTATTGTTTTAAGTCCATTAATCAAAGCCGGCAGTAATTTTTCCGGCTCTGATCCCGCATGCTGCAATGCTGACGTTAAATAGATCAACGCCTCCAGCAGCTTTTCGTTTTCTTTTTTGATTTCCTCTAATCTTGTTTCAAGTTCGGATGAAAATAGGCGCATCGCTCTAATTTGTTGGGAATGGATGTCCTCTTCTGTAATTCCAATTTCTTCACTCATTTTCCTCATATCCTTTGTTTTTCACCACTGATTTTCTCTAATCTTCACTAAATTAGTGGCTATTAGCGCCAATTAGTGGTTACTCTTTTGTGCTCTTTTGTGTGTTTTGTGGACGAATCCCGACCGGGGTCATTTTCAACTTACGACAATCAAAAAACGCCCCCTGATTATGCAGCGTATTGTATCTCAGCAACTGCCAGACTAATTCCAGCGCAATCATCGCCGCAAAGCGGTTTACCATCAGATCCTGACTGTTCAACGCCTCAGCAAGCGAACACGACGGCGTATTATCTTCCGGCGCGTTGCTGACCAGATCCGGGCAAATATCCCACGGCATCGGCAAGCCGTAATCACTATTACGATTTGTGCACCCGATCAACACCTGGCCGCTCTTTTTATCATTGCCGCAATCCAGATAATAAACCCCGGGAATTGTCATCTCCAGAATAGCATGTTTGATTTTGCGCCGCGCCGCTCTTGAATCAACACAAGCGATTATTAAATTTAGTCTTCCCCGGTTGAATACACTTTGTTCTGTAACAAATTGAGGGATTGCTTCAAAATTCAATCCATTACAAAGATTAAGACGGTTCACCAGGCAGACCGCTTTATTCTTCCCGATCTCCAGCGGATGAAACGGCTGGCGGCCGACATTGGCGATAGATACATTATCCCCGTCATAGGCTCTTACATTGATGTCCGACTGCCGTCCGGCCGCATACAAATTATTGCAGATAATCGCCAGCCCCTGCAACACCAGTGCCCCGGTGCCGCCGCATCCGATCAGCGTGATGCTCAGGTTATGATTCAACGCCGGATCCGCACGATAAATATTATTTTTCTTCATTTAACAAATCCTCTAGTTTAATGTTTGTGGACAATAAAAATTCAGCCGGAAAACGCTTCGGCATTTTATGCTTGCATTGATTGGCGTAACGCGTCCAGAATTTAGCGTGTCCGCCTTTGATGATGGCGACGCCCATTCCCGCATGACTGAAATTGCTGTCGTAAAACAGTTTTTCCCAATCAGCAATGGCGCCGGGCTCCGAAGCCGGCAATTTTATCCCCTGCGGCAGGCAGACCCAGCCATCGCCCGAACAATTATAAAACGGCATCTGAAACAACATCGATGTCCCCACCGGTCTATTGTTGCCATATAAAGCCCAGGCGCACATCCTGCCATCGATCACACGAAACAGAATTGACGGATACCTGACCATCGCCCCGGATATGGCGTTTAGCTTATCCTCTCTGGCTTTAAACCAGATCGGTGCCACACGCGACGGCGACCACCACATCACGGCTTTATTGCCCTGGGCCAGCACCCTTTCCGGGATAAATTCCAGCCGCTTTCTTTTATTGTTTCCGCTCAAGTCATTTATTATCTGATTCAACGCCGATCCGTCCAATGGCCGCCCCGGCATTATCTTTCCATCTTTGATTGGATTTACGCTTGCCACGCCGGACACTTTCGCCGACTTGTTGGAGTAAATCAACACCGCCATTTCAAGCTCATAGCTTGCCTTGCTATCCGCCAATTCGCACTTCAATTGCATTTCTATTGCCTCCTAAATATTCAAGTAATTCACCCGTCCAATACAAACAGTCTAAATATGCTTTTATGTGATTCGCCACCTGTTCCGGATAATCCGGGTTCAACACAACAACATGAGCCGCGATCAATTCCATACCGCACTGCTGCGCGTTATCCACCTCACTATCGATAATCCGGCTCATTATGTCATATCCGGCGTCTCTGCCATAATACGCCGCCGCGCACGGGATCACACCCCAATCATACGCTTGCGATGTGCAACACGAGGCATAATAGCGGTCAATCGCTTCTTTCAGCCCTTTCATTGCCGGAGGTGTATATTCCCATTCCCATATTTCAGGGTTATTGAGTGGTGTAATATTAAAATTCAGTAGATATTCCGGATACACCTCCAGCAGCTGTTTGCGGGTCAATCCCTCATATTCCGTATCCGGATCATCATATGCAAATTCCTCCAGCCTCGCGCTTTCATTATCTTCGCCATACCATTCACCAGCAACGATGTTATCATACATTCGCGCTGGAGTGTAGACCGATACCGGCGACCGGAACAATAACATCAGCGCGGCGTCATCCAGATCCATGCCTGCCGCACGCAAATGATTAATACCATCGGTAATATCATACCAGCAGCAACCACTGGCGGAGATAAACATCAGCGGGAAAGTGAAGTGCTCCACCCCATCACAAAAATCCATTAATCGTTCTTGTAACTCTTCCGGCTGGCAGATTGTGGCGGAAAATTCTACCGGGTGGTCATGATCCGACGGAAACCATCCATTCGATTCTCTGTACAGCGATTTCAGGGCGTCCCCCCAATTCCTTTCTATCATCTGATTGAGGCTCATGGATTTTTTATAAACAATGTCCCGATCGAAAGCCCTGCCGCAGGTCTCCAACACCTGAAGTTGCGTTTCCGCGTCAGCCGGCATTCCGCTCCAATCAAACCGTTGCGGCACCGTCTGCGCCAGATCCGGCAAAGCTAGAATATTGGCAGGATGTCGATACAGAGCTCCCCGGAGCCGTCTTTTGCGGTCGGAGTTCTTGCCAATATTTCCATCAGCTTTACCGTGTCCTGGCGGCTGTGTCTGTAATTCTGAAACAGCTCCTCTTGTTGCTGATTCCCCCATCTTTCCCGTAATTCGTCCACCGGGCAAATATGTTCTTTTACCTCTTCTTCCCAGTTTGAAGCCTTTACGCTGTAATGTTTCATGCATCATGTGTTCCTGTGTTATTCCGGGAGGCTGGCCCCTCCCGGATGTTTTAAATTCAGCCTTTGGTACCTGTTCTGGTGTTGAAAGTGTAAGTCTGGACATTGCCGGATATGACCGGCCCCTTGACGTCGGCATTCAACAACTCAGGATAAACCCCGGCATAAAAGTCCTTGACTTCATTCGGTTCTTTATCCGTGCCCGGATCTTCCAGCTTCACCCCGTTGTATTCAAACACCCTTTCCAACTCTTCAACTTTTGCCGGGGTTTTCTTTTTTGTGGCCATGATAATATTCCTTTTGCTTTTTTTGATTATAACCAGCCGTCGAATACATCTTCGGCGGACTTGGGTTCTTCCTGTTTTTCACTTTCCGGCTTGATATTTTCACTTTCACCGGGTTTTTTTCCATTTTCCGGCTCTTTTTCCACTTTTATCCAGCGTTCCAGCATTGCCGCGATCAGTGCGGCGTCGATCTCTTCCGCGTTCGCGGTAACGGATACCGGCGGATCTATCTTGCCTTTTTCCGATTTTGCGCCGGCTACGGCCAGAATCTGTTTGCCTTTCAGCGTCAGCACCAGATTAATCTGCTTTTTCTCTTTGATGAGTTCTTCGATTTCCTTGATCATTGTGTGTTTCCTTTTTTTGTTGTTTTATACCCATCCGGCCGACAACATGTCAGCTGGCATATTGATTTCTTCAAGCGGATAAACCGTCAGGATTGTCTTTGCCTCAGCAACGTAGAATTTGCGCGTGGATACCTCGCAGATTTGCTGATCCGCAGTCCAGACTACCCCGGATAACGCGTCAATCAGTCCTTTCATCAGATTATCAGTCAGATCCGGTTTGGTGATCTTGTAGATCAACGCCCCCGCATCCAGCGCTTGCTTTTTTTTCTTCGGCCAGCTTTTCAACGCCGAAAACATAAAATCAACTTCCACCCGCAGCGGACAATTATAAATCTTAAATCCCCGCGGCAATTGCCGCTTACAATCGATGCGGATATAGTTTTTCCATTCCACCACTTCTTTAGGCTGATACCTTATTTTATCCGTTGTAAACCGGAATGACTGTACCGCCCGTGGATCTCCGGCGAACTCCATTCGCAACATCTTACACCCCCCAATCATTCAAATCCGCAGGCATATCCGGCTCCGGCACAGTCTTGACCTTTACCGTCGGAATATATCTGCCCCGTTTCACCCAACACACCGGACATCCGCCGCGACATTGCGCATTCCCCCGCGTCTCCGATAATTCCCCGATCCATCCACATTTAGGACATTTATACATTTTCTCTTCAACCTCCTGTTGTTTGATTTTATTCTGTTTCCGCGTCCTGGCGTGCTGCTCTCTGTCATAATTCAGATGACACTTCTGACACAAGGCGCGGAGGTTCTCCGGGCGATTGTCGGTAATGTCATGATTCAGATGCGCCACCGTCAAAACAATAGTGAAGCACTTGTCTATTTGATTAAAAGCCTCTTCAGGACACGCCGCGCCAGCCCACCGATGAAAAACACCGTCATCATCCCTAAATCCAAAATTTCCGTTTTCAACGCCGCAGAACTCACAACAATTTTCAGCCCGTTCAAGAATGGCCGGACGAATCTCCATCTTCCAATTCTTCGGATATTTGCTATAATCAATAGGCATTACCCTCATCTCCTTTTTTTTTAACCGCTAATTTTCACTGATCTTCACTAAATTAGTGTTTATTAGCGCCGATTAGTGGTTTACTCTTTTATGCCCTTTTGTGTGTTTTGTGGACGAAAAATTGCCCGGATTATCTTCATCGCCATAGCGCGACGCTATGCCGTTGATTTTACCCGTAAAAGTGCAAAAATTCAGGCGGTCTTCAAAGGGGTTTGGTCCCCTGACTTTCCGGGTATAAAATCCCAACTGAATATCGCCGATTGCCCGTTTGTCTGGATTGTGAATAAAAGCGATTACATCCGCTTCCTGTTCAATGGTGGAACTTCCTTTGATGTCCGCGATCTCCGGACGTTTATTTGCTGCGTCGCGTAATTTGTCGCGGTTCAACTGCGATAAAACCAACAGAAAAATATTAAAATCCCCGCTGATATTCGATAAATTCAGGATAATATCATCGAGCTGTTCAACCCGACCCCGGATGTATTTATTATCACAAGTCATGTTTTGGATATAATCCACCTCCACCGCGCCTAAAATCCCGCCGGTACGCTCCTGTATCGCCCTGACCTTAAGACTTATTCCCCGTGGCGAATGCACATACTCACCTTTACCGAAGATGTGCAGCAGCTCTTTCTTATCCCGGAGCCATTCCGCCGCCTTTTGAATTTTTCTCAAAGCCACTTCATTTAACCCGCCCTGGCGTTGCATCGTGTCCATGGGAATATCCGTCAAGATGCTGATCAGCCCCGCAAACAGCGTTTCCGATGAATTCTCATGTGAGAATATCGCCACACCTATATTCTTTTCGAGTTTGCCGATGGCGTCATTGAGAATAAACCGGGTTTTGCCCGAATTTGACCCGCCACCCAACACAAACATCTGCTTGCGCTGCACCTTTATCAATCCATCCAATCCCCGGATACCCCAGGGCACTACTATTCCACCGGCTCCGGTCTGCAACTCGCTGATATACCCGAAAAACTCCTTGAGCTTTTCCCCGGTCGGTTTATCCGCTTTCCCCAGCGCATAACGTTCATTTTCCCTGATCTCCGCTTGCAGATCCGCGTAAATCTCCGCCGTTGGAGTATCATCATGAAAACACCGTCCGCTTGTTTCAATGCAACTTTTCAACAACAGCCGCCGGGCGTGAAACTCCAGCAACGACGCAACCCATTCCGCGATATTCGCCGTGGTGGCGATCGATGAATATATGTCCGCGATTGCCATTTCACCGCCGATATTATCCAGCTCACCTTTCAATTTCAACGCATCGCAAACCGTCAGCATATCCGCTGTTCGATTACTTTTTCTCAACGACTCAATTGCCTTGAAAACTTCCGCATAAATCACGCTGTAGAAAGCGTCAACGGTTACCCCGGAATTCAAAACCATCGATACGCATTCATCTTCGCGTAACATCGCCGCCAACACCGCGCGTTCAACCTCCAGGCTGTGAGGTTGAGGGCGATCACCCCATTCAGGGGCATATTTCACCACCTGAGCTTTGCGTTGATTCTGCATCAAGCCTCATCCCCCTGACGCATGAGATGTCCATACCTGCGCTGATATTCCTCCTTGCGGATACGATCCTTATTTCCGTTATCCTCCTGATTGCTCATCGGCGGGACTTCCGGCATAGTCCGGGTGTCGGAAATATTCTTCCACATCCCGCCGATAGCGTTTTCAAGCTCGATGTATCGCCGCTCTTCCGGCAATCTCAGCAACTTTGCCAGTTGTGCGTCCTGGGCTCTTGGCGGCATCGATCCATGAGCAACTTCCCGGACTTCCAGCCATTCGATAAACTTTGATTTCAAATCCTCCGGTAACGTTGATTTCGTTACTGTTTCAGAGATCAATAATTCAGATTCTTTTTTGTTTATTTTTTCTTTTATATCTTTATCTTTATCTTTATCTTGGTTTTTTGGTTTTTTCGGACGCCCTCCGCGCATCCCGTTTTCACGATTTATTTCACTTCTCGACTTGATTTCCAAAAGGCAAGAATCAATAAATTTTGACCTTAAAATACCGTTTTCCACAAAAACCAAACCAAAGCAAATCAGTTTTGATATAAGCAATTCAAACTTGCTTTTTTCGGTTTTTAATTTTAATGGCAAAGTGAAATCCGAAAAAAAGCAATTTCCCACTTTTGGTAATTCGCTTTTTTCGGTTTTTTCGCTTTTTGACAAAACCTTGATTTCCTCGGTCATCATCATCGCGATCAGGTCAATAAACAAGCCCTTTTCCTCATGGGTCAAGAGCTGGGCTTTTGATGCGGTCGAAAGCCATTTTGAAGGTCTGAATTTTAAAAATAATTCCGCCATTTTATTTCCCTTTACCGATTAATCCCTTTATCCATCCGATCAATGTTTTGCGTGAGCGCAAACGCCTCAACTCTTCCAGGAGCTCTTTATTGCACCATTCCAGATTTCTGACCATCCGCTTTAATTCCATTATTTCATTGTGTTTTTCTTGCACGATCTTCTCCGCGCTAATTACATGATTGTGCATCTCCATAAGCTTCATGATTCACCTCTTTAGGCGGGGCGACCGCCGCAATCCTCAGCGGCCGCCCCTTGTTCAAGTGGGGCTTGAAAAATTATTGATAACGATGCTGTCCGTCGTGTCCTTTTTCCTTTATGCACTTGCGAACACCATCAGCGTGTACATGACCGCATTGTTCCGGCTGTTCCGGCTGCTGATCCGCGTTGCCCAACAAACGCGCGTAGATTTCCGGATGAGACATTTTTAACGCTTCTTTGTCCGCGTCTGAGATTTTATGCTGACCACTGTGCCCGGCTTCCAGCACACAACGGTATTCCGTCCCGGGAATAACCATCTCACAACGGTTTTTCAGGGGCTGTTCAGCATTTTTTGATTCCGTGCCGCCGGTCTCTTTTGTGTAGTCAGCGATTTTCTGCTCATACTTATTCCAATCGCTTACTAAATTGGCGTGAATTGTCGGCCCTTTCTCCTTTAACGTGCGTATGGAGAGTGAAGCGGAAAATACCATCTGTAGGTAAGTTTCAACTTCCGTCCAGCTGACCTTTTTGGAATTATTGATCAAATCAAACAGCGGATCCGCGTCTTCTGCCTTAGCTTTCGGATCATCGGGAAACGCCGGCACATCTTCCGGCGGTTCCACCGGTGGCGGCTCCGGCATTGCCTCCGGCTTGGCTTTCGGTTCCTTTGCCTTTGCATGCCCTTCAATCCAGGCGATAACTTCATCATAGACGTTTGCCGGAATTTCAGCAATATCGTTAATGTTCAGGTCGGCAAGATATGCTTTGATCTCATCCAAGCTTACAGCCATCTTGTCGCTGATTGCCATGAGCCGCTTGGCTTGTGCTTCAGATATTGTTTTGACCGATATTTCCTTGTTTTCCGGCTCATCCGCAAACATATCCGGCTGCTGGGGATTATATCTGACTTCGTCAAGCTCATCCGTGGTGCGGTCAATCTTTCGGAAGTCTATCCGCGGTTTAAAGGCATACCCGCTTTCCGCATCCCGGCTCACCCTCAGCTTGATCAAAACATCAAGTCCCGCCTTATCCTTTTCATTGCTTGGATCCGTAAAAATGTCATCCACCGTATCCATGATTTCCCGGATGTGGCAAGCCGTGAGATTCGCTACTTGATTGGTCGCCAGCTTTTCGCAGTGTTTGAGTTGCTTTTCGTTCATGTTTAAAAACTCCTTTTTTTTGTTGTGTTAGTTAAAAATCGACCCGTTCAGGGTCGGGGATAATGATGTTATGTTCCGCCGCCCACGCTTTGATCTGCTCAAGGTAATCTTCAAACTCCCGTGTGGTCAGCGTCGTTGTCGAGCGACCGCCCAGATATGTTTTCTTGAACAGATCGTGGAGCTTTACCGGCACGTCGCCGGTGTATTCCGTTATCAGCTGGATCACCACGCCCCAATAATAGGCATTCTGGTCATGGCTACGCTCTTTTTTCGGACGGCGGATTATAATCTCCACATCGCCGCTGAAATTTGCGATCGCCGCCGTCCAGCGGGCACGCTCCAGGGAATTGAAGCATAAGCGGCCGGAAATTACCCGACCTTTTACGATTGTTCCCAATTCGCTCATTATTGATTAATGCTCCATTCCGCGACGGTCTTGACAAATGCCACGGCGTTATTGCGGACATACGTATCCCAGTTCTCAATCTTCGCGCAAATTGCCTCGATGCTCGGACCTGCCGCCTTTTCTTTTTTCATATAGCGGTCAATATCCTTAACCATAATCGGCGCCCCAGTCCGTTCTATTTCCGCTTCAAGGATCTGGCGAATAGACGGACGTTTATCCTCGACCACTTCCGCTTGCTTTACCTCGGCTTGCTCTTCCACATCCTGCTCTTTGCCTTTCAGCTTATTGAGTAACTTCTCGCTTTTGCTCCCGCCCTCCGGCTTCGGCGGCGTTACATTCTTCATCCGCGGCTCTTCTTCCAACTCATCAGGAGAGTAAACGCCGAGGATTACTTCAGGACAATGCAAACGACTCCACTTTTTTACCGCCAGATATGAAAGTTGTTGTTTGGGATCAGCCGCCCAAAGCGTAGAATTACGCACCGTAGCCTGCGACAATAACAGGTCTAATTCGCGCGGTTTATCTTCACCTTTTAACGTAGCCCAGACCTTGACCCCGCAATCCTTTTCATCTTCCGGCGTCCACGCCGGCGCTTGATAGCTATTGCCCTTTTGACTGGTCAGCGTCTTGAACTTTCCAATCACACGCTCCCACGGTCCAAACCATTGATAATGCATACGGTCGGTAGTCGGCGCCATTGTATTTATGACCGCGTTTACCAGCTGGGCTTCATATCCGAGCGTACCGTTGACTACATGGGTTTTTTGCGCCACCGCGAATGGATTCATACCCCATTGCGCCGACTGCATCGCGATGGCGAAACAATCCCCTTTGTTCCCGCGCAAATGTGTTGGCACAGTTGATACGCCGCTCGCCATGATTTCCGCAATCTGGTTTAAAGCCTGAAATTTTTTGTCATCGAAAAGCAGATTACTTTCCGGGGACATTACCGCCGCCTGCTGATCGCTTATTTCGCTTATTTCACTCACTTCATACTGTTCTCGTTTTTCTGTCATCGTTATTGCTCCTTTTTGTGTTTGATTATTTCAGCAGAAAACGTCTGCTTACCGATTGCGACGTGTACTGCTCCGCCACCTCTGGCAATTCCGCTTTTATCTTTTTGGTGTCAAGTCGATTAGTTATGGATTTTTTCCAGGTGGCGAACTTTGCGCCATCGGGCGATACGAGCGTATCCGCGTCAGCCATGAAGCTTTTTATCTCAAACTCCAAATTCTCTTTTTGTTCCTCCAGACCCTTTAATTGATCTTTGACCACTTTCAGCGATTCCACCGATTCAATTATGCGCTCATTCGCGCTTATGACCTTGCCGGATGACGCCTTATACATCTCCAGCAGATCTTCATTATTAATCGCCGCCGGTGGAATATCTGCCAAGACATGCTGGGTCCAGAAGTTGACGCACTTCTCCGCCAACATCTCCGCCAGATCCGCGTTGTATTCGATGTGAAACTGCCGATATTCATTGCCGCCGATCAATACCGCCAGATGGCTGTCGCGATAATTCGTTACGTACATGTAGTGCATTACCTGCGTCAGATAATATTCGGGGATCTCATCCCCATCCTCTTCCGCTCCCCATAAATGCCGCGTAAACTTGTCCGCGGTTTTGCACTCAAGAATAGCGTTTTTGCCGACGATGTACCTGTCGATGTTCGCGATCAGGCAATTATCCGCGCGGAAAAGTCTATTGCGACGCTGTACCTGTACATCATTCCTGCGGGCAAATTCCTGAGCAATCACGTCCTCCAGCACATTACCGAAGTGAAACAGCTCCGACTTATCATCATCGTCAATTACAATCTTACCCGTCTTTTCTTGCCACAACTGATACGGTGTTTTCCACTTACTCAAACCCAGCACTACCGCGACGTCGCTGCCGCCGATACCTGATTTTCTGCGCTCCAAAAATTCCTGCCGATCTACTGTCATTGTCATTACATTATTCCTTTTTGTTGATGTTATTTTTTTTAATGCTGGGATATACCGCCCGGCTCGGTGGGATGGGGGTCAGGAGAAAAACTTGACTTTTACGCCTTTATGTTGTATTATTCCATTATTGTGATTGCATTGTGTGTGGACTGATCCCTGGCCGGATCAGTCCTTTCCTTTTTTAAATCCTCTTCCATCAACCTCCTTTGTTGTTGCCACGGACGCTTTTCGTAGACGCCCATTTCTTCCGCCATTCGTTCGACCCTGACGCAATCCACTACCGACCACGCTACAACCGCCGCCGCCAGCACATACGCCACCGCCATTACCCAAAGCTCTATCAGACTTACTTGACTTAGCTTCATCTTTTACTCCGCCTTTTTTCTTTGTTTGCATTATCTCTCTAGCTCTGGCTATCAGCATATCCGCCAAAGCATCCGCCAATTCTTCTACTACTGATTCAGGCATCGGCATTGATTTCATTATACTTTACTATACCTCTTGGATAAATTTTTTTTGAGTTCCTGCCTGATCACGATGGATTCATTAACTCCATCTCTTTGTGCAATGCTCTTGATCATTTCCCTCATTTTTATAGGGATGCGTACTGCTATTAATACGGTATCTTCTCTTCTTTTCATATTATCCTCTTTTTGTTTTTTGTTATCCTGACATGCTGTCTATTATACATTACTATACAATGTTATACAAGCCCTTTTGCTGACTTTTTTTGTATTTTGTTATAAAACGCTTGACTTTATGCTCGTGGTGTTATATTATGTTATACACGACAAAACAAGGGAGGCTTGCTTTATCATGGATATAGAAGCAGCAAAATTGACATATTGCAGAAAAAAGAAAGGATTGAGCCAGGAAGAATTGGGCAAAAAACTGGGTCTATCTAAACAGATGGTATCTCACTGGGAAAATGCCCGCAATGAGGTTCCACCGAAGTACCACCAGAAGATAGCTGAAGCCTTAGGAATTGAATTACATGAGATTCTCACGACTGATGTTGATTCCCATTTTTATGCTTCGGTCTCTGCAAATCTCGGAAGCCCTCAAGGAAGAGAAACATCTAGGCAAGAAGATAAACGTGAACTGGAATTTTGGCAAAAAAATATAAAATCACTTCCTGAATCACCATTTAAAGACTGGCTTAAAGATAGAATTGAAACTCTTCGATCCCAGCCGGAAAAATCATATAGCGATAAACTTATTCCCTTAGGCATAAGTGATGAGTTATTTAAATCTATTATAAAACACTGTAAAGGCAATAAAACCATATCAGACGAAATGCTCGAACGTAGACAAATATTTTCTGCAGATCTTGAAAACATATTGCCATATGTGGAAAATGATTTGCCAGACGAACAAAAAGAATATTATTCCAATGAAAATCTTCAAAAAATATTTAATATCCATGAATGGCTGAAATTCAGAGATATAGCTATTCCTTATACAGACGAATTAACACTGATATTGGATGGTGGAAGAAAAAGACAGGAAATTAAAACTGATTGGAACCGATCAGAAGTAAAATCGGTAAAAACAGGGGAGTTAAGAGAAGTGCCAGTAATATCTTTTGCTCAGGCGGCGGGGTATGAACCCGCCCTTGAACCTATTGATGATTATGCCAAAGAGTGTTCAGACATTACCGAAGTTTTTAGCAGTGAGATAAAACCTGGATATTTCGCGCTTAGGGTAGAAGGTGATTCAATGTCTCCCGAATTTCCTCATGGAACCAACTTGCTGGTGGCTGGCGGTGAATTTCCCCAACGCAGTGATATAGTCGTGGCAAAACTCCGGGACGGACAAGTTGTCGTAAAGAGATATGAACGTAAGAATAACGTCATAGAACTGCTTTCAGAAAATCCAAAAGGTAAAAGTTTTAAATGGCATTGCAAAGAAGATCCTAACTTCGTAATCTGGATGTATCCGGTGATCGAAGTCAATTTAAAGCTGCGCGATCGGCGTTGGGAAAGAATAAAAAACGGAAACGGGAGGTGAATAAATATGTTGAATGAACTTAAATGTCCGCACTGCGGGGGAATGATGGAACGCCGAACCTTGAACGGCGGCTGTGCTCTAAACGCAACACTGGGAATTATATCTCTGGCTATCGGTATTTCGCTATTCTTTTCTCCGCTGTTTTGGCTGGGGATTCCCCTGTGTATATTTGCGCTGTATATAATTATTTTCGGAATCAATCACAAGCCGGTATGGATGTGTAAATCATGTGGTAGCATAATTGAGCGGGCTTAAAATGAAAAATCTATTATTATTATTATTGGTGCTGCTGTTTTCCGCCTCATTATCAGCGGAAACATTGCAAGGGACAGTTTATTGGGTCGGGGATGGAGATACCTTTATTATGGGGATAGGGGATAGGTTGATCCGAATCCGGATATGGGGAATTGACGCGCCGGAAAAACAAATGGTCGATGGCGATATATCTACCGCCATATTGAAAAATTTCATTGAAGGCAAACGTGTTACTTGTATAAACAAAGGAGAACATCGCAATAGAATCGTCGCACAGGTTTTTTACCGGCAGCGCGATGTTGCGCTGGAATTACTGAAAATGGGCGCGGTCTGGTGGTCGGACAAATATGCCCCGGATCAGGAAGATTATAAAATAACCTTTAATGATGCCATTAAAAACAAACGCGGTTTGTGGGCCTTTGGAACCCCCGAACCACCGTGGCAATGGCGAAAACTCCATAAGGAAATTGCAGAAGAATGAAAGAAGTCTCATGCAATTGCATAGGGTTACTTCCTCCGGGTAAATTGATTTAAAGTCTGGAGACAGAATTGAAAATGTTTGTGCTAAAAAAATAATGAATATAATAATGGGAGGATAAAGTCATGTGGGTTTTTATTTTTATGCTATTGATAATACTATTGGGGGTGTCTCTAACTATCGCAATAGACCGCTGGGCTGAACTGACAAAAATAAAAAAGAAATACCGCTCAGTTATTGACGCCGAAGAAGAAAGTGAAAAAATCTTAGCCGAAACCCATAGACGAATCGCCGAGCAAGAACAAAAAATGTTGTCAGAGACAAATGCGTTTAAAGCAGAGCTTGAAAGCATGAGACTCACATATATTGACTTAACTAAAGATATTGACGATAAAGAAAATGCCGCCACTGCATTAGATAGAAAAATAGAAGCCCTAACTGAAAGGGATATATTATATTCAAAAGGCTTTTATGAATTTCATTATAACTTCGATCAACTTGTTGATTATGAACGTCGATTAAGCAACATTAAAAACAGACAGAAAGATTTAATTTCATCTTCATGTGCAATATATAATGATTCCCATATGGACAAAAAATCATTTAACATGTTATCAAAACTCATATTGAGGGCATTTAATAGCGAATGTCGTGAAATGGTTACGCGCGTGGATTATAAAAATATTGTAACATTTGAAGAAAGAGCTCGAAAGGCATATGAACAGATTAATAAAATAGCATCATCATATGGGCTTTCCATGGATAAATCCCTTCTGGATTTTAGCATAGAAGAACTTCGCTTGGTCTATGAATTCCAATGCAAAAAACAACAAGAAGCCGAAGAGCAACGCCGCATAAAAGAGATAATGCGTGAAGAAATAAAGGCGCAACGCGAATATGAAAAAGCATTACAAGACGCCGAAAAAGAAGAAAATTCATATTTGCGCCAGCTGGAAAAAGCACTGGAAGAATCAAAAAAAGTTACAGGCGCAAGATACGAGCTTATGATGGATAAAATATCCCTGTTGGAACAGCAATTGGAACAAGCGCGTGAGGCAAAGGAAAGAGCCATAAGTCAAGCTCAATTAACCAAATCAGGTCATGTTTATATCATATCAAATATAGGCTCATTCGGAGAACACATTTACAAGATAGGTATGACCAGAAGACTTGAACCATTAGATAGAGTGCGTGAATTGGGAGATGCCTCGGTACCATTTGCATTTGATGTTCATGCTATGGTTTATTCCGAAGATGCCCCGGCACTGGAAAATGCACTTCACCGCGCTTTCGAAGATAATAGAGTGAATAAAGTAAATTCCCGTAAAGAATTTTTTAAGGTTCATATCGATGACATAGAACAGGAAGTAAAAAAACATAGTGAAAGCCTGTATGTTACTAAATTAGCCGAAGCCAAAGAATACAGGATGTCTTTATCCATGAGCGAAGAAGAATCCATTGAAGCAGCCATAGCAATATAAACTTTTAATACCCAAGGAAGCCACACAATGAAATATCTTATCTATGCTCGTGTCAGCCCGCGCGGCTCTGATTTCGAAGGAGAAACGTCTATCTCGATGCAGATACAATACTGCCGGGAATATGTCAAATTTCACGGTGGCGAAGTGCTGGATGTTAAATCCGATGAATTTGTTTCAGGTAAAGACACAAACCGCCCGGCGTTCTCCGGCATAATGGCGGAACTCGAATCCGGAAAAGCCGAATGGGATACCATCATCGTTTACAAGCTTTCACGCATGACCCGCAGCCTGCGTGACGGCGCCAATATCTTTGCATCTTTGTTTGCCCAGGGTAAAGGCTTTGTTTCAGCTACGGAAAACCTTGATTTTTCCAGCCCGGCCGGACGCGCTATGCTTGGCATGATGCAGGTTTTTAACCAGTTTGAGCGCGAACAAGGTGCGGAAAACGTCCGCAATAAAATGATCTCTATCGCAAAACAAGGTTTGTGGCCATCTGGCAGTGCTCCATTTGGATATGCCAGGGGAAATAAAAAAGACAATAAACTTTATCCCGACGCCAGAAAAGCCTCCATAGTTCGCGATATTTTTGAAATGTATGCGTCAGAAAAAATCACAACTAGAGATATTTGCTGTAAATATAAAAAGGTATTGACCAAATCGAGGATACTTTCAATTCTTAGGGATAAAACCTACCTCGGGAAAATCTGCTACGCTAATGCGGAATATCCAGGCGCGCACGATCCTATCATATCACAAGAGTTATTTGATCGCGTGCAGCGCAAACTGCCTAAACCAAAGGAGCACAGCCGACCCAAAGCCTATAAATACCCCTTTGTGCTGACTGGCCTTGTCTATTGCCAATGCGGACGGCGAATGACGCCAGGAACCGCCAAAAGCGGCGCATATGCTTACTACACATGTACCGACACTCTGGATTGCAAAACTAGAGTATCCGCGCCCAAGCTGGAAAAAGCCGCGTTAGACTTCCTTGGTCAGCTCGACATACGCGATGAAGTCTTTGCTGCCACTTTGCGAAAGATTGAAGAAAAACGTGATATGACAATCAAAGAAATACAACCGGAAATAGCCAGACTTAAAAAAGCCATATCAGAAGCCAACACGGAACGCGAACGCATTTTCTCTGTTCTTACCGCCGGCAATCTGAATGATGAAATAAAACAAATGGCAAACGAAAAAATGGAACACATATCATCTGAATTGACCACATTAAAAACCCGACTTGCCATATACGAACAAGAAACCAGTTCCGACACAGACATATATCATTTTGCCATGGATTTATTAAAACAGACCAAAAGGCTAAGCAAAGACCTTTCTGAAATCAATGATCCGGACATACAACGCCGCCTGTTACTTTCTCAACTGCAAAAGATTCAGGCATTAGGCAATGATGAATATCAAATCTATCCCGCTTACACGGAAAGTTCGACTAAAGGTATAAAGTGGTACACGGGGTGGGACTCGAACCCACATGTCTGAGACACCAGAACCTAAATCTGGCGCGTATGCCAATTTCGCCACCCGTGCACGGAAATATTAAATTAACCTGTAATTGCAGTTTGTCAATAGTAACATGTGTTTAATATGCTCTGGTATAACTGCGTCCTTCGTAATAATTCACAAAAGAACGGTTCACCACTCTGATTCCTCCCGGTGTAGGATAGTTTCCGGTAAAATACCAGTCTCCTTTATGATCCGGGCAGGAACGATGTAAATTCTCAATAGACTGATAAATTATTTTTATCTCAGCTCTTATATCTTTAGGTCTGAGCAATTCCGCGATCTTATCAGATATCTGTTCTGCGGTAAATGGTTTATAAATATCCTGAACCGCATTGCGAATCGTTTCTGTCGTACCGTCAAGTTGAGCTTTAGCGTCCTTGTAGACATTGTCGATAACGTCCTGTCGTCCGGTCTCTTTCAGCAATGCTATCGCCGCCTGGAAGGCAATAAATTCCTCCAATTTCGCCATGTCGATCCCGTAGCAGTCCAGATATCTGATCTGCGGCGCGGATGACACAAAAATAATACGTCGGGGACCTGTGCGGTCAAGAATCTTAAAAATGCTTTCGCGCAAAGTCGTACCGCGTACAATGGAGTCATCAAGCATCACCAGGGAGTCAACGCCGGGGCGGACAACCCCATAAGTTATGTCATAGACATGTGCCGCCAACTCATTGCGCGAAGAGCCTTGAGTGATAAAGGTACGCATTTTTGCGTCTTTTACCGCAACTTTCTCCCCTCGTGGGCGAATACTTAAAATTTTGTCGAGCTCTTCCGGGGTTGGTTTGTGATCCATCTCACACAGTATTTTTTTCTGGATATCCTGAGTATGTTCGCGTAAAGACTCCATAAGTCCCAAATAACATGTTTCCGCGGTATTGGGAATAAAGCTGAAAACAGTGTTCTCAAAATCATCATTAATCTCTTTGCGGATGACCGGAGCAAGATGACGTCCAAGAGCTTTGCGTTCACGATAAATATCCACATCTGTACCACGGGAAAAGTATATCCGTTCAAAAGAGCAGGGCTTTTTGGGCAGATCAGCGGCAAAGCGCTGGATGGAGATATCCCCGTTTTTCTTAATTATAAGTGCATGTGCCGGTTCCAATTCCTGTACTTTATCCGATGAAATATTGAAGGCGGTCTGAATAGCCGGTCGTTCTGATGCCGCGACGACTACTTCATCATCCTGATAGAAGAAGGCTGGACGGATTCCGGCGGGGTCGCGCAGGATAAATGAATCTCCATTGCCGATGAATCCGGACATGACATAACCGCCGTCCCATTTTTTACAAGAGTTGCTCAGGACAGATTGCAAGTCAATATTTTCAGCGATAAGCTTGCTTATTTCCTGTTTGGAGTAGCCTTGCGAGCGATATTTTTTCACCAGAATGGCGTTTTCCTCGTCCAGAAAGTGTCCGATTTTCTCAAGAATGGTGGTAGTGTCTGAATATTCTTTAGGGTGCTGTCCGATGGAAATTAATGTTTTAAACAGGTCGTCCACATTGGTGAGGTTGAAGTTGCCGGCAATAACCAGATTACGTGACATCCAGTTGTTTTCCCTTATGAACGGATGACAGGCGTCGATATTATTATTGCCGAAAGTACCATAACGCAGGTGTCCCAGAAAGACCTCACCGGAGAAGCGGACGTTGTCCTTGAGCCATTGCGAATCGTTTATCATGTCTGGATTTTGCCGATAGACTTGTTCCAACTCCTTGTTAACGGTATCAAAAACGTCTTTAATAGGAGTGGAAGAATTGGAGCGTTCTCGTGATATGTATCTATACCCGGGAGAGACATCAAATTTTACATTTGCGATACCGACACCATCCTGACCCCGGTTATGCTGTTTTTCCATCAGCAGATATAATTTGTTCAATCCGTAAAAGGGTGTACCATACTTTTGCTTATAGAAATCCAGTGGTTTCAGCAACCTTATCAGGACAATTCCACATTCATGTTTTATTGCTTCACTCATTTGTCGCAGTATCTTAAAATTGTTTACTTCTTGTTTTTATATCAGTATCAGCAGAAAGAGTAAACTACCCGCATAATGGCATATATTCAACTCTTGTATTCAATTTCTTTTGAAATTATATTTTTCCAGGGGACAGTCCACAACGTTCCGCTATGACATTTCTCTTTGTATTCTTTCATTATTGCGGGATAAAAATTTTTCAGGGCTGGACAAGAACGGAAGGCGTGAGCTGATAAGTTTATCCGGCATCTCCATGAATATTTTGTCTGTCGTGATAAACAAAAAACGCCGTCTTTGCGGGCGGCGTTATGTAAGTTTATTTTTATTCATTCGCCCCGGACTGTCAGCCGGGGCTTATGCTATTGACTTCTAATCTAATTCGTATTCCAGTTCAGCTTCTTCATCCAGGTCTTCAACGGGTGCGACTTCGCTCAAAGGCGTTTTCCGGTGATCCTGGACTTTATCCACGAGTTTTTTGATCTGGCTGGAAACCTTGTCAACCGCGGCGTCTATGGATTCATAAACGTCATAAGTTTCCGCGTCTGCTTCAAAAGTATGGTTTTTCATGTTGACGATGAGCTCAGCTTTATACCGGTTCTGGCTTTCCAGGCTCAGAATTGCGCGTATACTGGTTATCTTCAGCGATTTACGGGACATGATGTCCAGGGTTTTCGCTTCGATGTGCTGTTTCATTTCCTCTGTAACCGTAACATGACGTCCACTGATAATTACTTGCATAATTATCCTCCTTACTTTTTTTCCGCCTTACCGACAGGCGGTTTTTTCTCCGGCTCCGCCGTCTGCAGCACTACATAGTGAACTGCGGACCGAGATAAATCTCGCGGGCCTTATCATCATTCACCAGATAATCACTGGTTCCTTCACAAACGATATTGCCCTGGCACATCAGATATGCCCGGTCAACCACCGCCAGCGTTTCCCTCACGTTATGATCGGTTATCAGTATCCCGAGATTTTTCTCTTTCAACTGACCGATGATCTGCTGAACGTCATAAACGGCGATCGGATCGACGCCGCTGAAGGGCTCATCCAGCAGGATAAAGGAGGGATTAGTTACCAGTGCGCGGGTGATCTCAAGCCGTCTGCGTTCTCCGCCGCTGAGGGTCATGGCCTTCTGTTTGGCGAGAGGAGCCAGCTCGAGTTCATCCAAGAGTTCCTTAAGACGCAACTTGCGTTCGCGTCTGGATATGTCTAATGTCTCAAGAATAGCCATTATATTGTCTTCAACCGTAAGCTTTCTGAATATCGACGGTTCCTGGGCGAGGTACCCCATTCCCATTCTGGCGCGTTTATACATTGGTTCATGGGAGATATCTACTCCCCGGAAGATCACTGTTCCCGTATCCGGTCGTATCAGCCCCATGGTCATATAAAAGCTGGTGGTCTTGCCCGCGCCGTTGGGTCCGAGAAGACCTACGACTTCGCCGGCTTTGACATTCAGCGAACAGTCGTTCACCACCCTTTTCCCGTGATATGCTTTTACAAGATTTTTTGCTTCTATGAGCAATTCCTGTTGTTCACCCATTTTAATCCAGAACCTTTCATTTCTATAGTCTATTATACAGTTCAGCGGCGATTATAGAACCCCCCGGCAAATAATTTTTCAATTATTTTTTACCTTGCAGGCTCTCAAGATTGATTACAGCACGTTCTTTGCCGACGCCGGGGTCGCTTTCCACCTTTAGGCGTTCGGTACTGAGCCACAGAGTTATCTTAGAGCCGCTGAGCGTGTTACCGCTACCGCGCTGGATGGATGGGTTATCCTCTGTAAGCACGATCATATCGGCTTTGACGTCATATTCGGCTTTACCGGCGGTTGCCTTTTGTTCGCCTGCGGCGATGTCGGCCTGATCAAAAAGCTTTCTGACGATTACGACGTTGCCCAGGCATATGATCTTCTTTAGATCTTTGCCCCCGCCGAAACCGGCATCTTTTTTAGTGGCGTCGGTTTTTTTTGCGGCGGCGTCCACAGCTTTGTCTTCCAAATATATTTCCATGCGATGGCAGTTTATGGTCATGGAATCGTCATCGACATAAACATTGCCGATAAATACCGCTTTATTATTTTTAAAGTCGATATCCATGGAATCGGCGGTGATGGTGGTGGGTTTTTTAGGACCTTCCTTCCTGTTTTTTGCGAGACCGGCCATGGATAGTTGTGCGCATACCGGCGCGGTTCCGGCGGCAAGGATGCAGCCGGTTACGGTGTAAAGAAATATTTTCCTGAATGTGCTGATCATAGTATTGATCCTTTATTGTTTTTTAACATTTTTATCATCTTTGGATTTATCCATAAAACCTGACCGGATGACCACTTTCACTTTGGATCGGATATGGAGTTCTCCCGAAAAATAGCTGCCGTCGAAGCCAACACCGTCGACATCGACAAAGCGGGATCTGAATTTGAGCAGTTTATCACTGTTCAGAGTCTGACTGGTACGGTTGTATACCGCGTCAAGTGAATAGATCAACGCCTGGGTATGTGGTAAGTGGCTCCAGAATTCAATGACCTTGGCGGTGTCTTCGTTGATATCATATATTTCCACTTTATCCAGATCTCCGACGTCGTCAATATCTTTTATATTATCTTCGAGCAGATCCACGAGCAGGTCATTAAGGAAGATGCTTACTCCGGCCATGTGGCCGCTGCTGCCGTATATGATAAATTTCAGTTTGCCCTGGGTGTCATACTGAGGCATTTTGAAGCGTGTAAACGCGGCGGTGGTATTCTCCTGCGCGCAGACTTCGCCGCGCGACAGCAGTAATGCCATCAGGCAGATCAGAGCATATATTATTGCCGTTGCTCTTTTCAAGATATATATCGCTCCATTAATCCATTCCATTTGTTCTGCTCCTTGAGCAGGCGTTCGACCACTTCGCGGACGGCTCCGCCGCCGCCGGGCAGTGCTGTTCTGAAATCCGCATATTTATCCATTATCTCCGGCGCGTCCGCTACTGTAACCGCCACACCTGACTGCACCAGTACCGGGATATCCACCACGTCATCGCCCATATATAAACACTCTTCGGCTTTCAGGTTCTGCTCTTCCAGCAGAATTCTGAAGGCTTCGCGTTTATCTTTTTTACCTTCATAGAGAAAATCCAGTCCCAGTTCCGCCGCGCGTGTGCGGTTGGCTTCTGAACTTCTGCCTGACAATATGCCTACTTTTATTCCTGCACGCATAGCCAGCTTCAAGCCATGTCCGTCGCGAACATGAAAAAATTTAACTTCGGTACTCCCGCAGTAACCGATTTTACCGTCGGTGAGTATGCCGTCTATATCAAGAACGATAGCCTTTATCGCATCCCAGTTCATATATCTCCTTCACTTCCCTGATTACAGTTCTGGCGTCTTCAAAGCTTAACGAGTTCGGTCCGTCGGAAAGGGCTTTCGCGGGGTCGGGGTGGACTTCCGCGAACAAGGCATCGATTCCGATCGCGGCGGCGGCACGTGCGAGTGGACGGATGAACTGGCGTTGTCCGCCGGACGCATTGCCGAGCCCACCGGGGAGCTGTACGGAATGGGTGGCGTCGAATACCACTGGAACATCCATTTCGCGCATAGTCTGAAGCGAACGCATGTCCACCACCAGATTGCGATAGCCAAAAGTCGTTCCGCGTTCTGTAAGCATGACCTGCTTATTGCCGGTTTCGCGGACCTTTTCCACAGCGCCGATCATGTCTTCGGGAGCCATGAACTGTCCTTTTTTGATATTCACCGGCAAGCCGCTTTCGCCGCAGGCGATGAGCAGGTCGGTCTGGCGGCACAGGAAAGCCGGAATCTGGAGGATGTCCACGACTTTGGCCGCTTCTTTAACATCACTGCATTCATGAACATCGGTAAGCACCGGTATATTGAGTTCGCTTTTTACCGCTTCGAGAACTTTCAGCCCTTTGGTGAGCCCCATGCCACGAAAAGACTTGCCGGATGAACGGTTGGCCTTGTCGTAGGAAGCTTTGAATACATACTGTATTTTGAGTTCAGAGCATAAGGTTTTGAGAAAAGTGGCTATTTCCAGGCAAATGCTTTTGCTTTCCGCAACGCATGGTCCGCTCATCAAAGTCAGACTGCGGCCGATTACAATGTTTTTGCCGATCTTAATATAATTCATTATCTGAATCCGTTTCTTTAAGTTGAATAGTTATATTTATGTTGCTATAAAATACAGCCGGAAAAAATATTATCAATGTATTTCGGTTTTCTATCTGCGATTTAACATTTGTCTGAGCTTGATTTTCGCTTCCTCCAGATCTTGCGGGGTATCAACTCCTATGCTTTCCAGATTGCTGGTGAGCACAAAAATACGAATCCCGTTTTCCAGCGCTCGTAATTGTTCGAGTTTTTCACATTTTTCAAATCGGCTTTCGGGCAGAGCCACAAAACGTTTGAGAATATCATAACGATACGAATAGACGCCCCAGTGGTGGAACACCTCGGTCTCTTCGCCGCCTTCACGCAGGTATGGTATCATTGAGCGGCTGAAATACATGGCATAACCCGCCGCGTCAAAAATGACTTTTACCTTATTCGGGTCATTCTTCAGAATTTCACGCGGACGCGGCACTGCTACGGTGCCCATTTCTATAGTGGCGTCCTGCCGCATACGGTCGATCAGTTCATCGATGACCTGAACCGGGATGAGCGGCTCGTCTCCCTGGATGTTGATGATGATATCATTGCCGGAGCATGAACATTTCTCTGCCGCTTCGCATATTCTATCGGAGCCGGATGGGTGATCTGGGGACGTCATTACCGCGTGTCCGCCGAAAGCTTCGACCGCTTTCATGACTCGTTCGTCATCGGTGGCGACGATCACTTTATCTGCCTTTGAGGCGCGGGCTTTCTCGTATACCCACTGAATGAGGGGTTTGCCTTCCAAATCAGCCAGCACTTTGCCGGGGAAACGCACACTGGCGTAGCGCGCGGGAATTATCGCGATGCTTCTTCTGTTCATATTAAAGTTCTCCGCCTTTAAAGCTTTCGAGCAATTCGTCTTTGGAAACCGTCACGGTTCCGACCTTGCCGACCACTACTCCGGCGGCATGATTACCTATTTCCGCCGCTTCTTCGCTGGTTGCTCCTGCGCATAAAGCCAGAGTGAACGCCGAAATAAGCGTATCCCCCGCTCCTGAAACGTCATACACTTCACGGGCGCGCGTCGGAATAACCGTTAATTTACGATTTTTATCAAACAAAGCCAATCCCTGGGCGGAAAGCGATATCAGTAAATAATCCGGTCGCCAGCGTTCCAGCAGTGTCTCTGCGACTTCGATCAACGAGCTGTCTTCTTCCGGCGGAACAATATTCTGGGAGGCGATTTTACCCGCCATCGCATATGCTTCCGGACGGTTAGGCTTCATGACCGTAAGATTTTTTATCAACATCGGGTTGCCGGGGTTGGGATCTAAAGCGGTTATAATGCCAGCTTCAGCGGCGGCGTCAGCTATGCGCTGTACCATGGATTGTTCCAGCAAGCCTTTGGCATAATCCTCAAAGATGACAGCGTCTACCGCCCGCCGGGCGATCAGATCCAGAATATTATCCGCCATGGTTTCACGAATGGTGGCGTTGACCGGGCTTATGTCTTCGTAATCTATTCTCAACAATTGTTGCGAAGAGGCGATTACGCGTTGTTTTTCTATAGTTCTGCGGCTGGGGTCTTTGACCAGACCATGATGGGCTATACCGTATTCCGCGAGCAGAGTTTTCATTGCTTCAGCTTTTTCATCGTTTCCGGTAACGCCGAAAGCCTCCGCTTTACCGCCCAGGGTTACAATGTTACGCATCACGTTGGCGGCGCCGCCGAGGCATTGGCTTTGCCTGGTAACATGCACTACTGGAATGGGGGCTTCGGGAGATATCCGGTTGGCGTTGCCGCGGATATAGACATCCAGTATAAGGTCGCCGGTTACGGCTATTTTTTTATTATGAAAAGAGTCTACTATATTCTTGAGTCTTGCGTTTTTCATTTTTAGTTGTTTTCAGTTGTTTCCGGGGTTGATGGCGAATCTGTGTCTATGGAGGAGAAGAGATGCTCCAGCACAGGTGCGGAATTCAGTTCAAGTACATGGCTGAATTGTTTGCCGTCAGCGAAATGTTTACGGCAGACGGCATACTGCTGAAGCAGATTATAAATATCCATCACCTGATCTCGGTTGAGTTTGAGATGATATTTGCGGATATAGCGTGCCAGATCGTCAAGCTGGGTTACCGCCAGATTTATTTCTTTTTTCTGGCGGTTGTTGACAGCGTTTTTTTCGGAATGTTCAAATTGACCTCTGAGGTCATCTCCAAGCTGAATCATTTTTTGCAAAGCCACTTCCTCATCCCACAAATATTCCGAGCGTAACTGAATCGGCAGCCATACGATCAGGGCAAGTTCCGCGATGATGGTTGCGATAAAAAGCGCCAGCGCAAAAAAAGTTACATAGTCCCGTTTAAAAGGGGCTGATAGCAATGCTCTATCCAAAGCGTTTCACTCCGTCCGTTAATTTGATGATTCTGTTTATTGCACGAAAACTATAATTTAATACCTGAATCATGTTTTGCAATTATTATGTAAAGTAATTAGGTCTTAATTTGAAATATTAGCCTCATGGCATTATATTCTCAATATTATTTAAGCATAAGGCAAGTAAAATACTATGGCGGAAAAAACGGTTACAGTCAGGAATCATGATGGCATCCACTGCCGCCCCTCAAGCGCAATTATGAACGCGGCAATGGAATTTCCCGGTACGGAGTTCACAGTGGAAACAGACAAGGGAGAAGCCGGACTGAGCAGTATTTTGTCCTTGCTCTCGCTAGGGCTTCAGCGCGGGGATGAAGTTACGGTCATCGCCACTGGTGGTGATGAACAGAACGCCTGCGAAAATATTGCCGAACTGTTCGCCTTCGAATTTGACTTTCCGCCGCAGTAGACATTCTTTAATGTAATGAGGTCGGGCCGCGACGCTGCCCTCCGGTCGTGCCAGTCCAGAAATCACAGTTTTGTACATTACGTACCTGTTCGCCATGGACATTTAAAACGGGTTGTTCTTCGCCGAAGCGGTCAATATATGTGTCGGCTTCAAGCCATGATCTGACTTCCTCACGCCAAGCGGGATCGTTCAGTTTTACCAATGCATTATGATATTTTTGAAGCCCTGAGCCATAGGCGCTGTTATTCAGCCAGTCCTGCATATCGTCAAAGCCTCCGGATGCCTGCAAGGCGGGGATATATTCGGTAAGAAACAACATAAAAGATTCATCATCATCAAGGTCATCGCCATTGGGTTGATCCAGTGACACCGGGACAAGAGATGAATGTGTGAATACCGGCAGAATCAGCCTCGCGCTATGGGGGGTAAGTATTTCGCCGGTATCAAGTTCCAGTTTTCCAAAAGCTTTGGCGATGGCATTGGTGTACATAGTGCCTTGTTCGGATTCCATTCTTTCTTCGGCGGTTTTAAGACTTTCCAATTCCGTTTTGTGCCCGGTTTGACGCATCAACGGATCCAAACTGTCCTCGCCTTCGGCAAGATAGCGGCGTTGATTTGCCGAAGTCGGCTTGTCTTTGCCCAGATTTTTCCATTGCGCGGTGATTGTATCCGGGGGGACTTTGGCTTTTATGTAGGAAATGGCGCCGCTATAAGCATAGCCGTCCTGAAATCCTCCGCGCAAATAATTACTCCAAAGCCCGATGGTTTCATCGTCATAATCCTCCCACGAATAATCAAACTGCGCCCAGCGTATTCGGGACATGGCGTAGAATTTCCAGTCGCCATCATCCTCATTGCGTGCCGGATTGAGAATATTGCCCTGATTATCAATTGTATAGGGGTCGCGCTGGTCCTGAAACAGACTGCTGATAAGCTCGCCGGGGTTTTCTCTGAAAGGCTGATTGAGCAAACTGCTTATCGCCATTTCCTTTTCTTCATTGTAAGCGCCTGAAGTAAAACTTATGCCCAGGGTTAGATACTCTGATTCACGCGGAAAAGTCATGGAATCCGCACGGATGGAAATGTCCTCCCACCAATTTGTGGAAAGACCGCCGTAAATGACATCGCGGAGCACCCGGGCACACCAGTCATCAGTGTTGACCGCCTGATAAAGAGCTCTTGCCGTCAGAAAGTCAGGATCGATCCGGGGATAATTAAGATAATTCGGGTGCGGGTCTACAGCGATACCGTAGATGGCACCATCCTGAATGTGAAGCACCTCTTCAAGCATATTCGCATATGGTTCCTTCCACTCGTAACCCTCGATTTCCTGTGAGACCATGTCCGCACTGTAAGCCCCGCCGGTTCTGAGTCGCTGAAGGTGGCGGTATACAGCCTGACAGTAACCACCATTGAAATTCAGGCCATTGTTTTTAGCCGCCTGTTGAGCCGCTCCCACTCCCAGCATGGGGCCGACAAAGGACAAGCGCACCTGCATTTGGGTAAGATTGGCTTCGGCGGCTTGAAAGCGTTGCAGTTGTGGAAGCACTCTGGTGATAATATCCGTCTGCGGATTTTCCTTATCAATAATGCGCATATAATTATCGTCTGCGGTATCTCCGGCGAAATCTTCAATCAAAGCGGTGGTGGCTTTTATCAGATTGATCTCACCGATCAGATTCAGGGTGTGCCGCTGCCATTCCGCCCCCACCAGCGCGGCGGAATCCACTGCCGACACCGATTTTGCCTTGATCGTTATCACCCGTTGTACATCCACCAGAAACAGACATATCACCAGCATGATGATAAAAATAATCATCACCATCACCAGTGTCTGCCCGCTCTGAGCCGATACGCGCTGTGTAAAACGATCCGGCATTGGCAATTCCCCTTAGTAAGCGTCCAGAAAATGCGGAGTGTAATTTACTTCAAATGCCTCTTCGCCACGCAGATCAAAGCTGGTAAAGCCGGGCATCAGCAAACGCATCGCTTCGGGAACAGGATAGTCATCGAAACTCGCACGACAGGAAACGGTATTGAAATTGCGTGAATGGTTTATGTTTAAACGAGTCCTCACGCTCTCCTCTCCACGGTAACGGCTGAAGCGATCTCCATACCAGAATTCATACTCCATCCAGCTATCTCCGGGAATATAACGCTCGATCAACGCTTTTTCAGCACCGACCGAACCGGTAACGTTGGGAGAGGAAAAATCATTGGTTCTGCTGCTGTTTGTGGCGTAAGTAGTGCCCGGGAAAGTCATTCGACCTGATGCCGGTATCGCGGCGCAACGCGCGCGCCTGATGACAAGGTTATCTACAAACCCTACTGCGGAAGAACGCGCCGCGGACATGGAAGCATAACTGGTTACCATTCGCGCCATCGCGGTATGGAAAATATGCATAAAGCCGAACAATACCAGCAACAGCACGAACATGCAGAACATGCTTTCGATGATTGCCTGTCCACGCTCGCCGTGCCGTCGGTCAATTCCTGCTTGCTGTCGGGGTGAAAACATAAGAAATCTCCGATTGCGGACAAAAAAATACCCGCCCCGCTGGTGTGTGAAGTTTCAACGCATAGCGACGGAAAACCGCTTAATCCAGATCATCAAGACCTTCGTTATTCAGTCCTCGGGAGATTTCCACGCTGGAAGTATCGGCTGATTCATGCGCTTCGCCACCGAGAGTAACAGTAGCTCCAGTAATCATTGACCTGATTCTGTCACTGAATGCGCCGAGGATGGCAAACGCAGCTAGAGCCACAACTACCACCACGATGATGTACTCGACCATCGCCTGACCTTTCTGACCTTTTTTTCTTCTTCTAATCATATTCAAGACCTCCTGAAAGTGTTTTTATAAATTCATACTCAGCAATGATATTATTCTCCAACCTCGTTCCATCAGCAAGGTCAGCAGGATGATCAAAGCCACCGCGACAAACAATGACATCGCTACCATTATAGTAAACTCCACCAAAGTTTGTCCACACTCATCCACTTTACATTGTACATCCATTTGTGCTTTTTGTAAAGCCATGATACTCAACTCAACCCGCAACAATGCGGATTTTTTTTATAGCGGCTCAGAATCCGGGTATCCGGCGTTTGCGCTCAATGATATTATTATCTTTGTCCAGTACAATGACTTTGGGCTGAACCACCGCCGCCTCTGCTTCGGAAACCTGGGCGAAAGCCATAATCGAGACTACATCTCCGGTTTTGCCCTTGTGCGCCGCCGGACCATTCAGGCAGAAAACTTTCGAGCCGGCGTTGCCGGGTATCGCGTAAGTCTCCAATCTTTCGCCGTTGTTGCGGTTCACCACCAGTATCTTCTCATAAGGGAAAATACCCGCCTCTTTCAGAAGATCAATATCTATTTCCAAACTGCCTTCGTAATCCAGTTCACAGGAGGTAAGTCTGGCCGTGTGTATCTTTCCAATTAAAACCGTTCTATTCATTTTTGATCGTGTTTTTTCACTCCGTTCATTATTAAATACAATCTCTTTATATACTTTATTACACATTTCCGAAAAAAAAATGTTTTTTTTATAAAAAAAGCCTTTTTGAAGTGTATGTCCGGTATTATTGTCATAAGTTATCAATAACTATTACATTATAAGGAAAAAATATGACGGAAAGAAAAGAATATTATCCATTGGCGTTGACCGTGGCTGGCAGCGACAGCGGCGGTGGCGCTGGAATACAGGCGGACTTGAGAACTTTTTCAGCGTTTGGCGTGTTCGGCTGCTCGGCGATCACTGCGGTAACCTCGCAGAATCCACTGGAGGTCAGCCGCATTGACGCACTGCCCGGAGCGGCGGTCAAGACTCAGATACAGGCGGTGAAAAAGGCGTTCAAGATCGGCGCGGTCAAAACTGGTATGCTTATGAACGCGGAAATCATCGAACACGCTGCGGCGGAATTGTCCGGCATAAAATGCCCGTTGATAGTAGATCCGGTGATGATCGCCACCAGTGGTGCGCGTCTGCTTGAGGACAGCGCGGTCGAATCCATGAGAAATTCCCTGCTGCCGCTGGCAGAATGGATTACTCCGAATATTCACGAAGCGCAATTGCTCGCGGATATGAAGATAACTGATACCGCCGCGATGATCGAGGCGGGACTGCGCTGCGCCGCCACCTGGAAATGCAATTGTATCGTCAAAGGCGGACACCTCAGCAGTAAAGGCGGCAGAATCGCCGACATCGTCATATATCAGGGCAAAGTCTACTCCCTTAGCTCGCCGGTAATCGAAAATCCTCGCGCGGCACACGGTACCGGATGTACCATGAGCGCGGCTCTGGCGGCGGCTCTGGCGCTGGGATTGCCATGGAAAAAAGCCATGAAAGCGGTCAAGGATTTTGTTTTTGGTTCACTGGCAGAGGAAGTGGAAATCGGAGACGGAATTTTTGCGATGTATCCTCCACAAGCGTCTTATGTTGATGAAATAGCCTTTGAAAGGATTGATAATTAAAATATGCACGTTATTGTAATATATCGGCTAAAAATAAAAAACCTGATAAGGATATAATGCGTTTTATCTGTTTTTTCATAGGCGCGCTGTTGCTGCTGTTTTCCGTGGATACGTCCGCGTCGCCACCCCCGTCCGGCGGGCAGATAAGATATTTAAACCATCTTGGCCGAAAATATGTATATTTGACCGACGTAGCCAGGTATTACGGTATGCGTTGCCGGATCGGTGACAAACAGGCATCGGTAAACAGCAAATATTCAGAAATACTTTTCACCTATGAAAAGACTGAAGGTATGCTCAACGGCACAAAGGTATACTACCTTCATCCACCTTTTTTGCGGAATGGCGATGTCTTCATAAGCGAGCACGATTTTCTGAAATTCATCGACCCGGTATTGCGGGGGCATGCTTTGCCTCGGCATCGTATGTACACGATTCTGCTTGATCCCGGTCATGGCGGTAAAGACGAAGGTGGGAAAGGGCGCAGCTACCGGGAAAAAAATCTTGTTCTGCGCCTGGCGCATAAGGTTAAATTTCTTCTGGAGCGCAAGGGGTACAAAGTAAAGTTGACGCGTGATGGAGATCAGTTTGTATCTTTGATTAAGCGGGGGGAAATGACTAAAGAGCTCAATGCCGATGTGTTTGTCTCGATCCATGCCAATATCGCGGGGACGGCGTCGGTCTCCGGCATCGAGACTTTTGCCCTGCCGCCTTCGGGTGTACCGTCGACTCACGGCTCCAGCCGTAACGACTGGGAGCCAGGCAATAAGTTCGACCCCAATAATTCCCGGTTGGGTTACGAAATAAAAAAGCCCTCATAAGTGCTACCGGAGCCAATGACCGGGGACTCAAGCGAGCCCGCTTTTATGTGATCCGTAAAGTGTCATGTCCGGCGGTATTGGTTGAAGTCGGCTTCCTGTCCAACCGTGCCGAAGAACTGAAACTGGGAAAAAATGAGTATCAGGACAAAATCGCCGAAGCCATTGCCGATGGCATTTACAACTACCACCGCGCCATGATAATCAAACGTTGATAAAAATTTTATCGAAGAAACTTTCCATCATTCCTGCGCAAACTTGCCCGGAATAAAAAAATCAAGCCGCCTTCTTTGACGGAAAGCGGCCAGTCTTATCCAATGAGATTTTCCCCGGATATTCTGCTTATTTGAGATTGAAAACAGATTCCAGATCAATATCACTGTGCGCTGTGAGCGTGATAAGTGTCTTGGTGTGAACAATGCCTTTGACTTGATGCGGCATTTTGTCAGCCACGATTTCGGACAACTTGGCGTTGTCCTTGACCCTGACCATTGCCACCAGATCATATTCGCCGGCCACAGAATATACTTCTGTTACGCCATCAAGAGCCAGAACATCCTTTATCACTTCCTGAAGAAGATGACGCTCGACATTAATCAATACAATTCCTGTTACCATGGATTCACCCTTTGCCTTTTGATTTACAGGTTTACTAAAAACAACAGGCTATCGGCCTGCTACATTATAAGATAAATCAACTATCACCAGTAGTCAAACCATTTTAATTAAAATATTTTCAGCTTTGTCTATTTAATTTTCAAAAATAACGACAATATTACTCCTATACTTAAATAATTTTAATCAATAAACATAAATCAACGGATACAGAAGCAGATAATTATGACTAATGAAGTTGAAAATATCGTAGTACTGGATTTCGGTTCGCAATACAGCCAGCTGATCGCCAGACGCATACGTGAATGTAATGTCTACAGTAAAATCCTGCCTTTTAACGCTCCGGCGGAAAAAATCAAGGCGGAAAACCCTTCAGGGATAATCCTCAGTGGCGGTCCCGCGAGCGTTTACGCCGAAAACTCCCCGAAATGTGATAAGGATATTTTTAATCTGGGCATTCCTGTCCTCGGTATATGCTACGGTTTGCAATTGATGATTCACACCCTCGGTGGCAAAGTGGCCTCCAGTAATGCCAGAGAATACGGCAAAGCCATCGTCAGAGCTAAAAATCATGACCGGCTTTTTGAAGGTCTCGGCGAAGAGATACAGGTGTGGATGTCCCACGGCGACAAAGTGCTGCAACTGCCGGAAGGGTTTGTGCCCGTTGCTGAAACTGACAATACTGAGTATGCCGCCATCAATCTGCCGGGAAAAAATTTCTATGGCATTCAATTCCACCCGGAAGTGGTTCATACTCCTCGAGGCAAAGAGTTTATCAGTAATTTCTGCCACAAAATATGCGGTTGCTCTGGAAACTGGACCATGCGCAATTTTATCGAGACCGCTCTCGAAGACATAAAAAACACTGTTGGTGATAAGAATGTGATACTCGGGCTCAGTGGCGGAGTAGATTCCTCCGTCGCCGCCGCCCTGATCAGTAAAGCCATCGGAGAACAACTTACCTGTATCTTCGTCAACAACGGCGTACTCCGTAAAAATGAAGCGGAACGCGTTCAGCAGCTTTACCGGGATAATTTTAAACTCAATTTCGTATATGTGGACGCCACCGACCGCTTTCTTGATAAGCTCGCGGATGTGAATGACCCGGAACGCAAACGTAAAATAATCGGCAACGAATTTGTTGAAGTCTTTGATCATGCGGCATCTGAAATCGACAATGTCGCGTTCCTCGCTCAGGGTACAACTTATCCAGACGTAATCGAAAGTGTTCCCATCGACGGCAACCCCGCCGCCATGATCAAAAGTCATCATAACGTCGGCGGGCTTCCTGAAAAAATGAAACTGAAACTGCTTGAACCTCTGAGCCGTCTGTTTAAAGATGAAGTGCGCGAAGTAGGCAAGGAACTCGGATTGCCGCATGATGTGGTCATGCGCCAGCCTTTCCCGGGGCCCGGTTTGGCGGTCAGGCATATCGGAGCTCTGACCCGCGAGACCATCGCCATCCTTCAGGAAGCTGACTCCATCGTCGTTGAAGAAATGAAAAAAGCCGACCTGTATTATAAGACATGGCAGGCCTTCGCGGTATTTCTGCCGGTCAGAAGCGTAGGCGTCATGGGTGATGAAAGAACTTATGACTACGCCATTGCCCTTAGAGCGGTGGAAAGCTCCGACGGCATGACCGCCGATTGGGTCAAATTGCCCTATGAACTCCTGGAGCGTATCTCCAGCCGTATCATCAACGAGGTTCGGGGCGTGAACCGTGTAGTCTATGACATAACCTCCAAGCCTCCGGGCACTATTGAATGGGAATGATCCGGGCAGATAGAACAACCAAGAGAACTCAAAGATGCGTGGAATAATCGGCGGTTGCGGATGTTTTGTGTTTATACTGATCGTCGCGATCGGATCTTTCGTTCTCGGTGTAATCTACGGACCCGGCTTCAGGGAAGCAACGGCGGAGAAAAGCTCCGCCATCATTGAAAGTTTCAAAAAAGCTTATTCCACTGTCTCCGGGCAGATGGAAAGCGCCCGCGAAACGGCTCGTGCCCTGTCGGGCTCCGATGACAATTCCGGCACACGACGCAAAAAAGAAGAGGATTCCAATTCCTCCGATTTTGATTTGAAAAAATATTTTTAAAACGGTTGAGTAACTATGCGCATTATTTCAGGACAGGCAAGCGGCGTCAGTATCAATGTCCCACAGGGGGATGCGGTGCGTCCCACTCCGGACAGAACCCGCAAGGCTTTGTTCGACAGCCTGGGCGATCTCTCCGGTAAAACCGTGCTTGACCTCTGCGCCGGTTCCGGAGCCATGGGACTTGAAGCCGCCAGCCGGGGAGCGCGGGCAGTTTATTTTGTCGAAGAAAACAAAAAACATTGTTCATTCATTTCCGCCAACTGCAAACGTCTGGAATCCGCAGGGCTTAACTCGCCAATGAAAATATTCAACGCCGATGCTCGCAGACCGGAACAATATATGTCGGCGCTAAGCCCGGAAATAATTTTCGCTGACCCCCCATATGCCATTTCCGCCGAAGTGTACAAGACTTTGGTTAATCATGAACTTTTTTGCGAACGCGCGGCGGAAAGTCTGATCATTTGGGAATTGCCGTCGGAACAGTATGATTATGAAAGTTTCGCTGATTCAGGCTTGTGGACGGAAAGAAATTTCAGAAAATTCGGAGCCGTGAATTTCATGTTTTTGCGCCGTGGATGATTTCAAAATCCCGGCAAGTGTGTATGTTTTCTGCATAATTCGGCATTTTTAGCTTAAATATTACGCTTTTTTATTGAATTGTAATTGTCTATATGCTATTTTACACCCGTTTGAATAGCAAAAAACTAAATTTCGTTTTGGAGAAAGGGAGATTTTTAATGAAATTGTTGAACCGCCTAGTTAACATAGTGATTCTGCTTCTGGCCATCGCAACCTTTACCATGTCATTTCTGCTTTATCAGAAACGTGAACAATTAGTCAAGGGCTGGGAAAAGATGAGCAAAGCAGTCAGCAGCACTTCGGCAACTTTGGACAAAGGCAGTAACACCGCCACATCCGCCAAGCTCACTCCCGATGCTCTCGGACATACTAAATATCATGAACTTGATTCACTCCTGCCTGATTTGAATAAACAGGCGGACATGGTGATAACTCAGCGCGATACTCTCAGTGATTCACTGGTCAGCGCCGCGAAAACTCTCGAACTGCCAAATGTGCCGGAAAAAGCAAAATTGAATGAAGTGGCAAGTTCAGCCGATGCCGCCCGTCAAACGGTTTCAGCAATCGAGCAGTTTAACAATATCAACAATAACGTTCTTAATCAGGTCAGCTCCATGGGCGGCAAGATCGGCGCCAGAGTCAGTGTCAATCAACTCAAAGGCAATGATGCTGTAGCCAATATCGGCAAAGTCAGCAGCGCGGTTAATGCTCTTAAAACTAAATCGGACACCCTTTCAAAAAGTTTTTCCGACGTAGCCAAAGTCGTTGGTGGTAATTCAAATTTTAATGACAGTGCTTACAGAAATTCAGCCAACTCCACTATTAGCAAGACTCGTGAAATGAAAAAGCGCCATGACACCTATAAACGTGATCTTGACAATACTCAATCTCAACTTGCCAATGCTAGAAAAGAACTTGAAGCGAATAAAAAAGAAATTACCAAGCAGACACGTCAGATTGCTTCACTGGAGCGTAAAATAGAGCGTCTGGAATCTCAGATGGGACTTAAAACTACTACCGAAGCCATTGCCCCAAGTGATCCGAAACTGTTGAAAATGCTCAAGGGCAAAGTCATCGACGTCAATAGCAAATGGGACTTTGTTGTCCTCAGCATTGGCAGCAACACCACAGTAGAACAGAACAAAGTAAATATTCCTCTCAATCAGGATATGATTGTGGTTCGAGGTCTGAATGAAGCCACGCCTGAATATGTCGGCAAAGTCAAGATCGTACAGATCAACGACAATTGCTCCATAGCCAATATCATCCCGGAATCAGAAGGTAAAAAAGTACAGATCGGCGACACCGTATATTTCAGCAACGCCACCATTCAAGCTCTTACGCCGGTTAAATAATTAAGAGGAGAGAAGAACATGTTTTCATCAAAATTATTTACAGCACTTTCTGTACTGGCTTTAGTGATCTTGATTGCTGCGGTGGTTTTTCAGGCACTGGAAATGCAACAGTATGACCTGTTTAAATCTATTGTTGACGGTAAAATATGATTAGGGCAATACTCGCATTTGCCTTTTTAAGCGGAATCACCCTGCTTTCCGGCTGTATGAGTGAATATGAAAAACGCGGAATCAGCAATATTCCGCAGAATTCTCCGGCAAATTGGGAGAATCCGTCATATCAGGACATAACCCGATAATATCGAAGATATTTGAAAAGATTGTCCGAAATCGTATAATATGTGCCAAAAAAGATTATCGTAACGGATATTTTTTTTGACAAAGATTTTTTATTACAGTATATTCTGTGAACTGTTGTATCTAGAAAGCAAATATGAGATCAAATAAAGATCGTGTCAGGAGAATAAATGGCTGGTATACCCAAACTTATAGTGTTGTCCGAGCAACTGCGCGGTAAAAGCTTTGAATTGACCAAAGACATTCATACCGTGGGACGCTCTGAAGAGCGTGATATATGCATTAAAGACCCGACCATCAGCACATATCACTGTGAATTCATAAAGACGGGTAATACTTATGTCCTTCGCGATAATGAAAGTACCAACGGCACCCGCGTCAACAATGTCCCGATCAGTGAACAGGAACTGCATAACAGCGATATTCTCCAGATCGGCGGCGTCGAAGTGCTCTTTGACTGTGATGATAAATCTGTAACCACAGTGATGAGAACTCAGACCGGTATTGATTTGGAAAGTACCGAAGTCGGAGTTACCACCGTTAAGAAAATGGATAAATTTTCGCCTATAGCCGGATCAAATAAAAAAAATCTGACGCAATATCTGGTATATGGCGTAGTGGCGCTGCTGGTTATTCTGGTGGTGGTACTGGTGGTATATGTCATGATATTACTCAAAGGCAAAAACGAAGACGCAGGTGGCTCCACATCATACACTCCGGTCTTACATCAGCAGAAGGATTTCGCCTGAATGGCGGAATACAATATATTTTCAAGCCGCTGTTGAAGCGGCTTTTCGTTTCTTTAGCACCCAACATTCAGGATTCACAAACAGATGGACAATGACAAACAGAACAATGAACCGCCACAGGATTTCAAACCCAAAAGATTCTCGCCAGCCTCCCTTATATGGCTGCTGATAATCGGATTTATCATTACTCTTGGCGTAATGAAAATATATACGCCCCAGAACGTGAAGGATTGGGATCAGAGTACTTTTGAGAACCAGCTTCGTGCCGGAAACCTCATCTCCGCGGAAATGACCCCGGAAAGTGAACGCATTATGGCAATAGAAGGCAAATACCGTTCTGTCCGTAAGCTCAATACGGACAGCAAGACCGAAGCCGTCGCCAAACCGAATCCGGAGGCTACTGGACATTACCGTTCCAGAGTGATGATGACCGATCAGCTCAGTAAAGAACTGTCCGACAATAAAGTGGATGTTAAAATCAAACAGAAAGACACCTTATGGTCTAATCTGATACTGACGATGCTACCCATCCTGCTGATCGTCGGTGTACTCTATTTCCTGTTTTCGCGCCAGTTGAAAATGGCGGGTAAAGGTGCCATGCAGTTCGGCAAAAGCAAGGCCCGGATGATTATGCCAGATGAATTGAAAATATCTTTTGACGACATTGCCGGAGCCGATGAGGCAAAGGAAGAAGTCGAAGAAATCATTGAATATCTCAGGGATCCGCTTAAATTTAAATTACTTGGCGCAAAGATTCCTAAAGGCGCACTGCTGATGGGACCTCCGGGAACCGGTAAAACCTTGCTGGCGAAAGCGGTGGCGAGCGAAGCTAATGTGCCGTTTTTCGCGATAAGCGGTTCGGATTTTGTGGAAATGTTTGTCGGCGTAGGCGCCAGCCGCGTCCGCGATATGTTTGAACAAGCTAGAAAACATTGCCCATGCCTGATCTTTATTGATGAAATAGATGCCGTGGGGCGTTCCCGCTTCTCC
>JAFGXT010000308.1 GCA_016936495.1 Victivallales bacterium
TCACGCCGGAGGTTTCAAGTTCGCCGTCGGTATCGAGCTGGTTGAACGCCATATCGGCAAGAGCGATATTGTTCTCGAAGTCATTACCCCAGTCGTTACGGAGCTTCTGCACGGTTTGTTTGACGCTTTCGGCGCGTTGCTTGTCGATATTTGCCATCGACGCGACAAGCTGTTCATCGTACTTGCTCATGATGCCATTGACCTGTTTAGCGCTTAGTCCGAGCTCGTGAAAGGTCTTTTTGAACGCTTCGACGTCGGGGGAGTTGCGATATTCCTCCGGTATTTGTTCATTGCGTTTTATCTCATAGCCTTCGGGGCTGTCGGGTCTGCCGAGCGTGGTATAGAACTTGTTCCAGTCTTCGGGCGATGAAGTTTCCGAGGGAAGCTTGACGGTATTCTGTCCGACCAGGGCTTTTGTGCTGACATATGACTGTGCCAGAGAATTGACGTCTTTGAACTTGGACAAACTGGGATTGTCGCGGAGTTCTTCCGGCAATGAGCTTTTCCAGTCGGAGCTTTGCGGAGACTTTTCCGGAGTGAGCCGTTCCGTCTGCGCTTGCGTCTGTTCCGGTTGTGCCGTGCTCTGTTGCGGTGGTTGCGCCGCCGCCGGTTCGGTTTGAGTTTGCGTCGGGCTTGAATCTCCGCCGAGGTCTGCGGCAGAGAACAGACCGCCGCCTGAACCGTCATCGGGAGCGAACTTAAAGAGCGTGAGGAATCTGTTTTTACGCATGGATTATACTCCTTCTTTGAGTGCTTGAGAGGCTTTGAGAACCATGACGCGCTGTTTGTCATGGCGTTTGATCCAGTCTACGACCGCCGGGGTCTGGTCTCCTTCCCATCGGGTCATAGCCGGGCAGGGCTCGTCGGTAATCAGCTGCATAGCGTCGACAAGTTGTCTGGTAGTGGAGATCTTTCCGACCGTTGCCAGCACATCGGGAATAGTGTCAAGCTTGCCGGACTGCTCCTGCTCGAGGCGTTCCTGCTCCAGGCGTTCCTGTTCCTGAAGCTCTTCGACGGTCGGCAGTTTGTCAATCAGGACAAGCTTATTATCAGCGTTGTAAGCGTCATGATCTTTTAGCAGTTTGATGGCGTGAGGCAGATATTTGCCGAGTTCCTCGTTGACAGCTTCAACAGTATTTTCTCCGGTAATGATTGCCACCGGCACGCCGTCGCGCAGGATTTCTTTCGGGTTTACGGGGTTAAAGTTGTAACTCATGGTCTGTAGTCTCCTTCTTGTTTTTTGAGCTTGTGTATTTGCGCCTCAACGTCCACCAGCGGAGCGTTGAGGATTTCAATAATGTTTATAGCCACCTGCTGGCATCCGGCGCGAAAAAAGGTATGGCATTCAGGCGTACCGGGTTGATACACCTGCTGTCCATACAGCGACACTTCTTTGATTATGTCCAGCGCCTCCGCTCCATCGGGAGTGGCGAACACCTTTTTAATCACTTCGCGGCGGTGATTGTCTTTCCGCAAGCGTTCGATCAGTTCACTGTTTGCTTTATCCACCGAGAAGCCCTCCTATTGCCGACACGGCTGAATCTGGTTCGATTTTCCGGGTCAAGTCCTGCGACTTTGCCAGTTCGGTCATCATCAACTGTTCCTGTGCTTGCTGTTCCTGAGCGGCACGCTCTTCCCGGAGCTTTTTGACTTCGGCGTTCGAGCGGATAAAGTCAGGATGCGCCCCGGTATTATTGAGAACTTTCTTGGTGACCTTGTCGAAATTGATGTAGTCAAGCACTTCCGGTTTGATGTTAGCCAGTGGCGTGAGCATGTCCAGACTTTCAAAGAAGCCGTTTAGTTCAGCGCGTTTCGCCGCCAGAGCCAGCGGAGAGTTGTAGGACACTTCCAAATCCAGCTCATCGGCATGGATAAGCTCATCGGGCAGCTTGCCCAGTTCTCCCGCCTCCAACGCCAGAAAGAAGCACTTTATCAGCAGCGGCGAAAACATTTCATCAAGAATCCTGCCGACCACCGGAATGATCATCGAATTCTTTTCGCTCACCAGATTCATGATCTCGTAAGCCGTGCGTTGTCTGCCGCTGTCCTGATTGAGCTGCTGTATCATCTGGAACATATCGGTATAATACGCCCGGTTAATATGCTGATCCAGCCGGTCGAACATCTCCAGCCCGACCGGAAGATTAGCCGGTACCGGCTGAAACTCCGGCTTGCCGCCGCCTCCGGTCGCGGTGCTGTCATACAGATTGACCGCTTTCGGATTGTAGAAGAACTGCGGAGAAATGCCTCTGCCATATGCCGCCGCGTCGAGCATCACCGGCGGGTCGATCGCCTTGTCCGCCGCCTTTAACAGCGACGCCCAGACCTTGTTCTCGATTTTTGCCGTGCGCAACACCCGCATTGCTGGAGAAAATCCGTAAATGCTCTGCGATTTCTTTTCAAAGCGGCTCACGGTATAGGGATTGCGATCGTAACCGCTTTCCCTGATTGTGAACTTCTCTTCCCGGCAGACGTAAACGCTTTTGAATGCCTTATTGCTATTGCCCGGATGATATTTGCCGTCGGCGTCCATCGTCCGGTCAAGGTTCGGCGTAACCAGGTGGATGAATGTATACTTGCGTCCGCTTTTGGCCGCGTCAGGATCACGAGCGTCTTTCAATACCTTTTCAGGCAGCTTGTCGCCGGGATTGCCAAAACGCTGGAGAGCCTGCCGGGCGGTAAGTTTGAACTCACGGTAGACCGTATCGACCTGCTTGTAGTGATTTTCTTCGACATAGTATTCGCCGATGTGCAGATTCACAAAGCGGAAGGTACGCTTCGGGTCGCGTTCGACATACAAGTTAGTCGTACCCGCCCAGCCAAAATCCTCAAACGCCTCGTTGATCTCCATTGTGAACGACGATTTCATCAGCAGATTGTACAAGCTTACTCCCGCCTCGCTGAAGAATTTCTTCACCGCTTCGCTTTCCTTGTACTCTTTTTTGTTGCTGCTGAAGCTGAACCACTGCAAGGACGGCGGGCACAAGTTGCTGAACAAGCCCCGCGAAAGAATGCTGTTCGCCTCGCTTATCTCATCGATGATGATATAGCGCGGACGGTCATCCCCGCCGGAATCGGCATGATCAAGATACATACCCATCTTTTCCGGACACGCGAACGCCGCGCACTGCTCCAGCACCGCGTTCAACTCCGTGCGGTCAGCCTTGAGCTTGTCCAGATTCCTTATGATCTGATCGGCTTGCATTATGAACCACCTCCAAGCAGAGTTTTGCGCTTGGTGTTAGCCTGTTCCCCGCTCAAACCCTGTTGACCCGTGGCGATTGTGGACGAATATCCCCGGCGGTCTTTGTCCCTGGCTTTCTCCTCCTTTTTCGCCACCTGCACATCCTGACTTGTAGCTTTGACCGGAGCCGACGGCGGCGCCACCGGATCAGGCTTGACCGGCTGTGGCACATCGCCGCCGCCGCCCTTGAATTTCATGAAGTGAAGAAATAATGGATGCTGATTCTTTTTCCTTTTCATCTTGTAATGCTCCTTTTTCGGCTTGATGAATAGACTTTGACATTTACCCCGATCCCGTAATAATCCGGTATCAGTCCGACATATGTAAAACCGCATTTTTCCGCGGCTTTAGCACTCATGGTATTGCTCTCCAGGACGTAGCTCAGAAATACTTCCGGACTGCCTTCACGACCCGGTGGAAAGTGTTTCCATATCCGCGTCAGGCTCTCACGCAGTCCGGCGATTATTATGCCGCGCGACGGCTCAAAGGAGCAGAAGTTTATCCGACAAGTCTTGTGTTCCATACGGTTCAGCCAGACGAAACCCGACAGCCTGCCGCCGTAATAACATACAAAACAGATGTTGAATGAACTCATCATATGCACAAACTTGCCCTTACTGAACGGCTCGAACGGAAAACACAGCCGCAGACTGTCCTCCCGTACCATCGCCGCGTAAACCCGCCGTAATTCCTCCGCGCTCTCAACTTGGCGCAATTCAAATAATTCCTTGTGAAACATCTTTTTTAAACTCCTATAATGCCAGCGGATTGTAACCGCCGTTTCTTCTCTCTGCCGCTGCCTGACGATGAAATACTTCCCGGATAACCTCATTCCGCGCATTCGCTCCACCACATAAACCCTGCTTGATAACGTCCGCCATCGTCCCGAAAGCGTCAGCCGGATGCGACGCCCAGTCATGTAAAGGCGTCGCGTCATACACCTCATTCACTGGCGTGGATAAAGCTTCATTCAGCCGTCTTTTGTAGCTCGACAGCGCGTCAATAAGCTTCTCCAGCTTCGCGTCGATGTAGATACGCAAAAACAATCCCCGTGTAACATCGATACGATCCCAGACGCTCGCCACCCGCCTGACCCGCGTGAAGTCCAGCCCGAAAGCCGACGCGCCGTCCAGCCGGGTCATGGCGTTGCCCGCTTCGTCCTGGATCATCATGTCGCGCTGCTTTATATCATGCGGAGCGAAATGCTCAGTGTACTTATAAGACCTTTCCTTCTCCCGGCGTTTCAACTCCTCATCATGGTAATATTTTAAGCCGCGTCCGGTGTCAGCATAAAAATCTATTACGTGAATCCGGTTCCCCGACAACTGGAAAAACACGATACACATCATGTCCGCCACCCCCAAATCCCAACAGGTATACAGCGGCAGAGACGGATCGTAATCCAGATTGCAGATACGCTTTGCGCTCCACATGCTGTTCATCTCTCTGCCGTAGATCAGACCGCCTTCCTCGGCGTTGAATGAACAGTAAAACTCCTGTTCCGCCCTGGCTTCGGTCATCCCCTCGGCAATTTCCTGCTGCACATCCGCTTTAGTCATCACTCCGGTATCGTCAATGCTCAAAACCTGCGTAAACCACCTGTCCGGCATGGCCTGCGCTCGTTTAAGCAGATTGTAAGCAAAATTCTTCCCGCGTGGAGTGAAGTTAAACCACGCCCAGCCGCCGTTTTCACGCAGGATCGGACGGCAGTAATCCCATACCTCCGGCTTCTGCAACGAGTATTCAGAGAAAATCAATCCCACCGGATTTGTCCCGATCAGCGTATCGTCATAATTATCCGAACCTATCACGTTCAGGATCGAGCCGTTTACCAGCTCCAAACTCATTTCCTGATGGTTCACTTTCGTGCGACCCAGCCGGTTACGCGCCAGCAATCCAGTCGGAATATGATCGATAAACTTCATGCCGTTACCGTCAATACCGTTCCAGATCACCTTTTTACCCTGCTTCGCTGTCGGAAAGACATAAAAATACAGTCCGACACGCTTCATCATCTGCGGAACCAGCATCGAGATATAACTCAAGTCCTTACCGGCTCGACGATGCCATACCGTCATAATCCGCTTAAACCGACTGGTTGCGTTGCAGAAATCACGCTGGTATTCCCGTGGCGTGTATTTGTAAGGCAAATCAATATCCAACACCTCAGAAATTCTCCTTGATGTTGATGTTGATCGTCAGCTCCTCTTCAGTTTTTTCCGGCTCAAACCAGCCCAGCATCTTCGATAACGTTTCAATCGCCTGCCGGGGATCACGTAGCTTAACCTTTGTGGTCTCCCAATCCTCCCCGCAAGTCTTGCTCAATTCCTGGAGCTCCACCCCGCTACGCTTCAACTTGCGCAGACTGATGCTGCCGTCATCATTCAGGTAATCCGAAAGCCGCGCCCGCGCCATTTTAGACAGGATTGACAGAGCCTCGTTCTTTCCCATCACCTGCCGCCGGAAAAGATAGTCCTGTAACTCCACCAGAGCCGGACGAACTCTAGGATTTGACAACAGCCGCGAACCCTGTACCTTTGCCGTCCTTTCTGAATACCCTGCCGCCGCCGCCGCCTTTGTCGCGTTCTTCAAATCAATATACGCCAGAATGAATGCCCGCTGTTTCGGATTCAGTTCCTTGACCAGTGGCAGTTCATCTAAAAATAATTCCGCTTGTGTTTGCTCTTCCGCCATAACCTCAGCCCTCTTTTGTGTTCGTGTATTTTCTCATGCGGATTAAATACTTATCCAAATCCTCACTGGCGATTTTCCAACGCCCGGCAATTTTCGACGCGTGAAGCAGCTTGCGCTTTATCGCCGAACGAATAACCCCTTCACTCACCCTTATCACCTCAGCCGCTTCCGTGATGTGATAAATCACTTTTTCCCCGTATTTGCGCGGCGGACGCTCCTTCCTGATAATCTCTTTTTTCTTCACCATACTTTTACCTCAAACTCCTATGCTTCCCTTATGCCTTCACTAGTGCTCTGTTATACTTCCACTACCGTTCCAGTGGGGGTTGCTTCCCGAAAAACCCCGATGAGACGTTGTTTTACAATTTTCGGAACTCATTTTTCCAGATTTTCACCAATTCCCGCAAATCCGAGTAAATCGCCTGCTGACTTTCTGCCGCCCGACTGATGTGATCCGCGATGTATCTGCGCGCCGCGTCAACACTGTCCCAACCCCCTAAATTCGCCAGCTCATCCAGAGGAGAAATGTTTGCTCCACGCCTCAACTGGTCATTCAAATAGTCAAAGGTCTGACACGCCCAGGTCTTACGGCAGCTATGCGTCGAATACCTCCCGTCAAGACCCAGCTCCTCTATCGCCGCCGCATAGATTTTTCGCACCTGACGATCACTTATACCCTTTTCTCCGTTTCGTCCCGGAAACAATGGATCATCAATGTCCGTATATCCCAGCTCCGCCAGCCGCTCCAGCCAGTCAGGCAGAAAATCAAAGACCAGCCGGTTCAACACCTTGACCGTGCGGTTCTTTCCGTTTTTAGTCTTGATGAATGTCCAACTGTCCCGGATGTGCCCCTTGCCGTCAAGCACCTCGTGCAATGTCAGCTTCAACATCTCATTTACCCGGCAACCAAGACACAACTGCACACAGAACATTGCCCGGTTACGCCGCACATCCCCGATTTCACGAAAAGCCAAACTGGTCAGCATGTCAAAACATTGCTCCGTACTGAATTGCCGCATCCCCGCCATGTTTTAGAATCCTATTGATTCGGTTACCGGCTCGACCGGGAGAAATTCTGTTTCCTTGTCTGCCTCTTCATACTCATGACCACAGAACCGACAGCGATATACCGTCAGCTTTGCCTCCGCTTGATAATTTGACACATAGCTATGCGGACATATCGCCGCCTTAATAGTGATTTTTGCCTGCTGACACAGCCAAAGTTCTTCTTTCAGCTGGTCAATCCGCTCGTTCAGCTCCGTTACCCGACCCGCAACCTCATCGAAGCTTGGCACAAACTTGGTACAACGCTCCCCTTTTAGACAACTCATGCCGTTGCAGTGGTAATACTTACCCTTTACACAGTCTTCCCACATCTCCATAGGACTTAAATCCTCAAACCTCTTTTTCATTTGCTCACCTTTTTATTTCGCATTTCTAAAAATCTCTCGATATTGCACAGCAATATCTGCGGCAACCATGTTAAGGATTTTATCAGACAACTTGTTGGCTGTAAAATCCTTAACATTACTTGGCAACGGCGCCTCGCCGGACGTGATCCAGCGGCGGGACGCTGGTCGGCGAAGCCGAAACTGCATTTCGCACAACCTTCCCCGAATGATTTATCTCACACATATCTTTCAAACGCCGCACCAGCGACGCACCTTTATCTCCGAACCGTTCCAGCATCTCCAGCGCTCCGTCATTGGTCGTGATCCACAGCCGCGCCCCGTAATTCGATTGACCGTACAGCGGATTCCACTTCCCGGAACGAATATTCCTCTCCCGGTTCCATTGCGTATACCGCATGTCAATCAAATCCCACAACCGCGATATTCGCGCATCAGAAAGCGTCTCCTGACCGAAGTCGTCAATTATCAGCAGATCATAACCGTACAGCTCTTTCATGAGTTGCAACCCTTTCACCGGATTACCCTTGAACGCCCCTGATATTTCATCCGCCAGTTGCGTGGCGCGCCCGAAATACACTGACCCGCAGTCTCGCAGAAACTCATAACCGAACATCTGCGCCAACCGGCTTTTACACGTCCCCGTAGACCCGACCAACAACAACGAATTATCCCGCCAGCGACTTTCCAGCCATAACTTTAATTCACGGTTAGCCCCGGAATGATTATCATCCCAGCCCAGATACACCTCATCCAGCCGCGATTGCTCCCGACGCTTTTTATACGTCAGATTCAGCTTATGCTGCTCTTCCAGCCGATGTTCTTTTTCCGCTTCCGCCGCGCGTTCTTTTTCCGCCAGAGCTTCGCAAAGCGGACACAGCGCAAACGTGCAATTTGCCTCACGCAAAAGCTCATCCTCGGCTATGTCTTCCGCCAGTAGCAACTTCATGCGTCCACCGCAACGACTGCAATCCGTCCAGATTTCAACTCTATTTTTCATCTCAGCTCCTTGTTGTTCTTAAAACGCTCCGGCATATTCGCTGCCCCTGGCTTGTGCCTTGGGGATCTGCCCCGAATCCTTGCCGGGGAAAACTCCTGTCCAGCCGCTGGTCATGGCTTCGACCATTGCCGCCACTGCTTTCAGTTCGCCGACGGCTTCAAAGCTTTTCAACTGACGTTTTGCCGAAGTCGGCGTCAACGGCGATTTCTTTTCTTTCCGGCGATACTCACACCATTCCAGCCAGACTTTTCTGAACTCGGCGGTATTCAGCACTTCCGGCAGTTCAATCTCTTCAGCCCTGAAGCGTTCCTTTGATTTCTTCACCGACGAATCAGCTTGCACCCCTTCGGAGTTTCCCCCAGGGGGGGGATTATAGGGGGGGGATATTCTTAAATTCTTCTTTATACTTGTACCCTGCGATATTCCTTTCGTTTGCCTTTCGTTTGCCTTTCGTTGTTCCTTTTGTTTGCCTTTCGATGTTCCTTTCGTTTGCCCCTCGTCGCTGGCTGTATCAGTATAAGTGTTTAATTCGCAGATGCTTATCTTAGTCCTTTTCTTTGCCCTGCTTCCGTCAATAACTATCAGTCCGTCATGCGCTAAATCGGCTAAGATAGTACGCACTTTTTTTACACTTATCCCGGTTGCATCGGATAAATTGGCGGGATTGGTAAGAAATTCCCCGGCCTTGAGATTCTCCCCGCGTATCACCGATGGAGACAGGCACGCGCGATAACGCAAATATTGCATCATGCCCACATGTTCAAGGCTTTTGCTGTATGCCTTCGTTTCCCACTCCCAGCGGTATACTTTAGTAAATCCCCTGTTCATTGCGCCACCCCGCCGCAATAGCTTTCCAGCAACGTGTTTACCCGCTTTTCCGCCGCCGCCAGTTCATTGACGAACATCGGCGCGGAAAAATGCGCGTCCAGTATCGACCGGAGTTCCGCTCCCGAATATTTGAACTTTTTCGCCACCGGGAAAACCCGTAATACATTTTGCCGTTTTTGCTGATTTTCGCCTTTTTCTATTACTTTTATTTCTCCTCGTTCAAAGCGACGTATAGCCGCCTCGATCACGTACACCGACGGCGCTCGACTACGCTTCAGCCGGGCAATCTGATCCGCTCTCAAACGTATTGATCCCATAATCTTTATCCTTCATCATTTATCGCGTCCAGCTTACTGATAACCGCCGCCAGATCGACCGAAACGCGGTTCAGGTTCATGGCATTGTCCGACAACTGGCGTTGATACGCTTTGCAATACCTGCCTCGTGCTTCTCGTGCGACTTTCCTGCTGTGATCGGTAATCGCCTTCGCTCTGGACAACAGCAACGCCGTATCATCCCTTAATGACTTCACCAATTCCTGCATGATCTCATTCCCCGTTATTTTTTCAAAAATTCCCATTCCAGTTTACGCGGATACCTTTTCACTTCCAATTTGCCATCCATCCACAAGGTTCCGACATTGTACCGGCTGGAACCCACATAGTTATTCAACTTTGCGCACATATCCCGTGCTATACTTTTCCTGCCGCACGGCTGCATCATAGCCCGTTTAGTCTTGCGGTCATAGACTAGCCACCGCCGCCGCGCTCCCTCTTTTTGCATATAAGCTTCCATTTCCCACATCTCCTGCTTTTAAATTATAAAATATTTTCCGCAATCCCTTCTTCACTGATTATCTCTTCCCTGCATTCTTCGCACATATCCCCGATTGAATGCTCAGTCTCAACTTTTCGCAATCCACATTCAAGAAAAGCCTCTTTTGCCTCTTGCCGCGACAATTCTTTTCGCACATAATGTTTTTTCCCGCAGAAGTGGCATTGTGCGCGCCATACAGAATCCATCTCGAAAATATCATCATAAACTTTCAACATCGCTTATTCTCCCTTTGCCAACGACTGCCGGGCATGAGTTTCTGTCTTATATTTCACTTTGTCGCTGTCTGCGGTTTTCAGTCCCAATTGCCGCAGAGCATTTAAAGCAAACGGATACGCTTTGCCCGATAAAGCATGACTTAAATCTTGCGGCGTAATCTCCACCGCCGCCGCAATCGCGCTCTTGGTCAATCCAGCTTTGTTCTGGATCGCGGCGATCAGCGAAACTACATCGGTGTATTCGCCTGGAGCTATCGCCGTCCTGATTTCTTCCGCCGTCATTCTTTTTGATTGAATGAGTTTTCGACCCGTCCGACCCCGAAGCGTCAGACTTGTCGGAGCTGTCCGCGTTATTTTTCCCTTTGGCACATCGCTTATCGCGCCAGTATCCATTTCCAACCTCGCCAACAGTCCGGCGCGTTTCTCATCGAGTTCAGCAACCTGCTTCAACAAGCCCAGCCGTTTTTCCATTTTCCTGATTTCATCCTGTACATTCATTTCTTACATCTCCTATTTTTGTGTTATTTTGTGTGTTTTGTGGACAATTATCTTTCTCCATTGCTTCAAATAGGTTTCTTAATGCTTTCAGAGTATTCGGCGATTGGCCACCGCCAATACCGCACTGGCAGAACTCCACCCTTGCCAGCTGACCGCCTCCATTAATTGCGACGACAATATCCCCGTCTTCTTGAATATATAATTTCAGCTTTACATCGCGGCTCATATCGCCGGTTCTCTGTACATTTCTAGTCATTGTAATTGTCCTCATTTTGTGTCCTTTTGTGTATTTTGCGGACTAATTCCCGCCATCGGTTTTAATTAACTTTATGAGTGTAACCTTGTTCCTGACGCTATCCATTTTCCCGTATTTGCGCATGGAGTTTATCAACCCCATAAATTCGGCATGACTGCCCGGCTTCCACTTGCCGAAAGCACCATCGCGCTGAAGCACGTCCAGGGGAATATCAATCAACGGCAATACTTCCATGTCCACGATTATGGCGCGGCAGAGCAGTTCCCCCTTGCCGCCGGACGGATAGACATCTGTTTTCAGGATATCTACAATTTGCCCCTCATGATATTCTTTTATCGCCGAAGCTCCCCGGATCGTGGTGAAACCCTCATCGCCAAGCTTGTGATAATTCCGACAAAATGATATATAATTTTTCATCCCACCCCCTCCGCTGGGGTCTTGTCATATTGTTGAATACCCCAGACAATAGCATATAAACACCAGATAAATTGATAAGTATAATCCCGCCAACCCCACGATGAATCGAGGAATGTAAATCCCAAACATTCAAATTCATTAACTGCATGGTATGCCTCAAATTCTGTGTCTCTATGGGAAAGTACTAAATATTGAATCTCTTCCCATATTTTCCGGCGTGTTTTTTTATCCTTGTTCCCTTCGCGAACCCAAGCAAAGAAAATCTCCTTGATTTCGCGCTCAAATCTCTCGGGATCATATTCAGTGCTTTTCATGTGCCTATCTTCCGCCTGTAGCTTTTCATGCCAATAACATGGATTTATCTTGAGTTCAGCGGAACGGAAAAAGTCAAACATATCAGGAAGCCTTGCAAAAACATAAGTCCCCATGTCGCCGGATATGCAAAGATACCCCGGCCACGTGGTTATGTTGAAATATAGATTGTTGGTTTCTGGCTTACGGAATTTTAAAAACCTACAAAGCCCATTGTCCAACACAATTTTGGTTTCGAGTTTATGTTTCTCGACATCTTTTAAGAACTTATCTGCTGTACATTTGTTTTTCATTTTTCCACCTCCGTTTCTACAGTGGCGCCAGCCCAGAAAGCAGGATAAGCTTTTTTCAGAAAGAACAAGATTGATCTTGCCATAGAAGCATGTCCCTTATTCAGTATTTCAAGGATCGCCTGATCATTTGACGACAGACCTTCGCCGATAGATAGCTTTATTTTTGCCATGCGCAACACTGTTATTGCGGCGTATCGCTCATGCTTCTTTGCTTGCGGATTATTTTCTACTCTACTCAAAAAATCACTTTCCAGCGGCGTCAGCTTAATAATTGTTTTCATGATTCCTACATCTCCTATATTTCTTTTGTGTCATTTTGTGTATTTTGTGGACTATCCCCATCCGTTACACGGGCATACTTGTTGATCAGATTATTCAA
>JAFGXT010000309.1 GCA_016936495.1 Victivallales bacterium
GGTTGATAAAAGCAGTAGGACTCTCATCATAATATTTTTTCATCGAACGGGTAAGATGCTCCTGAGTTCGTCCTGCCAACTCAATAAAACGTTTCAGCCCGGCAATATAATTTTCCTCAAACATCATCTTTTCTCTGGCTTTGACCAGCCAGCCGGGCACTTCGCAGTCGGACACGCCCGGTTTTTCCGCCATTACCAGCAGCACATCCAGACAAAGCCCGCGGAACATCGTGCGCAAAGCCCCCGGAGAATATTCGCCACGATGAAATTGTATAAGATTCGCCAACTTCACCAGCCCCTCCCATAGCGAGGACGGCAGATTTGACACCGTACCGGAAAAGCTTTCCGGCACCGGTTCAAGATCATGCCGAAGCATACTGACCGTATCAAAATAGAATATTTTTGAAAAGGTGCAATTGATAATATGCACCTGTCCGGTATTGTTGGAGTTTTGCAGCTCGTGCGTATCTTCAGGATTTAAAAAGCAAATGCTGCGCCTTGCCATCAGACTTCTTTCGCCGTTCATGGTATGCAGCAATGCCCCCTCCACCACCATGAAAAACTCGTAATATGAGTGCTCATGCGAATGAAATGATTCATTCTTATAAAAAATATTACTCGATAGGGAAAAAGGCAATCCTTTCCAAAAGTGTTCGGATAAAATACAGGACGCGTCATCCACTTTTTCTGCTCCATATCAATATAGTGTTAAAGATGTCAATATTACTGTAGATTTTATAATGTTTTTTGTCAATATTATATACATATAAACTTTAATAAAAACAGGGATTTCACATGAAGCATATTGATTTGAAAGGAAAATGGAATCTGCGCCAGATGGGACAGGAAGATTACATCCCGGCAACAGTGCCGGGGGACAACTACAGCGCCTTGCTGGCGGCGGGCAGAATACCAGACCCATATTATCGCAAAAATGAACTGGATGTACAGTGGATAAAAGATTTCGACTGGGAATACAGCCGCGATTTCGAGGTGGAAGAAGCACTTATCGCCTGCAAAAGTGTGTATCTCAACGCGGACATTCTGGATACTTTCGCGACAATCCATATCAATGGCAAAAGAGTAGTTGCGACCGACAACATGTTCAAGCGTGTACGCGTTGAGATTGGAAAATACCTGCAAGCCGGAAAAAACACCATTGCCATAGTCTTCCGCAGCGCGGGCAAAGAGGCGCTCAAAGAATTGAGCACGATGCCCTACGAGGTGCCGTACAGCGGAAATAATACCGTTCCTTATATGAACTACATCCGCAAGGTGCAGTGTCACGCGGGCTGGGACTGGGGTATCAGTTTAATGGTGTCCGGTATTTACGGGGACATCTTCATTCACGCAGTGGAACAGGCACGGATTGACTATATCTACACCGAACAACGGCATGAAGGCAAAATCTGCAAAGTCTGCGCCATCGCCGAACTCAACGCCCCCGCAGCCGGAAAGATCCAGACCGAATTCAAATTCAACGGCGAAGTCAAAATAGTCAAAAGCAACGTCAAAGCGGGAGCCAATACGGTAAAAGCGGAGTTTGAGGTAAAGAATCCGCGTCTGTGGTGGCCGGTCGGAGCGGGAGAGCCATTTCTCTACAAACTTGAAGTAAGCACCGGAGACGAGACCCTCAGCCGTGAGATCGGGCTTAGAACTATAAAGGTGATAAACGAAAAGGACGAACATGGTATCTCTATGACGTTCCGCGTCAACGGCGTGGACATTTTCTGCAAAGGAGCCAACTGGATCCCCGCCGACGCCATGCCTCAGCGTCAGACTCCGAAAGTTTACGAAGACTTGATTGACAGCGCCGCCGAGGTCGGTATGAATATGCTACGGGTATGGGGTGGGGGTCAATACGAGCAGGAAGTTTTTTACGAGCTGTGCGACCGCAAAGGCATAATGGTCTGGCAGGACATGATGTTCTCCTGCGCGCTGTATCCGTCCTCGGAAAAGTTCATCACCAACGTCAAGGAAGAACTCGAATATCAGATCAAGCGTTTACGCTCTCATGCCAGCATGGCGATATGGTGCGGCGACAATGAGTGTATCGGTGCCGTGGGCTGGTTCTCCAATAATAAAGACAGAACCGTGCGCGACCGCAATCTGGTCAACTATGACCGCCTGAACCGTGAACTGGATCGCGCCGTCAAGGATTATGCGCCGGAATTCATCTTCTGGCCGAGCTCGCCATGCGGCGGTCCCGGCAATTTTGGTGACAATTGGCACGATGACAGTTGCGGCGACATGCATTACTGGGAAGTATGGCATGGCAGAAAAGAAATCGAAGCTTATTTCAATGTGAGCCCGCGTTTCTGTTCCGAATTCGGTTTCCAGTCGTTCCCTTCACGTGAAATATTCGATATCTTCGCGACTGAAGCCGACGCCAATGTTTTCTCCCCGATCATGGAGCACCATCAGAAATGCGGACGCGGCAATGGCAATATCATCGCCATGTTCGAACGTTACTTCCGCATGCCCGAAGGCTTTGATAATTTCCTGTACCTGAGTCAGGTAACTCAGGCTCTGGCGATCAAGACCGGGGTCGAGCACTGGCGCCGTCAGATGCCGGTATGTATGGGTACGCTCTACTGGCAGTTGAACGACAACTGGCCGGTGGCATCCTGGGCAAGTATCGAGTACGGTGGCAAATGGAAACCATTGCATTATCACGCCCGACGTTTCTACGCCCCCGCGATCAGCTCGACTTTCCAGAAAGACAACGAGCTGGAAATATGGTCGGTCAACGATTCACGCGAACAGCTTAAGTTCTCCGTCAACATCAAGGTTTATGACTTCTCCGGCAAGGAGCTGGAAGCCATGGAGTTCGAGACCAGTCTGGCTGCGGGTACCACTAAAAAACTCAAGACCCTCAAACTGGACGCCTTGAAGTTCGACAAAAATACGGCATTTATGCTGGTCAATACCACCGTCAATGGTAAAAACACGACGCTTAAACATACTAACACCCATTTCTTTGAGAAATTCAAAGCCTGCGAGCTGGCGGAGGCAAAAGTCAATATGACCGCACGTGAAAGCACCAATGGTTTGGAAGTAGTGTTGAATACCGATCACCCGGCATTTTTCGTATTCGTCGAAGCCATTGGCATAAAAGGCACTTTTGAAGACAACAGCATCACGCTCATGCCCGGAGAGACCGTACTGCGTTTCAAAGCGAAACAACAAGTCTCTCTGGATGAATTCAGCCGCGCTCTGCGCGTTAAACATCTCCGGGAAACATATTAATCAATATAATCATTAAAGCATAAGCCCGGTCATACGAAAGTATGACCGGGCTGAATTTTTATTCCGTTCAGATGAACGTGGAGTTATTTTTTGTCGATCAGATACTGATCAAATCCCCAGGCATTAGTCTTGCCCGCGTCTTTGGTCTTTTCATCAATAATAGTCATTTCTCCGGAAACTGCGCCATCGGCTTTATGATCCAGAGATATGAGTTCGCATTCAGCGACCACCACCAACTGACTTTTCTTGGTCGATTCGGATTCCGAACCAAATAGCCAGCCCAGGATTGGAATACGGCGGAGATAAGGAATACCGGACACGCTTCTGACGACATTACTCTTTTCCACGCCGCCAAGTACGAAGCGGTTGCTCTTGTTACTGATGACCACTTGAGTTTTTATCTCATTGGCGTCAGAGATGCGCGGATTGCCATCAGATTTCCAGCCGATCAAACTTGAATTGGTTACTTCAACGTTAAGAGTAGTGGCTTCATTGCCGATTTTGGGTGTTACCTTCATCTCAAAACCAAAGTTATTGGAAACCTTGGTAGTGATGACAGGACCTTTTTCCGAAGTTAAGTCGTTAATTGCAACAGCCGTCCAAGTCAAGGCTGTACTCAGGTTTTTAACTGTTGTCTGGCTGCCCAGATTTTTACCGTCTTTAGTGAAAAAACCGGTTGCGGCGGCTATCTGATACATGCCGGTGCCATCGGTGGTGGACGCGAATTTTATGGCATAGACAGTCTCTGCAGCAGCATTGTTGTAGGTTACATTAGAACTTCCGTCATCACCAATGACAGGATTTATGCCAGCCAGAACCGCAGTGGAAGATGTTACAGTGATCTTCTGATTGGTCGCGGCTGTTTTCTCATTATAGAAAACTTTATTGCCTTTGTTGATGGTACCGGTGGAGCCGTGTTTGACGACGATTTGTCCGGTGGTCATGACCTTGGCACTGCCTTTAGAGGTCAGTAAATCCAGATATTTGGAGTTCCATTTGGGGTTGACGCTGAAGAACTGGGTTTTATTTGAACCGGCGTCGGGATCGATGCCGCCGGCAAAGGTGGCAGTCCAGTTACTGCGATAGCGTCCGCCCATGGAGAGCAGATCCATACCGTCGTTATTTTTCCAGCTCTGGAAATCGGCGCCGATTTTGCCATCATTTTCGCCATATACCTCATAAACGGTATACTTTATTGCGACCTGTTTTATTGGCAAGTCATACTGTTTCAGCATCTCCTGAACATTTTTCTTGCTGTATCTGGGAACAAAGAAAAATAGAGCGTTAAGATCCTCATCAACACTGAGAATATCTCTGCCACGCTGAAGCTGATTTGAGTTCGGAGAGTCCATACCGACTCTTCTGATCATCTCATCAAGGACGGATGCGTTACGGTACATCGGGAAGTACAGCATGAACACGGAACCGGTGGAGGAGGTTATCGCCTGCTGGTCAAGTCTGGCGATGAATTCATCAATCCCCATGCCGTCCGGCTGAGGCCCGAAGCGGTCTTCTTCAGCGGAGACCACCATAAAGCCGACTCCATTGTTGTATTTGATGCATTCCACACGGGTGGGACTTGTACTGATTTTGTTGGCGTTGACCGCATTACGGACATATGGCAGAAGCTCATACGGATCGGCGTTTTTAAGCTGATACACTTTAGTTACGATGAAAGGGTCAGTATTATCGCGAATAAAATGTACTGTATCAGTGTCGTTTTCCAGATTTAATCTGATCTGAGGTTGGACTTGGGTTTTCTCATAAGGGTCGGTCGGATTCACGTTCACCTGGGCGGACGCCGTCATTGACCCGGCAATCAGGGCGAAAGCTCCTGCAAAGCCGAAAATAGTATTTTTAATGTTCATTAGTTTTAAACTCCTGTTCTCAAGTTTATTCATTGTTTTCAAGTTACTCTGTGTATTTTATTTGAAATCCTCTTGCGAGAGGAGTTTACCGCTCCATTCCGCGAAACTCTCTTCCGGATGCACCAGACTGGCTTTAATGGTAACAAACATCTTGGTATCTTCGTTGATGGATGTGGTGGTGCTGAACAGATATTTCAGAATCGGTATTTCAGAGAGAAAAGGTATGCCGATGGTCTGTTCGACTTTTGAGTTGATAGTATAAACCGCGAGCAACCGTTCACTGTCAAACTTAACAGTCAAATCAGATGATATGGTTGATGAATCGGAAAGCTCATCGCCGCGGTTATTGCGCTCCACCACCTGGTTATTGTCGATGGTATACTGGAACTGGACGGTACCCCCGGTATTTTCGTAAGTAGTGTAGTCAAAGGCGTTACCATTGAAAGTCAGATCGACTTCCCCGGTTCTTTGGAAACATATCACCGGATTGACAATGGACAGCTTATAGGAGTTTGACGCGCCCTGAAGTACCTCCGTCTTGTCATTGGCGTCCTTTTGGATGTTCTGCATCTGAGGTTTCAGATCAACTGAATAGGTTCTGTTATATTGATTGGTAAAAGTCAGCGACCCGGTTGCGGCGATTTTTGCGTCGCCTTTCTGGGAAAGCAGTCTGACGAAACTCAGGTCGAACTGAGGTGCAACAAACAAACCGCCATAAGAGAAAGATGAGAACTTATCGATATTGCCAATTGCCTGTTCAACGCTCTGAAGCATAATGTTTTCAAAGCCGACTGAAAAAATATTAAGTCCAGGACCATTTTTCCAAGCCAGATAGTCAATACCGATATCGTCAAGAACGCTGGTACGCACTTCATAAACTTTTACATGTATATCTATCTGTGGAACCGGATGGTCAAGTTTTTGTGCCCATGCCATAGCAGTACTGCCATCGGATTTGGAATCTTTCCAGTAGATCATGTTGGCGTTGCTGTCAAAGTAAACCTCACCTTCGCCGCTGCGTGTTCCTCCATCTCTGAGCAATCTGGCAATAACCGCACCATCTCTGAATCTAGGCATATAAGTGAATTTATAGATGCCGGTACCGCTGATGACGGAGCCATCGGCGTCTTTAACGTCGCAGGGTTGGTCAAGCATTTTAATCATATCATCAACATATCTCATCATATGAGACGGAGTACTGACTACGAGAAACTGTTTCCCTTCCGCCGCATAATTGAGACGTCCTACCTGAGAAGTCGTGCTGTAACGCTGAATTGCGCCTTGCACCCAGGGAGTAATATCATTGGCTTGTACATGTTTAAGTTCATAGACCTTGGAGACCATGTTCTGTTGTGCGTCATCCTGAAGGAATAAAAGTCTTTTCACCTTTTCCGCCTGAACGTTTCCTGCAGCAATCCCCATTGCCGCCAGAAGGCACATAAAAAGTTTTGTTTTTTTCATGATTACTTGCTTCTTCCTTATTGTTTTGGTTAAAATAGACGGGTTAATAAAATATTCTCTGATATGAGTTTGTTTTGTTAATCCCCCTTTATTGTTTATATTTCAATAAAATACAGTTAACGGTCGATTATTATTATATTTTACCCCTGTAGTCATTAACGTTGTTCATTAATGCGGAAGAGTCCCTTTCCCTATGAAGCTGATAGAGGCGTCTATGCTGAAATGTATGAACAGTTCCCCCCTTTTGCGGTTAGTCCACAATTACAGTTAAATACATCGGAAAATGGAAATCACGCTCCGACACCGGCACAACAAATGTTCTGTTTATACCCTCGCGGCAGCTGTAATTATCCATTAGTATAGGATGAAGAAATCAAAATTGCAACTTTTTTCGATGAAAAGATGTTGATTTTGTTAGATTTTTGCAAGTTTATTGTAAGGGTAATTGAAAAATCAAATTTAATCGAACTCAGATCGGGCACGCCGACTCATCAACGCGCTTACCGCCTGACCCGGACTTTTACCTTGATAAAGCACATTGTATATCTCTGAGATTATGGGAGTTTCCACGCCGCGTTCCCGCGCAAGCGCATTGGCACTTTCAGCGGTTTTTACGCCTTCCGCCACCACCATGCCCATATCCGACAATATTTGCTCGATACTGTTGCCGCGCCCGAGCTCCTCGCCCACGTGTCGATTGCGGCTATGCCCGCTGGTGCAGGTTACAATCAAATCACCGATGCCGCTCAAACCGGAAAAAGTCATGGCATTGCCGCCGAGAGCAGTTCCAAGCCTGCCCATTTCGGCGATTCCCCGAGTCATCATAGCCGCCTTGGAATTATCGCCCAGCGTCATACCATCGATTACGCCGGCAGCGATAGCCATGACGTTTTTCAAGGCGCCGCCGAGCTCCACACTGATGACGTCATCAGTGGTATACACCCGAAAACTGTCGGACATGAAAGTTTCCTGAACCATTTCCGCAAGGGATTCGTCGCACGAAGCGGCGACCACCGCCGTCGGAGCGCCTTTAATAACCTCTTCGGCATGACTTGGACCGGAGAGCACTGCATAACGGCAAACGCCGAGAATATCCGAACACAATTCACTCATACGCTTCAACGTACCGGTCTCAATGCCTTTTGCCACATTGACCAGAACCTGTTTGTCAAACTTAAAATGCGGCGCCAGCAATTCCAGCGTCGAACGCATATACTGTGATGGCGAAGCCAGTATCAGCATGGCGGAATCTTTTACCGCACGCTGCATGTCAGACTCAAGAACCAGTTTGTCATGCAGCTTATGCCCGGCAAGAAACCGGGTGTTTTCGTGGGTTCTGCGCATTTCCTCAACATAATCGGCAAAAGGCCCCCACAATTTCACTTGGTGTCCGTTCGTGCACAAATGCTGTGCCAGGGCAGTGCCCCAGCCGCCATCGCTTAATACTGTGATATTCATCGGGTAACTCCGCTCTTATTTTTCTTATCAAATCTGCTTTCAGTGCCATTCATAAGACGGCTTATATTATCACTATGCCGGAAAACCGCCAGCGCCCCCAGAAAAAACAACAAAACCAGTACCGAAGCCGGACGCGGCTGGATATTCAACAACGACAACACCAATGCAGCAAGAGGCAGAAATATCGCTGCGCAAATGCTCGCCAGCGAGACGTAACGAAAAGAATAAAACACTATCACCCACAACGCCGCCGCTGGAATAAGCGAATACGGCACCAATGCCAACAGCAATCCCGCAGTAGTGGAAATCCCCTTGCCGCCTTTAAAACCTATATATATGCTCCACATGTGCCCCGCCACACAGGCAAAAGCGGTCGCGGCAAGTACAATATGGTAAGGATCGTCTATAAATTCATGCCCGATCAAATACCTGACCGCCAGAATCGGTAGCAAGCCTTTCAGAAAATCCAGCAGAAAACATAGCCTTCCCCAGCCCTTTCCCACCGTACGGGTAACGTTGGTGGCGCCAATATTGCCGCTGCCGTGTTTTCGTATATCTATACCCCGTAGCTTGCCGATGAGCAGTCCCCAGGGAATCGACGCGAACAGATAAGACACTATTATTACTATTACCGGAATTGCTGTTTTCATATATCCCCGCTCCTGCGATGTTGAATGTTAAACTTGAGAATATTAATTGAATTAAGCACTTTTGCAAACCGAATTGATGTTTTTATGCAGGATTTTATAGCATCTATAAAAGTACAAGCAAGAAAAATGTTATGAGGAATACTTTTCCGGGAAACACCAACAACTCTGATCTCAATCCACAAAAGCAAAAGCAAAAAGAGAGTATTCCCAAGCAAGCAATAATCTCAAAATGTAATAATGTGTAGGTTTGACCCCATCATTTTGAGGTTGTGCGCATTATGGGAACGCCATACTTTACGGGGTATTTTGTCCCGCAGCAGGAACAGATCAGGCATTGATTTTTAGCATCTTCACGCAAAGAAGCTTTGTCAACAGGGCATACGAGCATATTTTTCAGTTTCACATCAATCATAAATATATTCAAGGGGTTCAGTTTTTTAACTTCGGGTCGAGTACGTCGCGAAGCGCGTCGCCGAGCAGATTAAGCGTCAATACCAGAAAGAACATAAATCCGGTGGCTCCAGCTACTTCCCACCAGACGCCGCGCCAAAGACGCTGCTGTCCGTTGGCTATCATCACTCCCCAGCTGGGAGCGGATTGTACTCCGAAACCCAGATAACTAACAATAACCTCGGTCATGATGGCATAGGCGAAACGCATAGTGAAATAAATTATCACCAGGTGAAAAAGGTTAGGAATAACGTGCCTGACGATAATATGAAAAGAATTGAATCCGGCAGTTCGGGCAGCTTGAACATACGAGGCTTCACGCAGACGCATGGCTTCAGCGCGGACGACCCGGCAGAGAGCGACCCAGCCGGTGAAACCGATGCCGGTATAAACCGCTATCATCCCCGGATCCGTGCCGGTTTTCCGTCCAAATTCCATTATCGTCTTGGCCAGCGGTGGGTACAGAAACCCTCGTGATGCCAGCAACGCAAACGCCAGAATAAACAGTAAAGTCGGCATTGATGCGAAAGTACTGTATATCCATACCACGAAATTATCAGTCCTGCCGCCGAAGTATCCTGCCATAACTCCCAAACTGACCCCGATCAGGGCTGAGATGACCGACGCAATCGTCCCTACTTTGACTGCGGTAGCGGTTCCCGCCAGAGCGCGATAAAAAACGTCACGTCCCATGAAGTCGGTACCCAGAAGATGTTCGGACGAAGGAGCATTGTAACTCTTGTTCATATCCGCCAACTCATAAAAAGGAGTTTCATTGTTTGCGGAGCAGTAACAGGAATAAGCTTCACACCCGATTGCGACAAACATATACAGCAGGACTATAACCAACGCCGCCGCCGCGACGCGATCATGACACAAACGTTTTAAAATATCCATGCTGGAGCTGAAACGCAATTTATTTGTCCCTCTGCTTCATTTATGATAAACTTGCTGCGGGTCGAAAACTTTTTCTCCCACCGTTACCAGAGCACCATCTTCGACTTTTCTGTAAAAACATGAACGGTAGCCCTTATGACATGCGGCTCCGCCGATTTGTTCGACTTTAAAAATAACCGTGTCGAGATCGCAATCGATAAGTATTTCTTTGATATTCTGAGTATTGCCTGAGGTCATACCCTTTATCCAGAGTTCGTTTCTGGAACGGGACCAGTAAGTAGCAATGCCCGTTTCAATAGTTTTTTCCCATGCCTCTTTGTTAATATACGCGAGCATCAGGACTTCCCCGGTCGCGCAGTCCTGCGTAATAGCCGGAATAAGTCCGCCGCTTTTTTCAAAATCCGGATAGATCATGATATTTCTCCGCTATTAATTCCGCCATATGACGGAAAATTTATAATAATTAATGTATCGAACTTGTTTATTTGCAAGTATCAGGCTAAAATAAACCGTTAAAGCGTATTTTCAAGAGGATGAGGCAAGCTTAAATTGCAAATCAGAGATAAACATGTACTGATTACGGGCGGGGCATTGCGTATTGGTGCGGCGTTGTCTGAACTTTTCGCCAATCTCGGCGCAAAAGTTATTATTCATTGCAACAATTCACTCGACGCCGCCGAGGACTTGCGGAATAGACTGCCCACACCTGAAAACCATAGAATACTCCGCGCGGATTTTTCCCACCCTGAAGCACCGGCTGAGCTGTTCGCCGCCGCTGGTCATGTGGATATACTTATTAATTGCGCATCAGTATTTAATACTCAACCCTTGATTGATGAGAGCCTGGAGGAACTGGAAGAACAGTTACGCGTCAACTTCATAGCTCCTCTGGAATTAATGAAACATTTTGCGGCTCAAGATTTGAACGAAGGGTGTATCGTTAATTTTACCGATCAACGTACAGTAAGCTGCTCTGATGGCAGTGGCAGTTATTTATTGTCCAAGAAATCTCTTGCCGACGCAACGTTGATGGCGGCGAAACAATTCGCGCCGAAAGTGCGGGTGAATGCCATAGCTCCCGGACCGGTGTTGCCCCCGGTAGGGCTGGGATCGGGCAAAGGCATGAAAAAAGTACTGGCGGAACTCCCTCTGGCGCGGCAGGTAAGGATGGAGGATATATTATCCGCGTGTGTATTTCTAATTGAAAATGAATCAGTTACCGGACAAATTCTTTTTATTGACAGCGGTCAGCACCTGATTTAAAAAAGTTATGGAACAAAACAAAAAAGGAGTTGTCTATTAAGCTTTGTAGGATAATTGATATTCCTGATTTGAATATTGCCGAAAGGCGAGTTAAACTAATCCTGTTCAAATGGGGAAGTTATTATTAATGTCAGAAATAAAACCTTAAAATCAAAAGGGAAATAACAATGAGAAAGACAAAACTGGCTTTGGCAGCAGCAGGAATGGCGTCAACAATGTTCGCAGGCGTAAATCTGATAGCAGCGGACGCCGCGGCGGCAAAAGCGACAGCAACAGCGGCGGCGGACAGCAAAAAAGCAGAAGTCAAAGCAGACAAATGGGCGTTTCTGCCGGAAGTAGTGGCGGAAATCGGAGGCAAAAAGATCACCAGAGAACAGATCAGCGCTATGATCGATAAGATGCTTGCGGATTCTCCCTATGCCTCAATGATGAATGAATCCATGCTCAAGAGAATGGTGCCTGGCTTCGTCAACAACTATGTCGAAACTCAGGTCATGCTCAAGCTCGCGGAAGCTGACGGAATTAAAGCTTCACCGGAATTGGCGCAGAAATATCTGAATGACATGATTGCTATGGCTCCCGCGGATCAGATTGAAGAGTTCAAAAAAAGTCTCGCCGGCAAAGGTCAGACTTTTGATCAGTATAAAAAAGAAACCGCGGCAAATCCGATGTTCCAGGACCAGGCAGCCATTTCAATCTGGGTGAAAGACAAACTTGAGCCTACTATAAAAGTTACTCCGGAACAGGAAAAAGAGTTTTATGAAAAGAATAAAACCACTTTGTTCTATATTCCAGAAATGATTGAAGCATCTCACATCCTGATCGCTCCTGAAAAGAAAGATGACGAAGCCAAGAAAGCCGCCAAAGAGAAAACTGAAAAAATTCTTGCCGACATCAAATCCGGAAAGGTCAAGTTTGAAGATGCCGCCGAAAAAGAAAGCATCTGCCCAAGTGGTAAGAAAAGCAAAGGTAATCTGGGCAAATTCAAGGCTGACATGATGGTGCCTGCTTTCAGCAACGCGGCTTTCGCACTGGAAAAACCCAGTCAGATCAGTGAAGTGGTAGAGACTTCTTTCGGTTACCATATCATCAGACTTGAAGAAAAATTCCCGGCAAAACAGCTTCAGGAAAGCGATCCCGAAGTAAAGGCGGAAATCGACAAGGCTCTTAAAGGCAAACAGCTTCAGGAAATCATGCTTAAAAAGCTCGAAGAAGCCAAAAAGCAGTACAAGGTCAAGGTCTTTGTTGAAGCTCCAGCAATGCCTGACATGCCGGTAGCGCCAGCGCAGAAATAATCAGATACCAATAAAAAAACACCCGGTTCGATAAATCTCGCCGGGTGTTTTTTGTTTTATACGAAATGTAGCGTCGACCTCGTTGACCGACACATCCGCCGCTATATGCTGACCTCCGGATGTTTTTGCTCTCTTGCCATATCCATCAGAAATTCCAGATTGATAGAATCCGCCTTTTCGCGTATTGACTCGGTCAGCTCCA
>JAFGXT010000310.1 GCA_016936495.1 Victivallales bacterium
TTCATATGGTAGCATTTGTTCATCTCCCGTTATTTCGGATGAGTTCCGGCATGTACAACAAGCCTTGTTCGTAAAAATACGCATTTTTTCATCTCCTTGTTCCTTGTATATCTTTGCGATGCTTGAATTTACGCCAATAAAAGCGTAATTGTTCGCACAAGTAACGGTCCAGTTTGCATGCGGCTTTATAGCTGTTACCTATTTTAAAATATTCAGCAGTTTACCGATTTTATGCAATATTATGTTACTGAGCAAAAGGCTCAGAACGCCACCTTGCGGCACGCCGCAGGTTGTTTTAACTAGTCTGCCATCTTTGAGCTGCGTGCTGGCTTTCAGCCACTGCCGTATCACCGCAAGAATCCGTTTTAGACATGGCTCTAACAGCTATTTTCGCTACTTCACCTTTACAGTGCCTGCAGTCATTCGTTATCCTACAGCCTGTCCATTTATCTAGCCACTCTGATTACTTACAAGTCCTCCTTTATCGGATTTCTCTTCTCTCAACTTTGTCCCTCCGCTTAATATTCCGATGGAGGGCAAACTGCACGCCTGAAATGGATAATTGGCGTGTCCGGCACATCTCAGCCGTATAGCATACGATACCTTACCCAGGCACACGTTCGATGAGGGTAAAAAAGTTTCTTCGCGTTTTCATTTTACTTTCCTTTGTTTTACTGTTGATATCATGGTTGTTGTATAAACTTAACTGTCTTTGCCGTCGGGAATAATAACCAAGCCTTTGCTGAAAGATTTGACCGCTTCGGCTATCTCTGCGGTGATCCGGCCGGTGCCGCCGCATGACCCCCGGATGATGAACCGGTTTGAGGCAGCTATTGATGGAGGACAGCACTCGCCGCGAGCCATAGCCATGGCTGCCTTCAAATTATTCTCACCTAGATTCGCGTAGTCGGCCCGGCAACTGCTTAACGGCGGGTCGCAGAGCATGGCTTCCTTGGTGTCATTGTCGCCCATAATACGGAAATCATCTGGAGCGGAAAGACCGTGTTTGTGCATGGTCATGATGAATCTAAGGGCATAAACATCATCGTAGCAGATCACTGCCAGATTGCCTCGATATTTTTTCCATTGTTCAGCCAGTTCATCCATTTCATTGGACGAGGTGCCCACAAGCGCGACAATGTTTTCCAGCTTATTTCTGTAAACATATTCAGAGTAGCCACAGAGTTTGTTTTTCATGGAAAGATCATCGTGAGAATCCGGTCCAAGCAGTGCAATACGCTTTTCTCCAAGCAGGCGAAAGTATTCACAGGCGGTCTTGGCCATCGCGATGCTTCCCAATCCGGCTAAATCATGAGATTCAAAATAGTTGGACTCAAGTCCGGGAATCAGTACGGGGGTGGTGACGGGAATTGTGGCGTTCCGTACGAATCCGGCCAGTTCCGAGATTTCATTGAAAGGAACCCAGGGAATGATTACCGCGGAACAGCCGTCATTTACCAATAATGACAGTTCCATCCGTGCTTCTTCCTCATAACCGCTTGCGATTGCTGTCCGGATGGTTATATCGTATTTTTTTGAGGCGTTGTGTATGGCTCGGATCACTGTGAATGCGTATGAGTCGCTGTTGGCATGAATGAGCATTCCAATCTTCTTGATATCCATGATCATTGACTTTTGGGGGGTCTCCGCGATAAAAGTGCCGCTTCCGGTTCGCCTGACTATGCGACCATTCTTTACAAAAGGAGAGAAGGCTTTCCGCAAAGTCTGAATATTGCATTTGTAGGTTGAAGCAAGCTCACGGTCGGATGGGATGCGGTCTCCAGGAATCCCCCGCTCCAAAAGCAACTCCAACTCTTTCTCTATCTCTTTGTACTTAAGTTGACTTACCGTCATGCGATTTCTCCTGTAGCTGAAATTTCAGCTATGTTATTGCTGTCTCATTACTGCTGATAGTAGATCAAATATGTATCACTGTATACTAATTATAAACCAAATATGGTTCTTTGTCAATATGGGTTGAAATTTATTTGTGTTTTTTTAATATTACAAAATATAAGAAAAATAATGTTTTGTGCGTTTTCAGGGATTGACATACCGGGAGTTTTATTGTATCTTTTATTTAAATATTATTGTTATTGTTTAAATATTATTTAATATGGAGAAGGATATGAAAGTTGAAACCGTAATTATCGGAGGGAGCTGCCTGGGAGTTGGGATGCTTGCCGGCGATTCGGGGGCTTTGCTGATCGAACGTAGTGCGTCGATTGGCTCGGAGTATTTTAACAGTTATCGCGAATGTACAGGTTGGGATGTTACGTTGCGTTCGGCGGAGGCGGAAGGTTTGCGCTATGAGTTGCGGAAAAAGTGTGTTGACGGGGAGATGGACTTTTATGCTATGGCTCCCGTTATATATGATTTTCTGAAAGCGTACAGCAACCGGATCATGATGTGTACGGAGCTTGTTTCCATAGAGGAACGCGATGGTGGCTTTATGCTGGAGTGTTGCAATCAGAGCGGGATGATCAATATAGAATGTGAAAAACTTATTGACGTGAGCCCGGTTGCGGCGTCGCAACGTGACTGGGGGCGAAAGAACATCACCGCTAAATACCTGCGTGCCGCGCTTTGCGTAAAGGACGGTATGCCGGCATGTTGTGAAGTGCTTGAACAACGTGAAGGACGCGGAGACTGGGAGTCGGTTATTGGCTTAAAACTCACACCTGCCGCCTCCTGGAGCACCGCCCGAGGTGAACTGCTTAGCTGTTTTATAAACGATCCGGGCAGAAATGATGCGAAAATTGCTCTGATCGCCCGCGAATTTGATTATGTGCTGGAAGTTGACCGCTATGAATTTTCGTCGAACTGGACTTTTATCAGTCCTCTGACATTTGCCAACCCTCTGGAAGCCTTTGACGCCGGAATCTCATTAAGGAGTATGGAGAAATGATTTTAAGCGAACTTATTGACGGTAAAGTACATTATAAGAATAGCGAGGTTAAATTCGACGCTGGATTTGATCTGATTGTGTGCGGATTGGGTACGGCTGGAGCGATAGCCGCTCTGGCGGCGGCTCAGAACGGAGCCTCCGTGCTGGGCATTGAACAGGCGAACATGTGCGGCGGTACAGCTACCGCCGGAGGCGTGTCCGGCTATTATTACGGCTTGCCGGGCGGGCTGTTTGAGGAGATAGACACGGAGGCGGCAGCCATGCGTAAAGAGTGTTTTGCCGCTGGAGGCTGTTTTCATCCCGATGCTAAGAGTATAGAACTGGAAAGACGTTTGCTTGCCGCAGGTGTACGCGTTGAATATGAGTCTTCCATTATCGGGGTGTTTACTGACGGCAATGGGCATATATGCGGAGTCAGAGCTGTTACTCCTGAAGGAACTGCTGATTTTGCCTGTAAGGTTCTTATCGACGCCTCAGGAGAGGGACAGATATGCGCCATGGCTGGAGCAGAGTTTGAATATGGACGGAAGAGCGATGGCAAACCTCAGCCTTTTTCCAGTATTAGAATAGTTTATTCAGGATCAGGCGGAGTCGGTGCGGCTAATTTCGATGCCGGATATATGGCACCTGTCGATGGCGCCGACCTCAGCAGGGGTGTTATCGCCGCAAATACCTTGCATCGGGATTCAAATAATCCGATATTGTCTATTACCACTATTCCGGGCGGACGCGAGGGCAGGCTTATCACTTGTGATACAAGGTTGCGCTTTGATGATTTCATGTCGGGCGAACGCTGCGACAAACCGGTGGCATTGTGTTATTCTAATTTTGACAGCCATACACAGGATTGGGCGTTTGAGGAAAATATCGCTAAGGACTGGATGGTTGCCGCCAGTTTGTGGGGTAAATGTTTTGTCATTCCCGTGCCGCTGGAAGCCATGCTGGTAAGGGGGTTTGATAATCTTATGGCGGTTGGACGCTGCTTGAGCGTGGATCATCTTATGGCATGCGCCGTCAGGATGCAGCGCGGAATGCAGAAGCTCGGTGAAGCGGCAGGAATCACGGCCGCTCTGGCGACTGCCGGAAGATGTTCTTTGCGCGAAGTGCGGTATGAGTGCATTATCGGTAAATTGCGTGATGGTCTTATTATGGAAGGTCACCCCCTGCCGGATTGTTCCTGGCCGGAAGACAGTCAACTTGAAGAAATTCTTGGCGGCGACAAGCCTGGAGAAGCCATATGGACTATGGCGCGGAATATTTCCGCGTATAAATCCCGGTTGCTTAAATGTTTGACTTCTGAAAATCGGCATATGTCCGCCAACGCCGCTCTGGCGCTGGGTCTTGCCGGTTGTGATGAGGCTATGGATATGTTGCGCAATATCGTCAGCTCCGGGGATGACTTTGTTCCGGCGTCCAGTCGTAGTCATAATCAGGCGCGGATACTGGGCGCGATTCACCTTCTGGCGAGTATGCCGGAGCGGGAGAATATTGATGTTTTGATTGATTTTTCGCATGGCGCTTTGAAACGTGGATTTCAGGAGTTTTCACATACGCTGGTGAGTCTGATTCGCCTGGGTGATGTATTTGAAGATCAGAGAGGTCGGATCACGGAAATTTTAAACACCATGTTGATGGATGTTAATCCGGAAAACTGTCGTCTGTTATTGAAAAATTGTTCGACCGGCAGTAATATTTACGAGCCAATGGATAAGTTGTGCAGACGTATTGTTTCCGCGAAAATATCTGAATGGGGTTTGTGAACGGACTTGAACGGGAACCGTAACGGGCGTAGATTAAGCGTTATAAAAACAGGAACATTATGATCCAGGTAATTGAAAGATTTCATAAACTGCTTGAATATATATCTGAGGAGCCTCAGAAGCCGCGTTCTTTAAGTGAACTTGCGGAGGTGGCGGGGGTCTCTGTTCAGGCATGTTCAAATATTGTCCGGACTATGGTTAAACTACGCTATCTTGACAGCCCCGGAGCCCGTAAAGGCTTCGTCATGGGAAGCGAGCTGTATTTTTTAACGCGTAAAGAGCCGTTTAAAAAATATCTGGCGGAGGTGGCTGAGCCTTTTATGAGCCGTTTGGCGCGGGAGATCAATGAGTTCATCGTCCTGGTGGCGGAATGCGCGGGCAAGCGTTATGAGTTGTTGCATTTTGAAGCGGATTCGATGGTAAGGGTATTCCCCGGACATAGTTCCGTTTCGGAAAGTTTGTTCCGCACCTCCACCGGTATTCTTATTCTGGCACATAAAAGCGAAATAGAATTTCGTCGTTTCTGGGAATGTGAGACGGCGGAGGGCAGGGGGGCTTTTCGCGAGTTGGACTACGCTGAAGCATTGAAAAATTGCGCAAAAATAGTGGCGGATGGTTTTTTCATTTATGAACCAGCCGCGAAATCAGAGGAGGAGCTTCTTAATAATTTGTGTACTATGGCGTTTCCTGTATTTGAAAATGGATGTATCAGCGGGGCGTTGGGTGCTCGTATTCCTCTGTTTCGCTTCAGCGGTGCGCGCCGTGAGACGATTGTCCGGCAATGCCGTGAGACCGCCGACAGAATAAGCCGCGAGATAAGTTTGTAAAATATTTTGCAACTTTGGTCAATGTGCTTCTTGTTTTTTGCTGATTACGGCGGATATTACGCAACTCCGGAAAAATCCGGAATAGTTGTAAAGGATTATCGCCATGGGCGTCAGCAAAAAAATAAAACTGATTTTTCCTCCGCGTACCAGCCCGACTTATATGCCGCTGGGGACGGCTTACCTTGCCGCCGTTGCCGCCGGGAATACCGGATTCTCACTGTACGATTCCAATATTGAATTATGGGAGTACGTATGCGACGGTTCGCTCGAAATGTCCGCTATGAAGAACTTTTTCAGATCAACATGCGAACTGTTTCTGAATCAGGAAAATTATCTTTTTCATCATGCGCATATGGCAGATGCCAAAGAGCATATTGACCGGCTCAGTGCCGGAGCCCTGATCTATGCGGAGACCGGAGAGTTGAATGATGAACTTGCGCAAATCCTTTTACGACAATCTTTGGGAGCTTTTAATGAACCCCTGGATGTTATAGCCTTTTCATGTATGTATCCCGAACAGCTCGCGTTCATAGCGGCTCATGCGCGTTATCTCAGGGATGTGTGTGATTTTTCCGCTGATATTGTCATTGGCGGAGCATCGATGAGCGCGGTATCCCCGGTGGAGATGCTTAAGGCTTTTCCTTTTATTGACGCCGTGTTGACGGGGGAAGGGGAAATACCGTTTCGCCTGCTTATTGATGGCAAACCTTATTGTGATATTCCCGGAGTGTTTTTCCGTGAAGACGGGGAAATAGAGTTTTCCGGTCGTGCCCGGCATGAGCAGGAACTGAGTTTGATAAATAATCCTGATTTTTCTGTTTTCCCGATGGATAAGTATTTCAATCCCGTTCCGGTCATATCTATTCTTGGTGGACGTGGCTGTAAATGGCGGCAGTGTGCTTTTTGTTCGCATAATCATTCATTCGGACCGCACCGCGCCCGTCCGGCGTTGAATATCGTTAATGAAATGATAAGTCTGCAACAGCTTTATGGCTGTGAACATTTTTATTTTGCCGATCAGTATGTAGATCCGGTTCTGTTGGAAGGCGTTTGCGATGCGATTCTTGCCTCTGGATTGCGCTGCCGTTTTCACATTATGGCGCGCACGATTGCCGCATATACCGCCGCGCTGTTGCAAAAGGCGGCAGCCGCAGGATGCGTGTGGATAAGCTGGGGTATGGAAAGCGGTTCGCAAGCTATGCTTGACCTTATGCGCAAGGGTACGAATACGGGAGAGTCATTCGAGGTCATCAAAAACGCTTCCGAAGCGGGAATATCCAATCTTCTTATGATGATTTTCGGCGCACCAGGATCGACGCCGGAACGGCTGGACGAGACTTTTACCTTTCTTGACCGTGTCTACCCGTATATAGACTCTATGACCGCCAGCGCCTTTGTACTTTTCGAGGGGACGCCTTTCAGTCGTGACCCCGGACGTTACGGGTTGGAAGTCCTTGAACGCAGTATACTTTTTAATACTGCCGGCGGCAAAGTGCATGGAACCAAATTAAAATTTAAGCGGCATGGAGAATACGGCAAAGGAGAATCTCCGCTGGCGGCGCAGGAAATCGATATGTGGGAGCGGCGTAAAGTCTGGCTGCCGGAATTACCCTTTATCGGCAAACTTTGCTGTGAACATTATTTGCTTTTCGCTCGTGGTCGGGAGATTATACCGCGTCCGAATTGTTTCAAACGCGGAGCGTAGTGCCGCCAAAGATCACAAAATCTGATAGTTTATTTCCTTACGGCTCCTAAGTCATTAAACTGTCCGCTGTTCAGCAAAACCAGAGTGCAGGCGTTTTCCGTGGCGATACCGGCAGCGGCGCATGCTTCTTCCAGATCAGGATTTTCCGCGCCCGGATTGAATATCACACGCTTCGGTTTCAGCTCAATGACGTCTTTTCTCATTTCGTTGGAACGGGCGCCGTTTACATATACGGTCAGAGTGTGCACCGGAGAAGATATTTCTTTTAATGAGGTCGCCGACGCTACTCCGTGTATTTCTATGCCGGATGGATTTACCGGAGTGATGCTGTAGCCATGCTCAAGGAGTTTTTTTACTGCCATATTGGAATAACGTTCGGGGTTTGCCGATGCTCCCAGAACTACTACATGATACATTGAATTGTCGGTTGTCATGATAATTCTCCAGTTGATTATTTATTTTTTTGTTCCAGTATGATGAAAGTCGGCAGCCCTTGAACTTCGTACTTTTTCAGTACGGCAAGGGTAGCTGAATCATCAAAATTCTCGGCCTGGAACTCAATGAATTCAAAGTTTTTCAGCTCTTCCAGCACTTCCGGGTCTTTGAGCGTGGTGGCTTTCATGTGCATACAGTTCTTGCACCATGTTGCCCAGAAGTCGATGAGTACCGGTTTGCCGGAGGTCTTAGCGCGTTTGAGTCCGGCATTGAGCAGCTCCATATTGTTCTCGCCTCCGCCCTTGCTGTTGAGCGGCAATAAGGTGTAGGCGGTATAGGCGTAATACAATGCCACGATTATGATAAA
>JAFGXT010000311.1 GCA_016936495.1 Victivallales bacterium
GTCAGCGCCTCGTTATGGAAGGCTTCGGCATCGCCAATACCGATGCATAGTTTACATTACTGCGGAATTTAGGTTTATTAACACATATTCTATTTCTCCGTGAAAAATATCTTCTGCCGGAAATTTAAAATATAGTCTAAGTCGTTCCAGCCTGTCCCCTGCCTGAAGCTGTGAACTTCCATCATGTTTTTTATCTTGCTCCTGCATTATATTGAACGCGATACCAGCCCATTGTCCCTCCGTTGAACCATTCCATAGTTGTCTGTCAGTAAAACGAACTTTATCTTCTCCCTTTTTCACATACCATAATCTGGCGTGTAACTCTGCCTTTTGTCCTGGGCGCAACTTAATTCTAGTCATAATGCATATATCGGGCGTAATATTGAAATCTGGATATCTCTGAGTAAATGCACATACACTAATAATAGTTCTTTTGCCTACCCATCTTTCGGGAAGTATTCCAACCGGATCAACATCTACTATTCGTATTCCATTGCTGTTGTGGAGAGATACTTTGCCATCAAGATTTATTTTTTCATTTCCCTTAAGACACCATGCGTCAGCAAAAGTTTTCCCATTGAATTTATTATCGAAAAGAACCAAACCTTTAGCATTTTCGATGAAATAAAGCAAAGGAAAGACTAGAAGATTTTGAGTTTGTCCCATAGTCGGGCAAAGTGCCAGATAACGACCGACTTCCGGTGTGCGATGACGAAAGACATTCCAGACCCATTTCGCTCTATTCTCTGCCTTATCGCCAATGCCGGCGAATGGGATTTTCATTTCAAGAGTCCATTTTTTCCCTGGGTAAATTCTTGTCTTGTATTCTATTCCTTCAGGAATCCATCCGGGAATTTTTTTCCCATCCTTAACCCTGCGAAAGAATGCTTTTCCTTTGGCATTAATAATTATCTGCATAAAATCAACTCTGCTCCCTGACGGATCAAGCCAAAGCTCTATACAGTCATCGTTCCATAGCTGACCGCCATCTTCACCAAGTATTCGTATCTTATCTGTATGGAGCTCCGTGTTATCCGCAATAAAGTATAGTGCCTCATCAGTCCAACCTGTTTTTACACTGCTTCCTATTGCCGTTTGTTTGCCGTCGTCAATAAATCTGTTAACTTTAATTTCCGGAATATTTGTCCAGGCGGAATCTGAACTATCAGCATCTATTACCGGGGAATTGTTAAATTTTTCCGCAAAATATACAGGGTGATTTTCTTCCTGAATGGCTGCGGCTTCTGCGAAAAAAGCAGAATGACCATTACATATCCATTCTATGCGTTTTTGTTGCTGGGGAGATAGACCTTTAGTGTTTGCTGCCTTTGCCAGCAGAGCGCGAAGTTTGTTCACGACCGTTTTCGGGTATATTCCATTATCTCCATACAGTTGCTTGGAGGATGGTTCCCATTGTTCCTCGTTTACCTCGGTTGCATGGTTTTCCCAGCGATCCTGAGTCAGTTGAAAAAATTCTAACATAATGTCGGCAACCGGTCCATACATTTTCAGCGTATATTCTTTTAATCCTTTATCTAAATCATAATTGGGATCCCAGTTCAGTTTCCCATAAAAATAGTAGTTTAAGTGATGCACGGCATTTTTATTCATCGCTGTACTGCAAATCCATGAACCCGAGGAGATATCTTGTGTGTCTTTCAGCCAGCGCTGATAAATTCCTGCCCATGGAAATGGAGCCACTATCCTTGGCCAACAACTGTAATGCCTTACTGTTACCTTGTTTCCGGTTATTTTATGCCACTTCTTTATATATCCCAGCCATTCATTGTAAATTTTGGGATCCTTCATGTTTGCGATGGGCTGCATTGTGCATAGCGAAACATAACAGTTGTCCGGCATTTTATCAATACTCACCGGTGGTGCTGAATATTGCGAGTACGCTGCTAAAAACAGTCGTTTTTTCGGAAAATCTTTTTTCAGTCGTTCTGCCAGCTTCAGGCTGAAAGAGTGAATCAGGTCTGATGCCTTACCAAAAAGATTTCGGTCTTTATTGATAGCTAAAAGTTTTTTGGATGCTTCACTCTGGTCAATTGCTATTCCATCGTTAGGGCAAAATGGTATAATTAATTCATTCGGTAATCCAACCGCATTGACACATCTTTTCCAATTTTTTATTAATTCTGGATCGCTTTTGTCATACCATACATGTATGTCTTTTATAAATTGTTCCAATACCATCGGATTTGTATAATTAAGATGTCCGTCCCAGCGGCGTCGATGATGATGCTTGGCATTGGGATTTGGAGCAGTCAAGGCTTTTTCCCCGCTTTCAAGAGTGGCAAAATATTCTGGGTGGATTGCATGATACGCCTCTGCCCAATAAGCATCCGAGTGAACCGAACGTTTCCCTCCCTCATAGTTGCCGCCTCTAAAAAAAAGTTTATTACTGCTCCATGGACGAGTCAGAAAATCTCTTACGGTAAAAGCTGGTGATTTTTTTATGTCCATAGACACCTCTATAGTCTTAATTTCCGGGACATATATCCATAATTCGTCAGGGTAATACCAGCGCACTCCCAGTTGTTCTAAAAATTCATAAACCGCCCATAGCACTCCTTGAGTCTTTTGTTTGTACCAGCCGTCAATCAAACGTTCACGATTTCCCAGCAGAACCAACTTTCCCGGATAGGTTTTGATAATAAACTCTTCTGATTTTAATGTCCTGCTGTCCAGTCCCAGTTCTGCCGTAAATTTGGAATCTCCCAATAAAATCATATTCCCGCTTATTTCTTGTTTGTCAGTTTTTACTGGAAGTTTACTGCCGCTGATTTTAAAAAGATATTCATTTAAATCTTGTATTGCTTTCTTCAGGTGCTTATTATTCTCACTTACAACTATTGTCGCATTCGGCTGACCATCTCTGACAATTTCTATTGAATTCATTTTTTCAACTCCATAAATATCCATAGTGCTACCGAAAAATAATAGCAGCAGTATTATACAGAAAAATTTGTAAGAATAGAAGTTCTGTGTGTAACGCTTTTTGTGCCTCAAAATAACGGGCATTACTGTTTGCCAGATTCCTTCCTTGTCTTCGCATTTTTTCATACCTTATTCAACTCCGTGATTTTTTAATATTGGTATTATACTACATATAATATCCATGCGCATGATCTCTCCCTTGTTTTTTATTTTGATATTCGACATTTTTCTGAATTGAAGCTGTAATTATTAAATTGTCAATGCTGGATTGGCGGGGCCGAAGTGTTTCAGCATTACCAGAGGGTCATGTGCGGAGGCGTTAGTAATGCTTACTCCTTTGCGTGCCGCTTCCTCTGATATGAAAAACTCATCCATAGTAAGTTGACCGTAACGAATGAGGGCAGGGGTTTCCACATCCCAAACACCCATTTTCCCGTGTCCCTGCATCATAATCATACCGTAGGCGGCGGAATCTTTTATAATCGCGGTACGTCCCGGAAGTATAGTCAGTTCACTGGCGCTGACCGCGGTTGACTTGTAACATATCCATTGTTCCAGATAACCGGCTTCGAGCATTTCCGCTTCGGGTTTGACCGGACGCGGACGCATGAACCGGTTTTCCATCAGATGGGGATCAACATTCAATTCCCAGTCTATAACCTCCATGAGGTAGTCGAAATCTCCTTTTTTGTCAGGCGGACAATCCTTCCACAGCAGGGCTTCAGGTACTATCTGATTATCCACCAGCGATTGATACATGGCATAGACGTCCGAGGCTACTTGCGGCTCGTATGTGCAGAGGCTGCCGGGAGCATGAAGCATGCCCGGAGGCACATCCCATCCGGTTCCAGGTTCCAATCGATATGCGCGGGACAGATTGGTTATCTTATTATCGCCTTTTACAAAATCTTTCAGGCACTGTTTGACTTGCTCCTTGCTTGTCCCCGGTTCAATGCCGAAAAAGGTATATGGGAAACGTCCTTCATGATTATTGAGTTGAGGCGGAAAATAATAACATTCCGGCTTGCCGCGTTGATTTACCAGCGCGGCGTGATCGTCGCGATGGTGAATATGGTGAGGTAGCGGGCCGAGATTATCAAAAAACTTTGAATAAACAGGCCAGCAACCGTATTGATTCCATATTCTGCTGCCGAGAAGTTCATCTTTAAGCTCAGAAACGGCGTCTTGCAACAGTACAAGTTCATTATTTTCGCACACTATTTTGCTCAAACCCTCGTGCTCCGCAGTGAGCGGACCATTGTCTGCGGGGGTGGTGGACGCCAGCCAGCGCTCATCAATGCCGCCACGCTCGCCGCCCAAGGCGTAATAGTCATCAGGATGAAGTTTGATACGGCGTCCGGGGATACAGAACGAACGCGGCACCCAGTTCGGAGCCAGACGGAAAATCCCTTCGCCTGCGGCGAAAGCGTTACGAATAGTTTTGCTGTTTGACATATTTTTACCTCGCTTATTAATGTTGATGAAAGCGGAGAATCAAGTCCGTGTTCATGGTTTCATAAGGTTTAAGTATTCGTGCTTTGCCGGAAGCCATATCTGCTGCGCGTCCGGCGAGCGAGACATTGCACGGTTCAAGACCCAGTGCGTAGTTTCCGGTTTGACAATTTTTCCATTGTACAAAATTGGATAGCTCGTCGGCGCTAAAATCCAGTTCAACGCCAACGCCGCAAATGGGATTGAATACTGAAAAGTGTCGCCGTCCCGCGTCGTCGACGGGCAGATCATGGAAAAAGCATTCTTCTTCATAATCCGGCGTTGGTGCTTCCAGGCGGTTCCAGACGTTAATGTTTTGTTCTGCTTTGGGAGTGCGCGCGGTTATGCTCCCGCCGTTCGTGGTGAATTGCATTTCAGGCGTGGCAAAGGGATAGCCGAAATTGCAGTGGTATAATATTTGCAAAACTTCTTCCTGTGGATTGCAATTGGTGATCTCATCGACAAGATGGATGCTGTTGTCCTGATATCCGGTAGAAATTGTTCGGCGCATTCTAAGATTTTCTCCGAACATCGCCGCCTCCCGAAGTGTGCCGGTAATGATGATCCGGTAGCGCCCCATATCATCAAGCCCCTCTTCAATGCCGAACGATTCGGCAGGACTGTTGGATATTCTGCCATGAAGCCCAAATTCCCCATTGGGGTTGCCAGCGTTGCGCAGTCCAGCGGTAGTCAGCAAGCCGCCCTGCCAATTCCTCAGCCAGCCGTATCCGGCAGGTTCGAATCGTGTACCGGAGCTGTAGCCGACCGGTGTACGAAACGCCAGCGGGACGCCCATAAACGCACATTCCACCAAGTCCATTCCGCGATCCGGCGCAATCGTGAAATTTAGTCCAGAACCGTTATTTACCAGTACCATACGGTCACCCCTGCCAGTACCTTCAGCCAAAGTAACCAGCCGCGCGCCGGCAAGTTGTTCCATGGAACCGATCCAATCACGTTCCGGTTGTGGCGGTAGCTGAATCATCAGGCACCTTCCCGGGGTTCGATAATCAGAAATTCCCCTGCTTCGATTTTCGGGAAAGTGAAAATGGTGTTCTCTCCTTCCATTCTGAAAGTTATTCCGGTTCCATCGGACACCTTGTGTGCTTTTGCCGCGCGGAACGGCAGACGCAATGTCAGTTTTACGTCATAAAGCGGTATCGGCGGCAATTCATCCTGATAATTGACCAGTGTCAGTAAATATTCACATCCAGTCTGGCTCTTCAGCAATGTAAGCTCGGTCGATCCAGGCAGATTTTGCGAATGTATCAGCAAGTGCGGCAGGAACTCTCCAAATAGTTTTCTGCCAAATGTCAATTGACTGTGATGACGTTCTTTGATAAACGATGTGGCGCAGTAGACGCATATTCCTTGTCCGAATCTATTTACGGTGAGCGCGGCATGCCCGGTATCCCGTCCTGGCGGGTTGGAATGAATTGAACTATAACGCTCGGTGTCTCCTGCGGGAAAATACGGCTCGGTGAGCGTGGCACGTACTTCTGTAGTCGCTCTTGCCGTTACCAGCGGCACACGACCGAACGTCAGGATGCGTTCATCGCCAAAATAGGTTACAGTATCACTTAACGCTGCATTTGCGTCGACTCCAAAAACATCCGCCAGCGCAAAGTTACCGCTGGAATTGCCGTTGAAATCCCGCAACGAAGTCTTGCCGGTGGCAATCAACGTTCCGCCCGCGAGAACAAACTGCCGGATAAGTTCACATTCTTCAGGCGCAAGGAATGCGGCATTGTTAATAACCAGTGCCTTGAGCTCATTCAATCCTGCGCACCCCTCCGGGATGATCCGATATGGAATATGCATGGAAGTCAGCAGTTCGGCACAGCCGATGACTTCGTCCAAAACCTGGTTATGCCTGATGCCCATGTTATTCGCCTGGCTTTCCCCGAGAGCGGTGAGTTTGGCGCCGTTCAGGTTCTCATCCACACAATTGCCGATAGAAAAATAAACTCCGACGTCAGCAGTCAATTCAGCCTGGGTTAATTTCAATACATCACGAAACGGCGTCAAGCGCTGTTGAACTCCGGCAAGTCTGCGGTAAAATGGTTCCTGAAGCCGTCCGTCCGGGTCGATTGCGTCGATAAAAAAATAGGCTCCGCCATTGGCAAGCGTAGTCAACGCGCTCATGAAAAGTTCATCGTCGGACTTGGTGGAGGTGTGGTCATGAAGATCGACACAACGCGAAGTCATGAATTCAAAAGGCTTGCATTGCGAAAACGCGTCGAACACCTTTGCCGCCAGACGATGTTGCAGTTTACCGCCATAGAAATCTCCGCTTGCGTAGTCGGAAGCCGCCGCGATACCGCTGGACTGCCCTAAAAACCAGCCGTGTAAAACCGGCGAGAACTGGTGTGTTACGGTCATTTCAGGACGAAGCGAGCGGGCAAAAGCAGTCAGTTCCGCGGCAAATTCCGCCATGCTGTTTTCACGAAAACGCTGAAACATGACCCATTCCGGTGAGTTCCAGTCAACGACCTCAGGCAGCTCTTTGCCAAATTTCCGGCGGCAACTATCGCAGCAGCAAACAGCCGGCCAGAAAGTCATATCAATAAAAAGTCCGTCTACCGGGTAGGCGATAATCTCGGCAATCTGCTGTTTGAAAAACTTTACCGCGTCAGGATTATTGGGACATACGTGTAGATAGCGCCGGTCGTGATTTTTGCCGTTTATATCCCGGACGCGTGCCTGCGGAATGCGTTTCGCCGCATCGTTGTGATAAATTACTGTATAATAAGCAATCGGAACAATGTCTTCCTGCCGCAGCAGTTTCACTGTATCCCCGAAACAATCGCGTCCTTCAGTACCCCGGTGCTGATGCCCGACAGCGGTTGGATAATAACAATTGCCGTTGTGATCACAGGCATATACCATTGAAGATTCAACTCCGGAAAGTTTCACCATTCTGACATATTCCTCCGGGCTGAACTTACTCATAAACTCCGGCTCAATATCTGTGATATGATTGTCTACCAATAGACGCGAATAACATTTTTTCATCCAGTTCAAGGTATATCCTCCAAATAAACTGATTAATTGTTCTATTTTAATTATAAACTTGAAATCCGCTTGACGCAATGACATAATAATGCTATTATTTGCACTAAAGTGATATTAACCATGGACAACACTATGAATGATTGGCTTTACCGTATATCACCATGCCTGAGAATAGTGGGCAATGCGCCGACGCATTTCGGATGGTTGGAGGCGATGCGCTATATCTACGAACACGAACTGGTATTGTTCGCGGATAATACATATACTCTTGATATAGATGGTGAAAAGATCGAGTGTCCGCCCGCTTCGTTTATCATTGTTCCTCCAGGCAGACGTCATGTTTCGCGGGAGAGCGGCGGGCGGAGCGGGCATCGCTATTGGATACATTTTGATTGGCTGTATGCCGGGGACATCGCCGATACTCCGGTCATGACCTATTGTCCCGCAAAACCGGAGGAGAAATATTTTCGTTATGCCCCTGACTTTGTTCCGCGGTATATACTGCATGGAAAAGTTAATAACTGGCATACGGTTATGGAATTATTTCAGCGCCTGGAAAACCGTTTTAATAATGGAGGTGCACGTGAACAGATGAGCTGTCGGGGATTGCTACTGGAAATGCTGCTGGAATTATTAACTTCTGAAAAAGAAATAGCGTCACATGCCAACACCGTGGAACGTCAGGCTTCAAAGATCCGCCAACGTTTGTACACGTTGTCCGATATGCCGTTGAACCAAACGCCACCGTTAAGGGAATATCTGGAGCAGGCGGGACAATCCTATGCGCATCAGTGCCGGATGTTCAAACAGGCTTACGGTATACCGCCGTTGCAATATGTACATGAATTGCGGATGACCCGCATAAAAGGTCTGTTGCGGGATACCCGGATGTCCATATCGGAAATAGCGGATATGTCCGGATACGATAATCTCGGATACTTCTCCCGCATGTTCAAAAAAAGCACCGGACTATCCCCGCGCGATTTCCGCAAGCACTGATTCTCCCAGGTGTAAATTAAAAAGTCGAGTCAAAGTATAATATCTTTATATGTTTTCAGTCAGTCCCGTCCGATAGAATCGGTATCCGGGTGAGCCGATAAGCCATCTGTATTATTTATTGTTATGGATGATGCACTGCTTTTGTGATTTATTGCCCGGCGAGACGGTCGCGCTCACTCCGGAATGCGTCCAAGGCAGCGGGGAAGGGGGTTAATACCCGTTCCAGTACTCCCTGAGTAAAGGAGATACACATGCCGTAATTGGTTATCGGAACATTGGCGGTACGCGCCATGTGTATTCTGGACAATATTTCTTTGCGGTTAAACATGCAGCCGCCGCAGTGCACTACCAGGCTGTATTCCGCCAGATTTTCGGGATAATCGCGTCCGGCATAGACTTCCACTTCTATATCCGCACCAATATATTGTCGCAGCCAACGGGGGATCTTTACTCTGCCGATGTCGTCGGCTGAGGGATGATGAGAGCAGGCTTCGGCTATGAGAATTTTATCGCCATTTTTGATGTTGCCAATTGCGGCGGCGCCTTCCGCCATTATCCGCATATCTCCTTTTAAGCGGGAAAACAGTATCGAAAAGGTAGTGCAAGCCAGACCTGGCGGAGTATCGGCGACCATTTTCATTACCACCTGGGAATCGCAAATGACAATGTCGGGCGGGGTTTTTAGCTGTGAGAGCATGTAGGCGTATTCGCGTTCTTTGACGACTATCACTGAGGCATCACTGTCCAGCGTGTCTCTGATGGTTTGAACTTGCGGCAGGATAAGTCTGCCCTTGGGCGCCTGAAGGTCGATGGGGACTATCAGCATGGCGACGCCGCCGGAGCGGATAAGATCACCAACCAGCGGGGGGGGCTGAATGAAATCTTCTGGACAGCAATCGATCAGAGCCTGTTTGAATTCCGTCAAGTATTGCTCGCGTTTGGAATTATCCACGCTTGATACGGGGATGATGTGTTTTATGCCTTCGTTGTGAAGCATGGAGACGAAGTCAGCGGCAACTGCGTTTTTATCTATTTTGTTGATGACCGCGATGACCGGAAGCTTGTTATCCGCCGCTTTTGCAAGGATATTTTTTTCCGCTTGACCCCATATGCCGCTTTCACATAGCAAGGTAACTATTTCGGCGCGTTTGAATACTCCGGTGCTTTTACGTATACGCTGATCCGCCAGAACTGTGGTATCGTCCAGACCGGCGGTATCAAGAAACATGACCGGCCCCAGCGGCAACAGTTCCATGGATTTCTCGACCACGTCGGTGGTGGTGCCAGGAATGGGCGAGGTTATCGCGATATCTTGTCCTGAAATCATGTTGAGAAAGCTTGATTTTCCCACATTGGTACGCCCGAAAAGGGCTATGTGCAAACGCATTGACTTCGGCGTCTTTTCCATAATATTAGTTCATCCTGATGATTTTATTAAATTAGCGATGTCCCAGAGACATCAGATTTTCCGGTGTTAATACTTTATTAACAGTATCAGCGCCAAGCTCATTATTCATAAACTCGCGTATGTCATCGCCGCCTGATTGCTGAAATTTCTGCAACAGTTCGAGCGTTTTTTCGTATCCGAGACCGGGCAGGAATGCGGTTATGGTAGTCGGACAGGCGTTGAATAACTTTTGACATTTCTCTTTATCCGCCATGACGCCGTCAATACATTTTTTCATCATTGCCGACAAGTTGCATAGCAGTTCCAGCGCGTTAAGTATAGAGTCCGCAAGCAACGGCATGAACTCATTTATCTGCAAAGTGCCCGACGCGGCGCATTCCGCGCAGAGCTGGTGGCATGCACGGACGCTCATGGCACCTTGAATAATGCTTTCCGGCAGTACCGGGTTGACTTTGCCAGGCATGATTGATGACCCCGCTTGAAGTGCTTTGAGTTTTATTTCACCTAAAAAATGCAGTTGTCGCAGATCCCTGCTGATCTTTATCATATTTACGGCGCAGGCTTCCAGCATGGCGGACACTTCGACAAAGGCGTCATTATTGGTGGTCTGGTCAACGCAGTTTTCTCCTCTGGACAATCCTAGTCCGGTCAGTTCGCGCAATTTTTCAATTACCAGGAAAATATAGCTGCGCGGAGCGGTCAGTCCCGTGCCTATGGCAGTTCCGCCCAGATTGACGGTTCTGATACGCTCCTCGGCTTTAAACGTTCGCCAGCGATCTCTTGAAAAAGCTTCGGCAAAAGCCGAAAATTCCGCCCCCAGAGTCATGGGCACCGCGTCTTGAAGTTCTGTTCTGCCGATTTTTATAATATCGGCAAATTCCTGTTCCCGGTGTTGGCACGCCTGCTGGAGTTCGGTCAGTAAATCACTGAGTTTGCGCAGTTTGAAAATGGTGGCGACTTTTAACGTCGTGGGATATACGTCATTGGTAGACTGATGTAAATTGATATGTTCGAGCGGGGCAATCCGGCTGTATTCGCCTTTGGGGCAGCCCAGAAGCTCAAGTGCGCGGTTTGCTATGACCTCATTGACATTCATATTGGTGGAAGTTCCGGCTCCGCCCTGGAGTGCGTCTACGATGAAATAGTCGTCGAATTTGCCTTCAAAGACGTCATCGCAGGCGGCGATGATGGCGGCGGCGTCAGTTTTCTCTATGAACCCGAGTTCTGAATTAGTCATGCAGCAGGCTTTTTTCACTATCGCCATAGCGTGAATGAGTTCGCGCCTGACTGGTCTGCCGCAGAGCTGAAAGTTTTCCGAGGCTCTGACGGTATGAATGCCATAATAGGCGTCTGCCGGTACTGATTTCTCTCCGAGCATATCGTGTTCTTTTCTGTATTTCATCATCGATCATCTCTGTTTTGTAATTCCGGAATATAAACCGTCAACGCGCGTTTGTAAACTGTCCAGTCCGGCTTTCCGCAAAAATATGGACAATGGCTGGAAATATTTTTGCCGGTGTGATATATTGGCCGGATGAATAATTTATATAATATAGTTTTGGTTAAGCCGGAAATACCTCAGAATACCGGTAATATCGGGCGGTTGTGCGTTAATACCGGCTCCCGGCTTCATCTGATCAAACCGCTTGGATTCTCTCTTGATGAAAAACATCTTAAGCGTGCGGGAATGGACTACTGGCATAATATAGACCTTTATGTATATGAAAACTGGGAGGAGTTTCTTGAGCGTAATTCCGGTGCTGAACTGTATTTCTTTTCCACGAAAACCGAACGTGTTTTCTGGGATTGTCCTTATTCTCCAGGTGCTTTTCTGGTTTTCGGCAACGAGGGACATGGTCTGCCTGAAGACTTTTATGAGTCTTATTGTGAACAGCTTTATACTATTCCCATGCCGGGAAAAAACGTTAGAAGTCTGAATCTTGCCAACAGCGTCTCAATAGTCTTGTATGAGGGACTTAGAAGAGAGATGCGAGGAGTGTAAAATGAATGCATTGTTGAAAATTATTGTTTCACTGGGAATTTTCATTTTTTCGATTCTGTTTATATTGATAGTGTTACCGGTGATATTGCTGTTCAGTTTTATAATGGCTTTCACCGGGACAGGAAAACAGAAACGTTTCAAAGTTAAATTCGGTTCGCCAACACAATTTTCACGGGGATACACCGTTCTTGACCGGCAGATGGATAATCGGGCTGACGGCGATGTGATAGACGTCAGCGCGAAAGAAGTGCGACAAGACAAGGAGTAAACGTGTTTTCGGTACTTTTTTGACAAAAAAGTAACAATTGTATAAAAAATGCCTTGGTTAATGTAAAAAAAAGCTTTTTCTTGAGCATGTTTACGACAATAAAATAAAATGTTTTATTTATTTGTGGCTCAAACATATTGAAAATATTTTCAAGGCGTGTAGATTACATTAAAACTTATACGACAAGTTTTAAAACATTTGATGTTTTAGCGATGATGTGGTATATAAGCTTGTGCTTACGGCGCGGCTTTTATTTTTTTTATAAACTCTTTTAAGGAGGCTAATCTAAATGTCCAAACAAATGATGACCATTGACGGTAATTATGCCGCCAGCTATGTGGCTTACGCGTTCAGCGAAGTCGCGGCGATTTACCCGATCACTCCATCCTCAACAATGGGTGAGTATGCCGACACCTGGGCAAGCGAAGGTCGCTTGAACATGTTCGGTACTAAAGTCAACGTAACCGAAATGCAGTCTGAAGCCGGTGCCGCCGGTGCGGTTCACGGTTCACTGAGCGCCGGCGCTCTGACCACCACTTATACCGCTTCTCAGGGATTGCTGCTGATGATCCCGAACATGTACAAGATCGCCGGTGAGATGCTCCCGACCGTTTTCCATGTTTCAGCGCGTTCAATTGCCGCTCAGTCTCTCTCTATTTTCGGCGACCATTCCGACGTGATGAGCGTACGACAGACCGGTTTTGCTTTGATGTCCGCATGTTCCATTCAGGAAACTCATGACCTGGCACTGGTCAGTCATCTTGCCACTATGGAATCTGATGTTCCGTTCCTGAGTTTCTTCGACGGTTTCCGTACTTCTCATGAAATCCAGAAAGTCGAGCTGCTCAGCTATGACGAAATGAGAGCAATGCTCGACCCGAAATTCGTTGAAAAATTCCGTAACCGTGCCATGCGTCCTGAAGCTCCGTTCTCTAAAGTCGGCGCACAGAATCCCGATGTATATTTCCAGGGACGCGAAACTACCAATAATATCTATGACTCAGTGCCCGCCATTGTACAGAAATATATGGATCAGGCGGCAAAAGTCCTTGGCAGAAGCTATAAGCTGTTTGACTATGTCGGCGCACCTGATGCAGATAGAATCATCATTGCCATGGGATCTGGTTGCGAGACTATTGACGAAGCCATCAACTACCTGAACGCCAAAGGCGAAAAAGTAGGTATGATCAAAGTCCGTCTTTATCGTCCGTTCTCCGTTGAAGCGTTTATTGACGCCATTCCTGCTTCTGTTAAGAAGATTGCGGTTCTCGACAGAACTAAAGAGCCAGGTTCATTGGGCGAGCCGCTTTATCTCGACGTTAAATCAGCTCTGTCCGACAGAGGTCTGACCATTATCGGTGGTCGTTACGGTCTTTCCAGCAAAGAATTTACTCCGAGCATGGTAAATGCCGTTTACAAGCATCTCGACGGCGCCTGTACTCATGGTTTCACCGTTGGTATCAATGACGACGTTTCCAATCGCTCTTTGAAGGTTGAAGAAGAGATACACACCGTTCCAGCAGGTACTGTTGAATGTATGTTCTGGGGACTGGGTTCTGACGGTACCGTCGGCGCCAACAAAAACTCCATCAAGATCATCGGCGACAACACCAGTAAAAACGCTCAGGGATATTTCGTGTATGACTCTAAGAAGTCTTATGGTATAACCATATCACATCTGCGTTTCGGCGATAAACCTATCACCAGCCAGTATCTGGTTACCTCACCTGATTTCGTCGCATGTCATAACCCCGCTTATATCGGTCGTTACAACATGCTCAAGGGCATCAAAGAAGGCGGTACATTCCTGCTCAACTCTCAGATTCCTACTTCAGAAGTGTTCAATCACTTGTCTAGAGACCTGCAGGAAACCATCATCAATAAGAAACTGAAATTCTACAATATTGATGCTCTGAAGATTGCACAAAGTGTTGGTCTGGGCAAACGCATCAACACTGTAATGCAGGTATGTTTCTTCAAGCTGGCAAACATCATTCCAGCCGATGAGGCTCTTGGTTACATCAAGAAAGCGATTGAAAAGACTTTCAAACGCAAGGGCGACGACATTGTAAGAATGAACTGTGAAGCGGTGGACAAGTCTCTTGAAGGTTTGGAGAAAGTTGAAGTTCCCGCTCAGATCACTGAATCATATGTTCCGCCGAAACTCATTCCCGCTGATGCGGAAGCGTTCGCGCTTGACATCATCGAGCCGCTTATGCATCTCGAAGGAGACAGTGTTCCGGTTTCTAAAATGTCTTATGACGGTACTCTGCCCACTGGCACAAGCTGCCTGGAGAAACGCGGTATTGCTCCTCTGGTTCCCCGTTGGATTGCAGACAACTGCATTCAGTGCAACCAGTGTGTGATGGCATGTCCTCATGCCGTTGTCCGCGCAAAGCAGATTGCTCCTGCTGACCTGAAAAATGCTCCTGAGACTTTCAAGACTGTTAAGTCCAAGACCAAGAACGACAGGGATCTGGAATACAAGATTCAGGTATACATCGAAGACTGTACCGGTTGCGGCGTTTGTATCGAGACTTGCCCGGCGAAGACTAAAGCTCTTGAATTCGTGGATATCGTTGAAGAAAGAGAAGCAGGAGAAAGAGTTAATGCTGAATTTTTCGAAGCGCTTCCCGACAATGTTATCGATGGCGCTCCGGTCAACACTGTAAAAGGTTCTCAGTTCATTAAACCATTGTTTGAATTCAGCGGCGCCTGCGGCGGTTGTGGAGAAACTCCATACGTCAAGCTTGCGACTCAGGTTTGCGGTGAAAGAATGATTATCGCCAACGCCACTGGATGTTCATCCATCTACGGCGGTACTTTCCCGACCATTCCTTATGCCAAAAACAAAGAAGGCAGAGGACCGACTTGGGCAAACTCTCTGTTTGAAGACAATGCCGAATATGGTTATGGTATGCGTGTAGCGGTTGACTCCAACCGTTCACAGCTCAAGATGAATGTGGAAAAGGTTCTCGAAGCCGGTACTACTGATGATCTGAAAGCCGCTCTCGGTAAAGCTCTTGAACTTTGGGGCAATACCGAAGCTGAAGCCATTGTCAATCAGGATGCGGTAAAAGCTTTGCTTCCGGCAGCTATCAAAGCCGCCAGCGGTGATGTTAAACTCGCGTTGGAAAAGATTGCTGAACTCAGTGATTACTTCGTTGACAAATCAGTCTGGATCATCGGTGGAGACGGCTGGGCGTACGACATCGGTTACGGCGGTCTTGACCACGTTGTGGCTCAGGGTAAAAACGTCAATATCCTGGTTGTCGATACTGAAATCTACTCTAATACCGGCGGACAGGCTTCCAAGTCAACTCCGATCGGTGCAGTAGCTCAGTTTGCCAATGCCGGCATGCGTCTGACTAAGAAAAACCTTGGATTCATGTGCATGAGTTATGGTTATGTTTATGTGGCTTCCGTTGCGATGGGTGCCAATCGTAATCAGACTCTTCAGGCATTCCGCGAAGCCGAAGCTTATCCCGGTCCTTCAATCATCCTCGCTTATGCTCCATGTATTATGCATGGTATCAGCAGCATGATGAAGACTCAGGTCGAGCAGAAGCGTGCCGTTGACTGCGGATATTGGCCGCTCTATCGCTACAACCCGATGGAGGCTAACCCCTTCAAATGGGAAAGCAAAGAGCCTACTGGTGACTTCCAGGAATTCATCCGTAGCGAGCGTCGTTACACCTCCCTGTTCAAAACAGCACCGAAAGAAGCTGAAGAGCTGTTTGCACAGGCGGAAAAAGACGCCAAACGCCGCATGGGCTTCTATAAGAAAATGGGCGAAATCATGTAAGTTGTTCTAATACTTACGTATTAAGTTCTTTCAACGGCTCAGTTTGCATAAAGCAAGCTGAGTCGTTTTTTCTTGCAGGCATAAAAAACCACTGTTCAAATCAATACTTGAACAGTGGTTATGTGGTTTATCAAGGAGAGGTTTTATTGAGTGTATGGCGGCGTTACGCCTTTTTTGAGGATGATGTTACCATACTTTGCCGTTTCTCCGGTTACGACAACGGCATATGCTTGTTTTGCCCGGTCATAAAATTCAAATCTGTCGATATGCGCCGGGGCAGGAGTGGCTGGAGCATGTTTCCTGACCGCCTCCATATAAGCTTGTTCCACCATGGGATCAAGGGCATCGCCTTTTACCGCTTTCATCATTATCAATGGAGCGTCTACGTATTCATCAAGTTCGAACAATGGGGTTATCGCTTCGAGCAACGCGGGAATGGCGACGCCATCGGCACGGACTACACGTTGTCCGAAAGTATGTCCGGGAAAGTGCGCGTCGGATAATACTATTTCATCGCCATGTCCCATTTCCGCCAGGACTTTCAGCAGTTCAGGAGATATTAGTGGAGATATACCTTTTAACATTTTTGCACCCTCGTATTTATTGTAATTATGAGTTCAACATTTTTTCTATGGTTTGCCACAGTTCTGGTCTGCCGGTCTTTTTCTCCGCGGAAAAAGGTATAATATCGGCAGAGAACGCCTGTTCCATGGTGCGGAGCTGTCGTGCAACATCGTTTTTCTTAAGTTTATCGATTTTATTTGCCGCTACGATGTAACTGATTCCGGTTTTTTTCAGGAATTCCGCCATTAGTAAATCATTTTCAAGTCCAGGATGACGCGCGTCCACTACATGGATAACACCTTTGAGATCCCTGTTGGGCGCGGTCAGGTAATCTTCGATGTAGCGCTGCCAACGCTCTTTATCGGTTTTTGACACTTTTGCGTAACCGAATCCGGGCAGATCTACAAAGCGGAATGCCTCGTTGATGAGGAAGAAATTTATTTCGCGGGTTTTGCCTGGAGTGGCTCCTACGTGGGCAAGACTTTTGCGGTTTACAAGGCAGTTGAGTGTTGATGATTTGCCGACGTTGGAGCGTCCGGCAAACGCTATTTCAGGCAGCGGAGTGGTTGGGAACTGTTGCTTATCCACAGCTCCGACAATGAATTCAGAAGATTTAATCGTTATCATAATATCTTAATAGTTGTTGACGGTTGATTTTATTTAGACACATTACACAATACCGCTATAGTGCCGTATTGTAAAAGATTATAGTGTTTAAATCATAAAAAAAATTCTTCAGGGTATGGCTTTAATGTCATTTTGAGTTATGTTTATTCAGATACAGCAGCAAAAAATATGGATATGACAATGATTTCTACATATAGTGAACTTTCCGCATTGATGGAAAAAGCTTCTTCCGCCCCTGCAGTGGCTCTTGATACAGAATTTGTCTGGGAACGTACCTTCTATCCGGCTCTGGGATTGATTCAGATGGCAATCGGACATGAATGTTATTTGATCGACCCGGTTGCGATACGCGATCTGTCCCCGCTTGGCGACTTGATCGCCAACCCCGGTGTGTGCAAGATTATTCATGATGCCCAACAGGATCTGACCATTTTAAAAACTGCCACCGGCGCTTTCCCCCGGAATATATTCGATACCCGGCTAGGCTTCGGCTTTTGCAGTAACAGTTCTTCTTTGTCTCTGGTGGCATTGCTCAATGAGCTGCTTAATATAGAACTCCCCAAGACCGAGACCCGTGCGAACTGGCTTCAGCGTCCACTGAGCGAAAAAATGATGGAGTACGCCTGTGATGATGTGAAATATCTGACTGATGCCATGATGCTTACATTTGAACGGGCGGAACGGCAAAATACTGCCGGATATCTGCGCGAGGAAATGCAAATTTATGATTCGCAAGAACTTTATATGGAAATTCCGCCGGAAGAGTATTATCAGAAAATAAAAGGCGGTCGATTGAAGCGTCATCAATTGTCGGTTTTGAAAGAACTTGCGACATGGCGCGAGCTGCAGGCGCGCCAACTCAACCGTCCGCGCGGTCATGTTGTGCATAATAACGTTTTGATGGATTTGGTTTATAAAAGTCCGCATACCATGCAGGAGCTTGGCGCTATTCTGTCAAGCCGTGCCGCGTCTAAATACGGAACCGCTATTCTTGAGGCGATTAAAAAAGGACTTGATACCCCTGTTGATGATCAGCCTGTTCCGCCTCGTACAATGAATAGACATAATTTGACCGAGTTTATTCTTGAGCAGATCCAGCTCAAGGCGGAGCGCATCAACATTGATCCGGCTCTGCTTTGTTCCAAGAATGAGTTGAATAATCTTTTGAATTCTAAAGATAAGCTGGAGAGCCGTGAGCATCGTTTATTTAAGGGCTGGCGTGCTGACTTTATGCGCGAATTGTATGCTCAAGATAGCCGGATAGCTGCCGTTATGGGTATTTAAAAATTTATGCAAACACTTTTGGGAGGTATTGTAAATGACTTGTTTTTTATTTCCTGTCCCGCGTAAAGCGGTATTTAACGAAAAGAAGTTTGATTATTCGGCGGCGCAATGGCTTAAAATATCTCCGGAACTGTCCTGCGAATTAAAACGGGCGGCACTGGAGTTCTCCGCGAATATCAAAGATATTTTCCCCTGTCCGCTCAGGCTTACCGCCGGACAGCCGCAGAATGGAAAGGTCTTGCTGGATATGGAGCTTGACTGCGCCGCTGGACGCAGACCGCAGCAGTACAACATTGTTTCTTCCGCTGACGGCATAAAACTTAGCGCTACGGATGAGGCAGGACTTTATTTCGGCTTGAAGACCATTGAACAATTGCTTTCCCAGACCGGTGTATTTTTTCCTGAGTGTAAAATCGAGGATTATCCGGATTTTGAACACCGCGGTTTCATGCTGGATGTATCGCGTTGCAAAGTGCCGTTGATGAATGAGTTGTATGAATTTGTGGATATGTTGTCAGCACTGAAATATAATCAGCTCCAGCTTTATATCGAGCACACTTTTGAGTTTTCCGGCGCGGAAACGGTGTGGAGTGATGCTTCTCCTTTTACTTCCGAGGAAATAATGCAGTTGGACATGTATTGCCGGGAGCGTTTTATCGAGCTGGTTCCAAATCTGAATTCGTTTGGACATCTTGAACGCTGGTTGAAGCACGATGAGTTTCGCCATTTGGCGGAGTGTCCGGATGGCTTTACCTTGCCTGATGGCAGAAAGAGAGATTGCGGCGGGGTTCTGAAGCCGGATCAGGAGAGCTTGGAGTTTCTGAACGGACTTTATAGTGAATACTTGCCTAATTTCTCTAATGTCAAATTTAATATCGGCTGCGACGAGACCTGGGAGCTGGGGGAGGGCGTTAGCAAAACACTTTGCGAAGAAAAAGGAAAAACTCAGGTCTATATGGATTTTCTCCTTAAGATAGCCAAACTTGCAGCCGCGCATGGACGCGAAGCGATGTTTTGGGGCGATATAATTCTGCATCAACCGGAATTGATAAATAAATTGCCCAAAGGCATTACCGCCCTAAACTGGGGATATGAAGACGATCATCCGTTTGCAACCGAGACCAAAGCCTTTGCTGAAGCCGGAGTTCCGTTCTATGTATGTCCCGGCACTTCTTCCTGGAATTCGCTTGCGGGACGTACTGATAACAGTATGAAAAACCTGCTGGACGCCGCCGAATACGGCAGTGAAAATGGTGCAATCGGTTATCTGATAACCGATTGGGGGGATGGTGGACATCATCAGTATTCGCCTTTAAGCTGGCCGGGTATATGCGCCGGGGCTGCGTTTTCATGGTGCCATGAGGTCAATAAGCACGCCGATATTGCCGAAGCGGTCGATTTGCTTATCGCCCGCGATTGCGGCGGTGTTATTGGTGATTACCTTATGTCATACGGAAATCTTTATACCCTTTTTGAACATAAAACAAAAAATGCCACATTGTTTTATCGAGCACTGGTTGCACCTTTGGACAATAAGCCGGACTGGCTGGACAAATACAGTGTTGCCGAGGTACATAAAGCATTGCATGCTCTGTGTGAACTGCGAGGTCATCTTGCCACCGCACTGCCGGAAACAGATGACGGTAGATTGATGATCGAAGAACTTCTGAACAGCAGTTTTATGACTGAGTGCGCTTTGAATAAAATGCTACTGTTCAAGGACGAGGAAATAGATGTCAAAGCCTTGAAAAAGCTGTTGCGGCATGTCATCGGCAAGCATGAGGAATTGTGGCTTAAGCGCAATCGCGCCGGAGGCTTGAACGAGAGTTCCGCGCATTTGCGAAAAGTTCTGGAGGAACTTCCACGGGGCTGACCCGCTTGCTTATTATGAATGACAGCTTGAAAACTCTTATTGGTGCGCTGAAGGCGATGGAGGATGCCTTTGGAGGTCATTTCTGTATTCATTTGTACGATGGTGAAGTGTGGCGCATGAATGAGATAGCTCCTGTTTTTCATGATAATACTTTCTGTTGCAGGGTGAAACTGGGATTGGGACAGAATATATCAGCATGTACTGGATTTGATATGACCAGAGTCAGAACTGAATGCCTGAAACGTCGGGATATATTTTTCAAACGGTGCCAGTTCGGAGCGTTCGAAATAGTTATTCCTGTGTTCGATAATGATGACCATTTACGTTTGATTGTGTTTTACGGACCTTTTCGTATCCGCGGAAAAATATCCGGGCTTGTGGAGCCTGAGTCGTATTGCGTAATTAATGAATCTTTAACTCGGGAATTGGAAAAGGCGCAACGGGCTTTACCTTTTATTGACCTTGTTACGGCGGAGCGCATCGGGCGTATATGTGCGGGGATGACCGGAAACTTTAATGCGGTATTGAGTGTAAATGATCCTCCTGACGGCAGTCGCGCCGGTAGAATAAATGATTTCTTTTTTCGTCGATTCCGGGATAAGTCGGCGTCGCTGGACGAGTTGGCTGGATTTTTGTCGCTCAGTATATCCCGCACCAGTCATGTGTTGCGCAAGGAATTCGGCATGACCTTCCCGGATATGCTTAAACGTTGCCGACTTGAGTATGCAAAAAAGCTTTTATCAGAGACCTTTCTGAACACAGGAACGGTTGCGGAACTGAGCGGTTTTTCTTCACCTCAATATTTTTACCGGCAGTTTCGTAAACATTTCAATATGACCCCGTCGGTATTCCGTCAGCGTAATATCGGACGCAATATGCCAGAAGACGTCTAGGCTTTTTTATTGCGGTCTGCCCATTTCGTGATGTGATTTTACTGCTGAATAAGGCAGTTGCCGGGTATAAATCGCCAACTCATCTATAATGCCGTTGAAGCCTTGTCCGCTGCTGGAACTTCCGCCGATGCGGGTCTCGCCTACAAATATATTGATTGCTCCATTCGTTTCAATTATCTCCGTCATTTCTCCGTTTACGTATATACAGAGAAGGCTGTTGTCGGCATCATAGGAGAGCACCACATGGAACCATTTGTCTTTTGAAAAGTTGTAATCCAAGCTGACACTGTCGCCTGTGAGTTGTTTTTTTGCCAGTCCGGGGGGCAGATTACCTCCAAGTCCGGGCGGAAGATTGCCTCCTAGTCCCGGAGGGCCTCCACTTGGTTTGCCTTTATCTTTGCCTTTTCCTGGGTTTGCAGGAGGTGTGATGGGCTGAGTTTCGGCATCAAGTGTAAGGGACATTTTACCGTTATTCAGAGTTAGCGCCAAACTTTGATCTTTAGAGTTTTCACCACGTAGTTCAAGAATGGTCTGAAGCCCAGATGTCGAGTATGGAAAGAACCAGCATTCTAATGAAAAATTGCCATTTATCTGCCCTATTTTATTGTCTGCCGGAACAAAGGCGTTATTATTCATGCCGTTGAATACCAAAGCTCCTTTGCCACGCCATCTGCCGTTGCCCCACTTTGCGCCGTTTATGGTGGCGTTAAGGCGTTTCTGATCATAATTCAGCCAGTCTATGCCAAATGCTTTGTTCTCAAGCTGGCTGTAACCGCCATCCTCAAAATCATAATATATCAATAGTTCATGGTCGGCACGCAGGTTGCTTTTGAACCCCAGCCAACGCCCGTATCTGCCTTTTGAGCGTACTGTATTTAATGTCGGAAGCAACATTCCAGCTAATAAGGATATAATGGATATGACCGCAAGTATTTCGATGAGTGTAAAAGAGTTGCGCCGTTTCATCACTTATTCCCTCCTTTCGGTTCGACATAACTGACATTGCTGGAGTTACATGCCGGACATTTCATTGACTGACGAATCAGTTCCGCACTTGTTTTAATATCTGTTCCGATCGGGATTTTCGGTTGATTCCATGGGAAAGTTGCGGAACACTTGTTGCATCGCATTGAGAAGCCGCATTTGCCGCCACATTTGCTGCAAACGCATTCGTCTATATTAGCGGTTTTACAGTTTTCGATGTGTCCGCAATGATGACATTGCACTTTTATTTCAGGCATATTGCTTTGATTCACCGGATTGTATTTAAATGACGCGAAGCTGTAATATCCCAGGATATTGAAGCATACGCCGACAATCAGGACGATTATCGCTATCTTTTTCCATGAAGAATTTTCCGTTCTGCTGTATTTACGGCTCATCAAGCTTACTCCCAGCTCGCCAACACGGTCAAAGACTGACAATTTGCTGTCTGGTTTGATGTTCATCCGTTCCAGATTTAAACAGGTACGATTAAGCAGATCCACATTTTTTTGTTTTGATTGAAAATCATCCTCGGAAATAAAGTTAAGTTGTTTTAGATTATTGTTTTCGTAATAACCTCTGATGGCTTTGAAACCCTCAAGCAATACTTGAAGTTTGGGACGTTTGTCTTTGCTTTTTTCCAGCATGCTTTCTATCATACAGGAAAACTCAAAAGAAAAATCTTTCCGCAAAGATGAGACGTAAGGTGGTTTGAGATTTATGTGGCGGTACATGGCTACCGTAGGCTTGTCAGACAGAAAAGGATTGTCGCCGGTCGCGAGCTCAAACAAGACTATCCCAAGGCTGTATATGTCACTGCTGTAATCCAGTCCGGAAGTCCCGTCAAAGCTTTCCGGGCAAGCATAGGCGGCGGTTGACCATACTTCCATCTTCAGTGGTACGGTGAGGGTGTTCCGTGTGGTTACCATGCCAAAATCAGTAAGCTTGAATCTACCGTTGTGATGAATTATGTTTTCCGGTTTTATATCCAGATGAAGCAGATCATGACTTTGTAGTTCGTTCAGGGATTCCAGAATATCAATGGCGATAGAACAGACATGAGGCTCATCCATTACTCCAGTGTTGATGCTGTGTCTGAGGTCATCCCCGGCTAGTTCCATAACTACAAATACTTGTCCGGATTCCTGTCCGAAATCAATGATTTTTACAAATTTTTCCGGGTCTGTCAGCTGATATTCCTTGAGGGTTTCCACATATTGCGCCAATATCTCCTGATCAGCGGTATTCTGGTTTAACACTTTGAGCGCCACATCGCGTTTGTCCTGCTGGTCGTGTGCCAGAAAAACTACAGAGTGGGCTCCGTAACCGATGACTTTTTCGATTCGGAAGCGATTGGAAAATACTACATGATTATGCACCAGATTGAATTCATGTTGATTTAACGAGCTGGTCTTGAGAAAGTTTTTCAGCTTTGCCAGAAACACTGCTTGTTGTACTGGCTTGAGCATATAATCTGTGGCTCCGGCGCTGAATCCTTTGTTTATGCTGTCCTCTGAACCGCTGCCGGATACTATGATAATAGGAACTCCGACGCCATCAGGTATTTTACGTATTCTACGGCAAACCTCCAAGCCGTCAATATCAGGCATTGAAATATCCAGGATCATCAGGTCGGAGGTACGTTTTTTGAATTCAGCAAGCGCTTCTTCCCCGTTGCGGCAGACTACAAACTCATGTCCCAGGTTTTCCAGCATATGTGTATAGACCTGGCGAATAAGAGTGTCATCATCGGCTGCTATTATCCATGACATGTTTATTCCTCCCCCTTTTTATTTCAGTATGGTTTCGTATGGTTGAATTGCAATGGCAGTTCAATAAAAAATATTGTGCCGGATTCCGTATTGGATACGAAGCCTGCCTTTCCTTGTAAATAGTTTTGCGTCAGCAATTTTATACTGTATGTGCCAAGACCGCGTCCTTTGCCTTTGGTTGAAAAAGAACGCTTGAATATCTGTAGTTGCTCGTCATGCGGTATCACTCCCGGATTGGATATTTCAAAACGTACTGTGTCTCCAGTTTTGAAGGATTTTGCACAGACGGTTTCCCCATCACGGACAGCTTCCAGCGCGTTCTTTATCATATTGCCGAGGATGCGTGTCAGAAGGCGGGAATCGCTTTCAAAGTGTATGTCATCGGATTCCGGCTTTATTACAATATTTTTCCCTATAGCCACATGATGCCGACTGTACATGCTTGTAACACTGTTGAGAATATCCCCGCTTGAAATGTTTTGTGTTTGAACTGGCATCTTCCCTTGTTCCGCATCGTAGATGTCCCGCTGCGCGTTTATTTCATCAATGATTTCCTGAGCCAGATTTTTCAGGGTTGATTGGTGTTTGTTTAGACTTGATGTGTCATGTCCTATGATGTCGATAAGTCCGCATAGACCAGCGCCGATATTGATAAGGTCGTGGAAGAATATATGTTCAAGTATGTGGCGGTATTTTTCGTCGGCTATGTCTCGAATGGTGCAGAGAATGAATTTTTCATTGTTGTGGTTGAATGGATATGTCCAGATCCTTAAATTGTATGCCGTGCCTTTTGATGTGCTTATTTCGCATTCACGCATATCCTCGACGTGAGTTTCCTGGGTCTCAAGTATTGAATTGACCGCGCCGCACATCCGGCAGAAATCCGTGGTGCCGCAACCTCCTGAATCATTTTCCGCATGAATACAGTTAAGGGCTTCCCCTGGGCGTAATCCGAGTATTTGTGATGCGTTTTCAATGTTTAGAAAATCTAAAACTGCCTTATTGGCA
>JAFGXT010000312.1 GCA_016936495.1 Victivallales bacterium
AAAGAATATTCAAATGACGCATTGCCCACTGCGAATTTCACAATTTCTATGAATGGGAAACTAATTCCTCCCAGCGGCGGTACTGGCCCTCAACCTACATGGGGAGCCAGCGGAAACGCAAAAGCTCCGTTTTATATCAAATCCAATCAAGATGGAGGCGCAAAAGAAATAGTTGTCAAAGCCGGCACAAGTGTGACATATACGGCTTATGAGGGAACTAGTAGCAAGTCGAGCAATTGGACAGTTAACAACCAAACGAAAAATAATGAAAGCAGTATCATTTTTAGTCGCAGCTGGTGGGATGTTCCCGGATGGTTTTCGGCTTCAATGGGAACTCCTGATCCCGGTATATATAATATCACTGCCAGTCCGACCGATAATAATGCGAAATCAGATTCAGGAAAAATGACTGTTGTAGGGGTTGATAAAATAGATGTAAAAATTCGTAATGAAAATTACAAGACTTCTGATACTGTCACTTACGTTGCTGTTGATGATAGTTTATCGGTAAAAGCATTTCCTCTGCCGAATGCAATCGCTTGGCCTGACGGAACGCCCGAGTGGTCGACTTCTGGAGATGAATGGTTTTCATCGCGTGTATATGGAGTGGGGGAAGAAAAATCCGTAGACACATCGACTGAATCAAGTGGTTTCTATATAATTGCTACATGTGGAACATCGGAAAAGCGTATTGAAGTAAAAATCTATCAATGTACATTAGTAGTCTATGTTCAAGCTCCTATTGGTGGTCCTGTCGGAATAACTGGTGTATTTGATAAAACCATTACCGTTGGGCATGCATTTTGGGAGCTCAAAGTTTCAAATTTTGCTGTTAATTATTTGAAAAATAATGAATTATCACAATATTCAGATTTTCTAAATAACAAACATGGCTTTTATCCAGCAACTGGATTTGGTGACTTTATGGAGAATCAAACAGGACCGGGTATATTGGGAACAGATAATTCTCATTCATATGATAAATCAAAGGACTATGATATTTCTTATAATAGTTTAGTAGCTGGACTGTCAGCAACGAAATCGTTAAGTACCTCTCCAGGAACATACACTTTAGGAACAAGAATTATTGTAAACAAAATTTCTTCTGGAGAAAAGTTAGTAGATTTTAGTAGTACTAATGATAGAAATTGTGCTACCGTTTGCAGAAATATTGCAAGTCAAGCAGGAGTTTCTCTTCCTAATGCTTTTATTTCAAATTGGAGCACAAGTAGTGGTGATTTAGAACTAAATTACTCTGGAAACTGTCCATATGTTCTCAAAAACAATTTGTGAAGGATAATGTATTATGCGGACGTTTATTTTTTGTGCAATGTGTTTGTTGTTTATCAATTGTAAAGGTCTTGACGTGTTAAGAAATAACTATTACATAGAAGCTGCAACATTATTTAATGACATGAATCAAATCAAAACATTACAAGTCAAAGATATAAAAATAAATTGTGTCGGTATCGACAATAACGTAGATTCTAAAATTTATAAATTTAATACATCTTCAAATAGGACATTTACAGTAGTCGTTGGCGATAATTATTGTATAAATAATATAAATGACATTAAAGCTCCAACCCCTTTATTAGCAGAATCATCAAAGAACAAAGAATGGATCGAGTTGTCTAAACTGTACTTTCATATGGCCATAACAAAAGCATCTTTTCTCAACTTCGCGAATGTAAAAATAGTAGAAAATGAATCTTTTAATATAATTATTGAAGATCAAAGCAATGACTCTTTTTCTATAATTTTCCCATTATCTTTTCGAAAGCGTGTTGTTAGGTATTTATCTAATAATTTATTACAGTTGAGAGATTATGATGGCGAAAAACTTTTGCAAGAAATTAATTTTTATCCAGAGACAACATCGATTTATAGAATGTATATTATTGGCGAGATGGAGGTTACTTTTTTTGTTAATGGTGGCATTAATAGTCTTATTAAATATGACAAGAAGACTAAAAAAGCAGTTCAAGGGAAAAAATGGTCTAAAGATGGAATTCTATTGGAAAAACGAGATTTCATTAAAAATCCGGTAAATTATCGTGAAATAAAAATTCAAAAATAAGACCATTATGAAAATAGCATTATCTCTATTATTAACTTTATTTTTCTCTCAATGTATCTTTGCTGAAAATGAGCTTTTTCATAAAGAATTAAGCAATATCGAGCAAAAGTATAGTTTTTCTGATGCCTTTAGGATAATGGAGTTGCACATTGAAAAATTTCCCGATGATTATGCAATTAAATTTAAAATTGCAAATTATCTTTTTTATGGACGCAAGGGGGTAGAGGTTAATAAGCCAAGAGCAAGAGAAATATACATTTCATTGCTTCAAACGTTAGGTCATATTCAAGATAAAACACCTGAATATCTCTATATCATTGGGATTTCCGAATCAAATGCCACTGGCAATACTGCATTGGCATTCAGTTTTTTGCTGAAATCGGCAGAAAGCGGATATCCTATAGCTGAAGCAGAGATAGCATTTAGATATATGAAAGGTATTGGCGTGAAAATTGACACTGCCCTAGCATCTCAATGGGCAAAAAAAGCAACATTGCACAACAATTCATTTGGACAAGCAATTTATGGAGCATATTTACTGAATATCAAGAAAAGATATGTTGATGGATATAATTTAATTAAAAAATCAGCAAATACAGGAAATGCAGGCGGATTATATATGTTATTTTATTGCTTTTATTATGGTAAGGGTGTTGAAAAAGATGAAGATAAGGCATTGAAATATCTTGAATTATCCTCATATCAAGGCTTTCCTGATGCTGTATCAAAACTACAAATATTAAGAAATAAAGCAAATGACTAACATAATATTCAACAGCGGTCTGATGGGTCTTTTGATCTGGGTGTTGCTCTTTGCCGTCAGCACGGCGGCATTGGCGATCGCCATTCGTTGCGCTTGGCTTCTAAGAAGCAGGCTATTCTTCAACTCTAAATTGCAGGGGGAATTGACTCCGTTGCTCACACAGGGGAATTGGCAAAGAGCCTTTGAACTCTGTGAGAATGCTTTTTCCCTTGCTGGAAGAATTTTTAAGGCGATCTTGCTGGTCGCGCATGAGAAGTCATTGGCGGAACGTCAGGAAATTGTCGGTTCCATGATTGATCGGCAAGTCAAAGCCACTCTTCGCTCTATAAACACTCTTGCCATGTGCGGTAATATCGCTCCGATGCTCGGTCTTCTCGGCACCGTTACTGGTATGGTTGACGCCTTTATGGGACTGGGGACGGCTCTTGGTCCAGAAAAAGCGTCAATTCTCGCCATTTCCATTTCTCAGGCGCTTTATACTACGGCAGCCGGATTGCTGGTCGCAGTCCCGCCGTTTCGCTCTACCGTGATTTTTCGTAATCTCCTTGAAAAGCGCATCGAAACTGTTACCGATACACTCGACCATTCTCTCCCACTTATTCCTGTGCCTGATCCCCATCTGGTGTATTCAAATACCGTAACAACAAAACTACCTCATGGATGATGTTATGCGCTATCAGTTTCCAACCAGCATCTCGAATATTTCGGTGGGATCACTGTCGAGTATGATTGACATTATATTCCTACTCATCATTTTTTTCGTCGTAACCGCCAGCTTTGACCGGGAGCAGATAGATTCCGCCGTAAACCTGCCAACTATAGATTCCGTGGCGATAAAAACTTTGCCATCGGAGCGGATTATGGTAAATGTTCTATCTGACGGTTCAGTTAGAATTGGATTTCTGCAAATTTCCGCCGATGAAATTTCGTCAAAAGTTGCCTCTGCAATGCGGAGTCAAAACATCAATTCTAACACTGTACTGATCATTAACGGTGATCGCGATGCTCCACACAAATTTATTTCCGCCGTAATGAACGCCGCCGCAGAGGCTGGATATTCACAAGTCAGGATAAACACTGAAGTCAAGACGGAGGGCAAATAACATGCGTCCTCCCTCTATCGTCATCGCCGAGGATTCCAACAGCATGTCCGCCATGACCGATGTGGTTTTTCTGTTGCTGATATTCTTCATCGTTACGATGTCGAGCTATGTCGAGATGACGCTACTTGAAACTAATCTTCCTACCTCTGGCGGTGCGGCCTCTGCTCAAGTTGATTTACAAAGTACGATAAAAATCGAGTTGTCCCCAACCGGGGAATATGCAGTCAATGGTGTTTTGCAGTCACGTGAGACGTTAAATAAATTATTGCGGCGTTACTCCCGTTTGATGCCGGAAGCGGAATTTTTGCTTCAATGCGATCAAGAGTCAAAGCATCATATGCTGGTCTCTCTGCTTGCCGACTTGGCCAATAACAACTTAAAAAATGTGAAGCTGCTAAAATGAGATGGCTAACTTTTACAACTTTATTTTTAGCACTCACACTCACCGCCGGAGAATTTGAAGATGCGGAAAAACTTTTTCAGCTAGGGAAATTTTTAGAATGTGATGAACTTATCGGGAAAACGCTTGAAAGCAATATTTCAGAAGCACAGAAGTTGAAGTTGCAAGCCATGCGTGAATATATTTTGGGAAACAATCTTGACAAGATTGCCGAAAACGTCAAAAAAGCGCAGGAAATTGCCAATCATCGTGGTTGGCTGACTGCCGACCTTTTGAACCATTCAACCTTGCTTATTCGCCGTGCCGAGGACTGGAAAGCACGCGGAGTCCCGGAATATCAAGAGCTCTCTGATGCCGCGACAAAACTGCTTGCGCAAATTAAGGACGGTGGTAATTCAGAAATTGCCATCAAACAGGTATTGCTTCAAACCAAAAACTTCAATCTGAATGGTGAGTATCAGGAGCCAATACAATTAATTCGCAAAACACTTCAGCATTATTATCCGATAAAACACGGTTCACGGGCAAAAAAGCCCTCAGGTGAAATTATGCTGCTTATACTGCTGGGAGAACAATATGCCGGGCTGGGATTCCGTATAGTCAACGAACGAGAGAAGATCAGTGCAATCTCCGATGCCACAAAATATTATCTAGCTGCGGCAACACAGCTTCCCAATAATTCTCCACAATTTCAAGACCTGTGCAATCGCCTTCATTACTGCCGGGAAACCTTGCGCCTCTTAGGGTTCGATCTTCGGCTTCCATCAAGAATTAAACAACAGAGCTCGGTCGCTGTCTCCATAATCGACGAAATGCTCAAGACCAGACGCTATCACGATGTTGTCGTCGCTTTGGAAAACAACACAACACCCGAGATGCGCATCCGCTTTGCGCTCGCGTTGACCGCCATCGGTCAATCGAAACAAGCTGTTAAGGTAATTGGCGGAATGGATATTACCGAGCCACATTTCCTTTTATTGATGGCAGGAAATGCCTTGTCAGGCAATGAAAAAACTGAAGCCGCAAAATTTTTCCGGTGTTTTCTTGAACTCGCACCAGATAGTCTCGACGCGCTCCGCGCTGCAAATCAATACGTTGCCATTCTCATCGAACAAAAAAACTACGCTGAAGGAGCTGAAGGCTTTATCCGTCTTTCAGAGTTGAGTGTTGACGCGAAGTCTAAGGAAACCTATCTTTTTCATGCGGCTCAATG
>JAFGXT010000313.1 GCA_016936495.1 Victivallales bacterium
ATAATCATTCATATTACTTCATGAATATATTAAATCACAATGATAATGAATATAATGCCTCCAAGTCATAAATCAATACTCTTATGGCAAAGGATTGCTCAGAATAGTTTCCTGAAAATTGAGAAAGTAAAAGAGCCCCCTCCCGAGCCCTAAATTGCCAGAGGATTCGGGCGCAGAAAAAACATGAGTTAATGTATTTGTTTTCAGGAATTTATGTAAATCTCGTTGAGATTTTTAGGCGTAAAATTATATTCCCCCATATTAATTATTGGGTATTTTCCGTACATCAATTATATTTGATGTACGGTAATATGGGAAATTCAATTGTGGGATACCATGTTTGCTCCATCTTGCCGACGTGTATTGCGGTTCAGTTGGACGCGTCGACCCACTTTTTGAGCGATTTCATGGCAAGGAAACTTTCGGTAGAGACGATGCCGTCGATCTCCACCATCGACCCGTTGATGAAATCGATCAAACCGTGCTTGACGGGAAGCCAGAGTTCAACAATGAGATCATAGCGTCCGGTGGTGATACAGACTGACTGAACCTCGTTCAAAGCAACGATTGCCTCCGCGATCTTGCAGAGATCCTTGCTTGTTGAAACCTTGACGCCAAGCAGGAAAAGCTGTCGGTCTGGAATTGACTCCGGGTTTATCTTTGCGGAGACCCGCAACACCCCCGACTCGCACAGCTTTCTGATTCGGTTCCTGATCGTTCCTTCAGAAACTCCAAGTTCACGGGCAATGGTATTGTTACCGGCGCGACCGTCGGTAGTAAGAATTGCAATAATTTTTTCATCCATTTCATCCATCATGCCATAATATAACTCATACCATGTGATTCCGCAACCGCCTTATTGGTCAAATGTCCAGCCATGCAGTTAAGACCGGCGCGGATGGGTGCGGATTCGGTCAGCGCCCGTTCGATGCCCAGGTCGGCAAGCTGAAGTCCGTAGCGGTTGGTAACGCTGGTCAGTGCCAGAGTTGAGGTGAGACTAACCGCGCCGGGCATGTTTGCCACGCAATAATGGACGATTCCTTCGACGTTGAAGACCGGATCTGTGTGCGTGGTGGGTTTAGAAGTTTCAAAACAACCGCCTTGGTCGATAGAAATATCCACCATGACCGCGCCGGGTTTCATTTTTGCGAGATCATCGCGTCGAATGAGCCGTGGTGCCGCCGCGCCCGGAAGCAATACCGCGCCAATGATCAGGTCGGCTTCGCGGATTGCCATGTCTATATTGCCGGGATTGGAATAGAGCGTTTTGACCGAATTTCCAAAAGTATTCTCGATCTCTGCAAGACGTCGTGCCGAAACATCAAACACCGTGGTGTCGGCGCCGATTCCGAGCGCGATACGGCAGGCATTACTTCCAGCGACTCCTCCGCCAAGGATAAGCACCTTTCCGCGCGGAGTTCCGGGCACACCACTCAACAGAATACCGCGTCCGCCAAAAGGTTTTTCCAGATATTTGGCTCCCTCCTGAACCGCTAGTCGACCGGCTATCTGCGACATCGGCGCCAGCAGCGGTAAAGAACCGTCTGCTTCGCTGACCGTTTCATAGGCTATCCCGGTCACTTTCCGGTCAAGCAATGCCCGCGTCAAAGCCGGGGCGGCCGCCAGATGTAAATAAGTGTAGAGCAGTTGTCCCTCATGGAACAAGTCAAACTCCTCCGCCAGGGGTTCCTTGACTTTGATGATCATTTCCGCATCGGCGAAAAGCTTGCGGCGGTCAGAGACAATCTCGCATCCACAATTACAGTATTCGGCATCGGCAAACCCCGTTCCATTCCCCGCGCCGCTTTCAACCAGCACGCGGTGACCGTGATCTATATATTCCTTGGCGCTGGTCGGAGTTAATCCAACCCGATATTCTTCTTTTTTGATTTCCTTTGCAAGTCCGATAATCATTTACTTTCCCTTTACATATGTGTTTATCGTATATAAATATAATATTATTTACGATATTCGTTTTTTCAAGCCATTAATTATCGTTTTTAGTATTAATTTTCATAAATAATTGCAAAGATGAGTTTTTGATAGAATAAAGGTATGCCGCCGCGAAATCGGCGCCGGGATTTTTTTACTTAACAACAGAGAAAAATCTTTTTTTGAGCTGATCCTGCTTGAAACAGCTTTCGATCAGGTCGTCCAGACTTGCGCTGGCCAGGCCGATACAGGTATCCGCAGCACCGTAGTATACCTTGACGGTTCCATCATCTTCAAGCAAGGCGTTACAGGCAAAAGTAACATTCGGCACCCTGCCCATAAACTCGTAAGGATGTTCTGGCCACAACACCGGATCAGGACTTCGTCCAATAATTTTTGTCGGATCTTCCAGGTCAAGCAACATAACTCCCAAACGGTAAATGAAACCGTTGCAGGTTGAATCAACGCCGTGATACAGACATAACCACCCCTGATCTGTGCGGATGGGAACCGCACCGCCACCTATTTTATGCGAATCCCAGCAACTGGGACGTGGCGTCATCAGGGTCTTTGAGTTTTCCCAACAACACAAATCACGTGAATAGCTGATACACATATCGCAAGGATCGCATTCTCCTGACATGGGACGGTCAAAACGTACATACCAACCGTTAATTTTTTCAGGAAACAGCACAGAATTGCGGTTGTCAAGATCAGTGTGAGCCTGCGGGACCCGTTCAAAAGTTACGAAGTCCCGAGTGCGCACCACTCCAGTTCTGACACCTCGTCCAAATGCCTGACTGGCATACATGATGATATATTCATCTCCCATACGGGTAATCCTGGGATCATACACACAACATTCCGTCACGCCAGCTGACCACTGCGGCCAGTTTTCCACCGGAGCCGGATCCGGCGTAAAATGAATGCCGTCGCGACTGCGTGCCAGCCAGAATATGATGGGAGTAGACAGCGTTGCCGCATCCATCATCAACAGATACTCGCCGTTGTGCTTAACAGCTCCAGGGTTTAGCACATACATGATTCCGCCAGGCAAATCATCCGGACTGACCACCGGATTGTCGGCATACTTTTTGAAAACATTTTCTTTCATGATTTTTCCTGTTTACATCTTTTTATAACTGCAAGGCTTTTTCCAGCACCGGCAACAGTGCCTTATACATGCGGTAAAACCCCAGATCATTGGGGTGGACTCCATCTACGGTACAGGCGTCGGCATCAGGGCATTCACTTTCGTCAAAGAATTTCATCCCATCGAAAAAGAGGATATTTTTGTCGCCGTTGGCAATGGCGTAGTCGTAAGTCGCGCGGCTGATTTTTTCTTTGGCGTCATAGCTTTTGGAAACAATGATAATCGGCAGTTCCGGATGGGCTTTTCTTATTGTCTTATAGAAATTCAGATTATGTTTTGTGTGTCCGGCGTCGAGGACAAGGAGCGAGAGGTCAAGCGATGCCACGGCTTCAGCCAAAGCTGGTTCGGCCATGCCCGACCCGGAAAAACCCAGGTTGATCTGTTCGGCGTCGAGTTTGCGGCAGAGCATGGAAGTATAGGCGTTGCCGGGACGCGAGGCGCAGCCTCCCTGAGTGATGCTGGAACCATGGAACAGAATGGGTTTGGTGATTTTGTGGGGAACTGGAGCTTCCAGTTTTGAATTTGGGGCAAGCCCAAGTTCAATCTGCGACGCACTGCCATATAGAGGAAGATTTAAAATAAAATCGCACATGCTGCCGTCTGGCGAACCTTTAAGTTTACGCTCAAGTGTTCCGAAAGAGCGATCAGGTTGCGCCGCGGAGACGAATCTGCCGTCACGGTAGAGGTCGAATCCGGCTGATCCGGTACGTGTCATGTGGTTCATATCAAGAGAATAAGCAAGCTTTGCCCGCAAAACAATATACGGAGAATTGGTACGAAAACGGATCTCGCCCCCAGTGGAATGATTAGCCAGGTGCAACGCGCTTTTATTGATATCATTTGCAGTAAATGATTCGGGAACACGAAAGATTTCCCCGTCTTTTTTACGCCACGGAAAACCTTCCAGAGTAAATGGTGCTTTCATGGCGTCATAGAAGTTGACTTTCAGTCCGGCAACGGTGGCGGGGCGGAAGTTGGCATCAAGTTCGGCAATGTTCATTTTCTTTTCTCCGGCGCCTGATGGCAATGCCATCAAACAAAGGGCGGTCAGGGAGGCTAATGTTGTTGTTTTCATGTTTTTATTCCTGAGCTAAATGTTATTTTTGACAGTTGAAAGAGCAATAAGTGAAATGCGAACAGGGGGATCCGCGCTGCAGATAAGCTCAACGCACTTCAACATCTTGTCTGGATGCGGATTCAGCCACTCAAAAGCTTGCAGAGTTAGCGGTTCTCCGGAAATTGAACAGCCGCGCCAAACCGGTTTCGATAGTGGGAAAAATCCGCCAAAAAGCTTTTTATCGAAATCCGCCGATAGAGATGGAAGAGTGGCTCCGAAAATATTTCTTCGGTTATACAGTTCTATCTGGATCGTGCTTCCGTCGGCGTAAGTGATTTCATAATATCCCACTTTTTTATCGCTGTTTAAGGTATTGACGGTATGGAGAAATACCAGACCGCGTGCAGTCCCGGAAAGAGTGATTGCAGGAGAACGTTGTTGACTATCGACCGCAACGCAACGATTTTTTCCGTAAGGCGCAATCTCAAAATTAAGATTTGAAAAATCAACCATTCCTGCGGGCAGTACCTCCAGCTCCTTATCCAGAGGAGCATTAATGAATTTCTCCAGAGATACCGGGACGGTAGCGGTACCGGCAAACTCCGAAGGTTGCGGAGGCAGCATAGCGGCATGGACATGAGCGGAATAAAGCATATCTGAAAAAAACGGATTCTGATTCCCATTACATCGCCATGCTGCATCAGCGCCAGCCACGGAAGTAAGGTCAGTAGAGCCGAACAATTCAAACATCCAGGTAGTGGCGACAGTCCCCATTCCACCATTTTTACGGATTGCTTTTTCCAGCATGATATAGTTCTCCGGCGTATACCAGCCGGAACCCAGTACTTGAAAACCTTTTTTGCGAAAATGGGCAAGTGCAGGGAAGTCATCCTTTTCCTTGTAAGTCCAGAGGTCGATGATTATATCCCGGTTCAGCTTTTCCAGAGCCGGATGCGTTATCAGCGATTTATGACTGTTTGCCGGAGATGACCATTTACCGCTTTCCAGAAGCATGTCGTGCCACATGATAGTCTTGCAGCCTTTTTTCTTCAAGTATTCATGGCACCAGTTGAGGTGCTCGGCCAGCAAGTCGGCTGGCTTGCGACCTTTACAGAGTTTGTTCCGTCCGACGGAGAAGGATTCATCACAACCGATATGGACGTATTCAGGCTGATACAGTTGTATCGCCTCGTCATAGAGATCCGCAAGCAATTTGCGCGTGCCAGGGTGCGAGAGGCACAGCGAGCTGCTGTCCCCGCCGTCTGCCAGTTCCGGATATGCTTTCAATGTGTGGGTGTTATGTCCAAGAGACTGTATGAGGGGAATGATTTTAAGGCTGTGTGCTTTGGCATATTTAATGATTTTTTTAACTTCATTCGAAGACATGCGAAATTGCGAAGTGATTTTTGGATGGGACTTCCATTCCATGTTACCAGTGGAATCCTCGCCAAACACCAGCATATTGTATTTATAACGTGAGACTAGGCGGCGGATAGCATCCCGAAAAAATCCAGTTCCGAAGCGATTGGACGGGATGAGCTGAATTCCCCTGAATTTGCTTCCCGGCCAATCCCGGATTTCACAACTGTCGGCATATATCCGGCCGGAAGAATCCTTTTTCAGCAATTGAATCAGAGTCTGAACTCCATTGATTGCACCGGCCATCCCTTTACCGGAAATCATGATACTATCCGGGGTTATCTTTATGGAATAACCTTCGTCGGGAAGTTCTGAGGCAGAATTGATGATAATCTTTACTGTTCCTCCCGCGGGGATCCCCCGGTAGCGCGTCAGTTCGTCTTCCAGTATCGCGGCGGCAGTACCAGCGTTGCTATCGGCAGCTTCCACGGTGATTCTATCGGAAAAAACAAACCTTCCATTTTTCTTTTCGTTAGCAAATGGCAGCGGAATGACAATTCCAGCAAAGGCTGTATTACGGTAGATTCTGCGGCTGCGAGCTTCGGCTATAAGTGCCTTTTCGATAAGATCGAGTTTAGCGTCATCTGGTTTTTCCGTTGACAACCATTGTGCTGCGGCTTCAAATTCAGCGGAGACCTTTCCGGTTTTCCTGAGTGCTGTTTCAAAGTTTTTGAGCCCTACTGTTCTTATAGCCGCCATTGATCCATCTGTAGGAATAAACTCGAAAGATAGACGAACCGTTTTGTGAAATGGTTCGGATACTTCCTTTTTTGATAATGAAAGCAAGCTTATTGTTCTATGGTCTGGGCCACGCCATTCTGATTTTGATTCATCACGAACCACCCACGGTGTCCAGGAAGACAGCGGGGTTACGATAAGGGTGCCAATGGCGGTCTTAGCTACCAGCGGACGCGGCATTTTTCCGGTGTGCTCCTTAAGCGATTCATAAAAGAATTTCTTATTCAGAAAAATGTCCAGACATATATTGTGAGCCATGCTTTCCGGCGGGATATCGAATTCTGCGGAAAAATAGACTTTTCCATTTTTTGACTCTGACCGCAATATAATATTTCCACTGTCAGACTCGGCGCGGTGAATCCATTTACCGGTTTCGCTGATTTGGGCATATCCTGTTTTGTCTGAACGCAAGAGGTTCCCCCAGCCGGATTCTGCAATGAAGGCTTCGATTTTCGGAGAGATCACCGTTTGCCCATAGAGCAATCGAAGATTCTTCGAGTCGGCTTCGAGGCGCAAAGCATCTGCCCCGCTTGCCACAGTAAATATACCTAAAAGAAAAATACTTATTAGTTTTTTCATTATATCATTGTCCTGTAGCTTTATTGACTGATATAGAAAATGCCTGGGCTATCGCTATGCCAAAATCGCTTTTTGAGAATGAGCGGTAAAGGGTGAAATTAGGATTTTTCCGGGTTCTCGAATCAGAAAATGACCAGTTTGAAGACTTGAATGCAAACTCAACCATTTTCCCTTTTGAAGAAAAACATGCACGGCTGATTCTGCCATTCATTCCAGACGGATTCCACAACGGTTTAGCTGGAGGTTCCTGAAGGAGCTCGATACTTTTCCTGATATCAGTATTTGTTAAGAATACGGCTTTCTCTCCGGCATATAGAGTTCCGGACAGCAGGATCGTCATATCCAACGATCTGATGTCCTCCGCGCTGACTACTTCACGTTCAACAGTTATGCCTTCTTTTGAGAGTGTAATGGTCTGGACATATTTATGGAGTATGCCGTCAATGGTAATATTATATTCCAACAGTATGACGCCGTCTTTGTTTTTTACTTGAAATTCACTTTTTAGCATGTGCCCGCCGAACCACTTGCCATTCTTATCCAATCCAGAGATACCTTTAATCACAGCCAGAGGTTCATCATCATAAAAAATTTCTAATCCCGATATTTCATCCGTCTCAATGCGATACTCTCCCGCACTGAATTCATCTGCTAAAACATTTGCCGCCATGCTCACTAGTGCAAGCAAAATAAACATTGCATTTTTCATCTTTTTCCCTTTTGTTTATGATCTGATTAAATTTTATTATTGTATTATTCCCAGCCGTTAACGGCACGACTGCATACGCCTTTGTAAGTAATCAGCACTGGTTGAAGCATAACTAATGAATTACCGATCTCAGGAGGTAACTTGTCCGCGTGCCCATCTACATAAGCAATATTAAGATGTCCGCGATGAACCGTCATCCCAAAATAGTTATATATACTGGGCACATCCCAGAAAGAATCATAACTTAACGATTTTGATTTACCCGCGTCGGTAAGAATTCCCATAAGCGAGGGGCGTCTGCACATGGCGCGTTTCCGGTAAGCATAAGACTGGGGAAACGCTGCCGAATAACTTCCCAGATTAGCCGAGCGAATATAGGTGGTTCCGCTGTATGGATTGATCAACGCCTCCCCGGCACTGTCGCAAATAAACGCTTTGCAATACTCTTTACTCACGCTATAGTCCAGTTTTTCAGGATTAACTCCAACATAAGAAGCAGACAGTTCATGCCAGTGCATACCAGTTTCTCCAGACTTCGCCGGTATCATATAATCGTCATAATCGCTGGAATACATTGCGTCTGCTTTTGCCAGAGATTTGATCTTGCTCAGGCACCCGATGGACTTGGCTGTTTCTCTGGCTCGGTTCAGCGCTGG
>JAFGXT010000314.1 GCA_016936495.1 Victivallales bacterium
ATAAAAATTAAAAAAACACAATATATTGCGCTTTTTGTATTTGAATTATACCATATTGTGTGCTATTTTCTTAATAGTGGGGAGTCAATTAATGAGTCTGACCACCATATATATTTGGACTGAAAGAGTTTATGAATTTTTATAAAAAAGATCAACTCTATTATGGCGGATGAAAAATTATGATAATGCAAGGCAAAAATTATTCAAAAGTTTTGACGGAAGCAGTAATAGACAACATGCATTTTCAGGTAACCTGGAATCCGTACGAGAGCGAATCTTGCATTCTATGGTTCCGGGATAACCATAAGGGACTGGCGTTTTCCGCCCTGGGCAAATTTTCCAGCTTTGACAAACGCGCTATTCTGGACTTTGTCATGCGCTTTTCGACTAACGACGAATTGCGTCGGGTAATTGAAAATAAACGTTTCAATCAACGCATCGCTAAACTTGATCTGACCTGTTTTGACCAGATAGAACTCAAAAGCTTCAGTAATCGCGAAGCCGCTTACCGTAATTTGTTCTGTTTGGATTCAAGTATCTGCAAAAATGAGCTCAAATCACGCTGGCGCGTCATGGCGAAGAAATTTCATCCCGATCGCGGCGGTGACGATAGAGCCATGACCATCATCAATGATGCCTACGAGTATCTGACCCGCCTGGCTAATTAAATAAAAAGCCGCGCAGCGGTACAATCTAAATCGGCAGTGCCGGGACGCGATTCAGCGGCGGAACGCTGGTTGGCGAAGCCGAAATGTATTAACCTGCAACACATTACAGCTCGCTAAGGTTTGCCATGTTAGTAACATTTTTTTGAGCGAGCGAAGCCATGCGAAAGAAAAATGTTATGGCGGATAGTTTTGCCTGCCTCTACAATAGTCAATGCCTTATATTATGTTATAAAAAAATATAACATAATTCAAAAACAACTATTGACTTTTATCTCCGTTATGTTATAATTATCTATAACATAACTTGGAATTTGACAGAGGCGCGATGAAAAAAGCAGATTCACAACTGATAAAACAGCTACCGAAGACCTTGCGTATAAAGGAGGAGATCAAGAACTCCATTGCTGCGGGACTGTACGGCAAAGTCGGTGACGCGTTCATGTCTGTACGCGAACTGGCGGCAAATACCGGGGCGTCGCTGGTAACCGCGCAAAAAATCATGGCAATGTTGCGGGATGAAGACGTCATCGGGCTTGAAGGCAGAAAAAGCACTATCCTGAAAACCGACTTTACCACTGATGGCGACGCACGCCGCGAAAATCTCATCGGGCTGATAGTTACCAATCTGGAAAATCCTTTTTTTGCCAGTCTGACCAAGCAAGTGGAACTGGCGGCGGCACATAAAGGACTTGAAGTCGTCGTCGCCAGCAGCAATTACGATCCCGTACGCGAACAGGAAATCATTGATATGTTCATACGCGGTGGAGTAAGCGGAATGCTGATTTGTCCCGCCGAAAACACAGACGAACAGGGCAATTTCAAACATCTCGAAGTCCCGTTTGTCCTCTTGGGCAGAAAGATAGACAACCTCAACGCCGATGCGGTACTGGTACAGAATTTTTCTGCCGGGAAAAGCGTGGCGGAACACTTTATCAATCAGGCATACAGCCATTTTGCATACATTGGCGTCAATAATTTTCAGAACGACGCCCGTCTACAAGGATTCAAATCGGCCTTGGCACAACATGGTTTTGAACTGCCGGACAGTCGTATATTATTGGTGGATAACAAAAACATCGAATTATCAGTAAAGGCTATGGAAGACTTTACCGGACAATTAGAACACGCCTGTGCGGTGTTTTGTTTTCATGACCTGATGGCGGCGCGGATGTTGCGCGTATGCTATGAGTTGAATATTCGTGTGCCGGAACAGCTCGCGCTTGCCGGATTTGACAATCTGCCTATCGCTTCCGAGCTTATTCCCTCTCTGACTACCGTCGCTTACCCGCTTGATCTAATGGCGGACGCTGCCTGCGAACGTATCACCAAACTTATGAAAGGCGAACTGCTGCGTCCGGCGGTTTTCTATATAGAACCGGAGCTGATAATCCGCGAAAGCAGCGGTGGAAGGCTCGGAAAATCTTTTAATAATGAAATGCTGGTGCCTCAATGTATGGCGTATAATATCGCCTGAGCGGACTTGGCGTTTTGATAAAATATTAATATGTAAACTGAATAAACTATAAGGCGTAAAAGCATGAGTATCACACAAACAGCGATAAGTTACTACGGATTGAATTATGTTGAGCACGCGGAAGCGGATTTCCGGGAGATGCTCGGACACGGTTGTACCACGGTCATTCTGGCAATCACCGAATTCGATATGGATTTCTGGTTCCCGAATATTCCTAAAATCGTGGATAAAGCGCATGAACTGGGCTTACGGGTACTGCTTGACCCCTGGGGCGTTGGCAAATACTTCGGCGGCGAACAGGTCAGCTTGTTCCTGCAGAACAATATAGAGAATCGTCAGGTATCGGCTCTTACCGGGGAAAAACTGCCCTATGCCTGTTTCAATACGCAATCTTTTCGCGATTATTTTCAGCGTATCTGCCTGAAACTGGCGCGCGAAACCACTGCCGACGGCTTCTTCTGGGACGAACCGCATTACGCCTATCCCAAGGCTTACGCCTCCATCACCGGCGGGGTTTCCGACGAATGGACTTGCCGTTGTCCGGTGTGCATGAAAAAATTTCAAGACTATTATGGCTATGAAATGCCCAAGATTATGAACGATGACGTCAAACAATTCCGCTGGCGCGAAGCCTTGTTCATCCTTGAAGACACCTCGCGCAAGATCAAGGAAATAAATCCTGAATCGGAAATAACCTGTTGTGTCCACGCCACTTTGAACAGTTATTACGTTACCGAATACCGCGGTTATGACAACTGGGATATGGTCGCGGCTAGTCCGTATTTCGATGTATTCTCCACCACTATCATTGCCTGGGAATTGCCCGAAGCCTTCTTTGAACACATCACCCGGCGCACCGTGGAAATGGCAAAGAAATATGGCAAAAAATCCGAACGTTGGCTGATGGGTTACTACAAGCAGCCAAAGGATTTCGCGCAGATCGACCAGGTGGCGGATATGTACGCCGATTTGGGCGTCGACCGTCTCGCGTCATGGACATACCGCGGCGGCTACGGCACCGTTTTAGCCGCTCCCGACGCCCTTAAACTTTGGGACAGAATCGGCGAAAACTACAAACGTTTATTGAAAAAGGGAGAGTAGTGCAGTTTCGGCTTTGCCGATCAGCGTCCAGGCGAGGCGCCATTGCCAAGTAATGTTAAGGATTTTCCAGCCAAC
>JAFGXT010000027.1 GCA_016936495.1 Victivallales bacterium
AAAAATAAACTTTTGGATAGACGAGCTTTCCACTGTATTTAATCGCGGGTTCTGGCTGGGCGGTTATTATCTTGGCGAAAAGCTCGGAGAGTGGACAGGCGCAGGCGGCAATCGCGCCACCCGCTCAAAACATCATATAGCCAAAGTCAATAAGTTCTTCGCCAAACTCAATGTGGCGGAACTTTATCTTGAGGCGGGGGATTTGAACGTTGGCGATGAGTTATTCATCACCGGCAACACCACCGGAGCAGTGCGCTTCACTGTTGATGAAATACGGCTTGATAATGAAAAAACGGATATCGCCCCGAAAGGCAGTACCGTATCCATCCCGGTTCCCGAAAAAGTGCGGACAAATGACAAGGTCTATCTGGTCAAGACGCATCCTTTCGGCGAGACGACCGCTCCGGTCAATGGCTGAGATCACGGACATTGAAAAGCTGTTCTGCACTGATTCCCAGCTTATCTATAAACTCAAAATGCGCATAGAATTCCCCTATTTCATAAAGGTTGTGCGAATCGCTGCCCAATGCAATTTTCACTCCTTTTTCCGCACATATGGCAAAAAATTCCGGCTCCGGGTCATTGGTATGAAAATTTATCTCCGCTGCCGTCGAGGTCTCTTTGAGCATATCAGCCACCACTGAAAACAATTCCGCCGGAACCGGCAGCCCGGAACGCCGGAAAATCCTGAACGGATGCGCCAGTATATTTACCTGGTGATCAAGTAACGCCTTGGTCTGGCGCAAAAACTCATTCTTTACGGCGTCATAGCAGTCCAGCGGCGGCATATAGTGCACCGCTCCCAGTTTCACATCCAGCGTCAAATCGCGTCCGGGCAGGAGCACAGGACTGCCAGATGCGTCGCATTCCAATTCAAGCCCGAGGAGAAATTGATTTGCAGGGAAAGTCTGCATTGCCTTCAAGAACTCCGGCATGCGATCTATTATATCAATACCGCGCAAGCCTTTCTCGAAGTATTTACCATACCGGTAATCATCAGAGGACATAAGCAGATGCCTGCCGTGTTCACAAATCGCCAGGTTTTCCAGTCCGAACAATTTCGCCAGATCAGCAGTCGCACTGAAGCTCATATTTTCCGCGCAATAGGCAAAATGACTGTGCACATGCCAATCGGTACAGGCACGTTCGGCGGGAATACCGAGCTGTTGTAGCTGAGTGGTCATGACTCCAGCGGCATTAATGTCCGCTAGCATAAAACGGAAAGGTTTCTCGCAGCATGCCGGAGCGGTGGCGGCATAAAAACCATCGCACTTTACAGCAGAAAACCCCTTATGGTAATGACCGCTGATAGATGCCTTTACTCCGGCGGATTTCATGACCTCAATGATTTCCTGACAATTTGTATAATTGTATGGAGACGGGCTTGTCTCTGGCTTAAACAACGGTACATGCTGAAGAGTTACCGATGGACCTCCGGCTTCTTCAGCAAAGCGGCGCATCGACTGGATAGCGTCATCCTGGCGAGTGGCGTTGTAGCCGGGCGCGGGAGGGTCAATAAAAGGCAACAGGCGCACGCCTTGCACATCCAAAAATGCAGGTGGACGTTCAAATACAGTGTAAAATATATCCGGTTCGGGGTCATGATTGCCGGGGATGACGATTACCGGAGCATCAAGCATATCAATGATCTGTTTGAGTTCACCCAGTAACGCCATGGCGTCAGGAGCTTTGGGAGCGTCGATCAGGTCTCCGCCGATGAATACCGCGTCGGGTTTTATATAACGATTGAGCCGCTTGACCACGCGCAAAAGAAAAATATCTGCATATTTGCCGGAGCGAGAGGGCAACGTGGTGTTGTTCTCACGCGAAAAATGCAAATCAGAAATCACTGCCAGTTTCATTGATCATCATCCTGTGTTATTTTCTGTAAAAAAACATGGCGGAGCAGGTTTGGCAAGGCAATACTTTTGAAAGAGGCTTTTCGCATTTTATGAAACGAAAGCCAAAATGGTGGGATTGCCAAAATTATTCGCTATAACATTTTTAATACGAGGCAGACGCCCGGTCTGCCTCGCCGATTATTTTCTCTTTCCGCCATTCCGTCAATCAGCGCATATCCAATAGCTCGCGCATTTTAGCGGCAAGATTCATCCCCATGATCGCATGACCGAAATTAGACGGATGTAAAAGGTCTCCTGACAACCCTGTGAACTCCGTAAGGATGTCCGCGCCCTCGATCATATGCAGATTCTTCGAACCGATGGCGGCGGCGACTTCGCGGACAATGCGGTTGTAAGCAATCTCGTTTTCATTTTCAGTGTCTTTTGTGGCGTAGCCTTTAGTCAGGCAGTTGGGGAATACATTTATCGCGATAATCGGCTTATCCGGATGACGTGTGGTTAAAGTCTTGAGCAGATATTCCACACGCTCTTTGAATTGTTCCGGTGAATAGAAACCACGCATATTGATGCCCATTTCGCAGGAGATAACGTCCCATTCGCAGCTATCCGCGAGCCAGTCAGCCATTGCCTTTTCGCAATGACAGGCGCCACTCAGACCTTTGTTCTGTACATCGATTTTGAGCAATCGCGCGGCGAAATGCGGATAACCGTCAAGCGAGGAATTGGTAATGGAGGAACCGTAAGCCAGCCATTTCAGCGCGGGTTTTTCTTCCGGTTTTGGCGGACGGACGTCATGACCGTGAGTATCTATGCCGTGAAAGACAAAAGTACCTCCGCGCCCGGGACATACCCGCCAGACGTTAGACGCGAACCCACCCTGATTAATCGCCTCCGGTGTGGAGTTGTTGAATGCCGGTGGTTCGATCAGGCGGATACTTTGAGTTGTACCTTGATCGACCAGAAGCGTTGAGCACAAAAAATTGCCTTTAAAAATGCGTATTTCCGCTTTTTCCGCGAATTCTGGTTTTGAATATGAAAAATATACGTCAACGTTGGGGCAGCTGGTTACAAAACGCAGTTCGCAACCGACTGAATCCATACCGACGAAGCGGGCGCGTTCGTTAAGCTGATTGCGTACGTCCACCGGAATCCGCATGAACCCGTTGGCGCCAAACCCCGGTACCTCTTCCAGAGCTCCTGCATTATGGAACTCAACGTCATTTACAATCATTGTACAACTCTCCAGAATTTATTAAAATAAGTTAAGATCAGAACTTATCTTAATATGAACTTCCAGCCCGTGTTTTCCAGTCTCAGTCCAACAAATAAGCCGGAAATCTCTACTGTTTTAAGATATTTTTTACGGGTAATACTACCAGTGATAATATCTATAGGGGTCATCATTGGCGATCGGCACTTGAATGTAGTAGCTGTTAAGCCATGGTTGAGACTGAGGAGCGGATTTGAAGCGATCCAGCATCGGGCACTCTGATGCTATTCCACTGTTCCTCAGCAATTGTGTCATTAAAAACAGTCTGCGGCGGAAACTGGAGCGTAAGCGGAACAGCTTGTTATAATCCAACATTTCCGGAGATACTCCAACTGTTACACAAACTCCATTACCTATATCAAATGCCGATAATTCTTTGCCGTTGACTGTGGAAAAGTCAAGGCGGGTTTGAAAGTAAGTATCAAGATTGGAGATGCCGTCGAGTATACGATGGTTGAATTCAGCTGTCATTGAAGGCGTTTTATGATTGTCCTGCACTTCGATTTCAGGAAGAATACTTTTCAGCTCACTGCAGGACAAGCCGAAGGTCAGCAACGTTTTCCCTTTGCCGACTTCCAAAGTCAAGTCTGGATACGCATGCGCTCCAGGTCCGACAATTATGACTTCTGCATCAGAATAAAGAGGTTTTTCACCTTGCAGACGGAGGTCTTTGAGCAATGTTTTAAACTTTTCTCCGGCGATTACTGCAAAATTTTTCTCTGCGACCGGAGGTGCGGTTCGTATGTAATTGATCAGATTTATCGCGAGCAGCTCGCTTGCGGAGCAGTCTTCGCTACGGGAACTTACTTCCACCTGACAGAACAGAATATGTCCTTTTCCCTCTTGGTACTCAAGCAGCGGAGCGTATTGGAGAGCGAATCCTCCGTCTAAAATGGGGGAGAAGTTTCCGACCGAAGGTTTTTCCAGCAAAACATTAGCGAGTGTCCCCCGGTTGTGGCATCGCCAGACACGAGTGTTTTTAAACCCACACCATTTCCACTCTGGACAAAAAAACTGGGAATAATCCAGATATGGACTTAGCAATGTAGCTTCTCCGCGCCAGTTTGCCAACATCTCAGGAGAGAACCCCTCAAGTACCGGATGTTTTGGCATACGAGGAAACAGTCGACGCAGACCTTGTTCATTAATACGGAATCCCAATCTTTCCATTAATGCGGTGGATTGTTCAAAAATCAGTACGTTAAGACCATCGCGCACTCCGTCAAGATTTGGGAGTTTGCCAGTGCTGTTTAGAGCTTCACGACCTATGAGCAAAGTTTTATATTGAGTGAAATCGTCATCTAACCCTACTTTTTTATATGGTATATTCAGTTTTCTGAGCAATTTTTCACTTAGTCCTTTAGGGTCATATAGCGCTACCGGAGGTAGATCTTTTATTATCTCCGGTTTTGCCATGATGGTAAATTTAAAATTATGGGAAGCATTTTCTTTTATTCCTTCACCTTCAAAATCGAATTTTGCTTGAATTTCGTGTACTCCCGGGTGCAGAGCGGCGGTGGAGCGGAATTCAAAGGGGACAAATGCGCGGCTGCCGGGTTTTATATCGACTTGTCCTTCTAAAGCAGGAATACGAGTATTGTTTATTTTAATCATGTAATTGCATTCAACTGGAACTCTGCAATCGTTAAGGATGACTAATTGTTTTTTTATCGCTTCGCCTGTTTTGTAAATGTGTTCCTGAGTTGTAAATACATTTTCTCCGCCAATCCAGGCGATCAGGGGCTGATTCCAACGTTTTATTGTTTTGCCAAGCACACTCAGGCTGAAGGCTTCGGGGTGAGCGTTCAATATATAATCCCCCCAGTTGAAAAAGTCAGGAACTACTCCAGGCGCATTCAGATTTTTCATTCTGTCAGGATTTTCAACCGGAGGAAATGAGCCGTTTGATTTCCAGAAAGCATAATCATCCCAGGGCAATATCATGGCGATGTTCCAGGCACGCAGGTTTCTCAGATTTTCATCGAAATAATCGGCTTGCAGACTTTGTACGTCCGGCAATCTGCCCGTTAATTTAGATAAAGGATGCCATGATGCCGGTTCATTTGCATTTTTTATCAACCGGTCAAGAAGCTTTTCCCGTTCCAGAGTCCAGAGAGCAACATTATCCCCGAATTCCGCCGCAATATATTCCGCGTCCCAGACTGTCATGACGGCTTTGGTTCTCCATATAAAGTTCGGGAAACGATGACTGGAAAAGCTGGCGATATGCGGAAGCCCCCATTCCACGAAACTTAAAGGATATTTTCCGTTGTGATAGAAATTCTCCAGCCAGTCGTTTCGTTCCTGTTTTGGCGCCCAGTTCAAGTACATGTTGAGTGTATAATGTCCGCCAATACTGCCGGCTGCATGGTTGTATACGGGACGGCTGGAGTCTATTTCATTTATCCGTTTCTGTGCGGCAAAGAAGTTGTTGCGCGATTTTTCCTTGGTCTCCACCTCTGCGGGGGTATTGGCGCGTTGATAGTCTCCTCCAAGTCTGAGCGGATTCTGGTCTCCCCATGCACCGCCTCTGTTATGATTTGTTACCCATAGAATTATGGAAGGATGATTCCAGTATTTATGAATGATATATTCAGTCATTTTTGCATATGCGTCGGAATTTTCACTGACAGGTGGAGAGAATTGCCAGGGATGAGGCAGTGAGACACTGTGCAAATGCCCGAATTCGTCTGCCGCGTTACAGTGTCCTCTCATGTAAAAAACACGTCCTTCGGCAAAATTATAATTTCTGCTGATGGTGAAGTTAAAGCCCATTTCCCTTAAACGCCGAAATGCTTCGAGGGAGCTTTCTTTTGATGCTTTGTCTGTCATCCATTCCGCGCTGTAGTTGGGCAGGAGATAGGCGCGCAAGTGTATAGGAATGCCGTTGAGCATGTAGTTTTGTCCTTCGATTGTAAATTCCCTGAAACCAAAGCGTTCGGGAATGGTAACGTCGATGGCTTTATCATTTTCATATAAAGTCAGCTTGGCAAAGTAGAGATTTTGTGGGGTATTAATATCCCATAATGCCGGATCTTTCCACACGCCGGAAAATCTGAACCGTCCGTTATTCAGAGATTCAGGAGAAAAAGTTTTACTGCGGAAGGTTTTGACCTGCGCGTCATCGCGATCATAAATCACGGCTTCGATGAAATAATTTTTACCATTCAGATTTTTCAGCCCGCAATCAAAAGTGATGTCGCCATTTTTTACACTGGTGATAAAATGGACATTGCTTATACGTTGTTCCGGTACTATGTCCAGAAACACATCACCGGAAATTCCCTTGATCATGACTTTAGCCGCCACTTTGGTAATATTGTCCCCGTCCATCGCTACAAAATGTTCTTCGCTGAGCGGGATGGCTGACAATCGTATTTCCAGCGTTTGCGTTTCTTCCGGTCGTACAAGCCGTGTTATATCAATTGTCCCCCCTGGAAAAACGATTTCTCCCGCCGCTTCTGAATCAACGTATATTCGGGCGCGAGTCTGAACCCCTTCAATATCTAAAAAAATCTTTTTCCCTGTAGCTGATCCGGGCACGGTAAATTTTCGTTTATACCATGCAGTATGCCAATCGCGAGCTTCTTTCATGATGTCGTCTGGCAGTAGAGGCTGAAATGAATTGGTCAAGCCATTGCCGCGAGGCCAGGCTCCGGGGACTTTGAAGTATCCCCATCCGGTTCCTGCGCGAGGAGCTTTTTCTGAAACATTTTCGTTGGTTTTCAGAGGACGAAACTGCCAGAGCCCGTTGAGGCATATCCGTTTTCTGCTGGAGGTGGAACTGACCCAGGCATTTTTTACAGATGAGTTTTGTTTGTTTATTAATCCCGCTGGTGGCGTTACATCGCGATCTATGGATTCCGGGTCTGTAACTGCCTCTATGTTCAGATGAGAAAACTCTACTTTGCCCGACTTGCCGAAATTCGCAGGTTCAAGCAGTAACTGTGCAGTGCCTTCGGGTACCGGATACAAGCGGTCGCAGTCAAACCATTCACGAGTTCCTCTGCCACGGAATATGTTCGGCCATGGTCCGACGCTTTTCCAGTCAGAATTATAAAATCGCATAGCAAGGCGTGCGTCCTGCCAATCTTTTTCTCCTGGAATGATTTCACTTATGCGCATACGCATTCTGACTCTTATAAACTTTGCCGTTGGAGGAATCGCAATCGGTAGACGGACTTGCCGATTGCCTCCATCTATGATGATAAATCCTTTGCCTTCTTTGATCTCAGCCGTAATTCCCGGCGGCGGAGTTTCATTCCACAACTTTTCCGTTTGCGGATTAATGATCAGGTTGCCATTTTCGGCTCGTGTGGTTGCAGCCAGCGTGCAGCATAACATGAGAACTATAATTGTAGACCAGAATACTTGAATTGCTTTTACCATATTTCCCTGCCTTTTAATACTTATTTTATTTGTTTATGTTTTGCGGTTGAATCATAGCCCACCATGCAGGGGCATTATAGCGCATTGGGCTTACGTGTCCATCAAGCCATCCGATATTGCTGTACATGCCGACATGGCGATAACTTATCACGGTAACTTTTCCCGTTGGGCTCACTTTGTGTTCCCCTGGCTTGTCTTGTGTGATATCACTGGACGTCCAGCGGAATGCCTGCGCATTGCCATCCGTCCACAGTATCTGTCTGGTTGGAAATCTAACCTGACTGAGCCTGTAGGGGGCGGTTCCTCCTTCGTAATCTTTGTAGGAACTACTTGCGGAAACCAGATAAAGGTTTACTGCATAGCTGAATTCCCATGATTTCCATTTAGTTGGAACTCCTGTCCAATTAAGGTCGAACGGCTCTAAATTACTTGGGCATATCCATACATTTTTTGAGGAGAGATAGTCTTCACGAAGTCGACCTTGAATTATGGAACGGCTTTGTAACGCGGAGTTATCACGGAAAATTATATAATCATTGTTATCACTGCTGTAAAGCGTTGACGCCAGTCCGAGTTGCTTCAGGTTGGATGTGCAATTTATACTACGGGACTTTTCCCGGGCGCGACTGAGCGCCGGTGGCAGCATTGACGCCAGAATGGCTATGATAGATATTACAACCAGGAGCTCAATGAGCGTGAACCCCTTAATCCTAAGTATTTTGTGTTGTTTTTTCATAACAAGTTCTCTTTGTGTATGATTGTTGTGGATACTGTAAGATATTTATTATTCACGTTTATTCTCATGCTCCTTTTCTTTATGAATTCTTAGCTTTCACAGACAATCATACTTGGAAAATGCGACAAACGCAATATATTCTTTTGGAATATGAGTATATTTTTTGTGCACAGTACTGGAGGAATTATGAAAAAAGTTCTTTGTGCCTTTAGTGAACCCAATGAGTATTTTCTAAAACACATCTATGAATACGGACGAATACATAACTGGCAGATAGAATCTTACAACGGAAGTATTCCCAACCATTGGTTTGGAGACGGAGTGATCACCGACTATCTGACACTTGAAGAGCTTTCCCTGATTGATAATTTCAAGGCTACGTCAATTGTGTCCCGGTTGCTGCCTCCGATGGGAAATGTTCGTACTATCCGTCCAGATACAGTTTTGATTGCAAAGATGATTGTAGAATACTTTATGGCGAAAGGTTTTTCCCGTTTTGCAATGCTTTCGCGTGACCCTGAACCAGAAGAAATAGACGGCAAGCCGCGTCATATTCAGACAGCCGTAAAGCAGATACTTGCCAAATATGGTTTGACAATGTCGACGCTGGATTTTTCTTTAGACCTTGATTCTCAAAATGACTATCGGAAGCATTGTCTGGCTCTGCAAAAGTTTTTTGTGAGAATAGAGCGCCCTTTTGCCCTGATTTTGCCGAGTTCGAATGGATTAGCTCTTTCTTATCGTGTCCTTGATGAACTGGGTTTCCGCGTTCCCGAAGAGGTTGCTGTACTGGTCAATAACGGCGATTGGGTGGTGTCCGAAAACGCTGTTGTGCCGACGTCATATGTTGGAGGTGAGTTTAGAGAACTGAGCAATAAAATGGCTGAGTTGCTCGAACAGATGATGTCAGGCAAGACCGTTATGGAACAGATCATTTACACCGCAAGCGCCGGAATCGTAACCTGTCGCAGTACTGACACACTGGCGGTATCGGATCTCAGGCTGGCTCAGGCGGTGAGTTTTTTCCTGCACAATTATATGAGCTTCATCAGCGTCGAAGACGCCGCGGCGGTCGCTGGAGTTTCTCGTGGAATGCTGGTACGTCTGTTTCAAAATCATTTTAACAAAAGTCCCGGACGTTTTCTTATGGAAATCCGGCTCAACCAGATTCGCCACCTGCTGGACAGCACGGAACTCACGCTTGCCGAGATAGCTCAACGTTGCGGGTATGGTTCAGATATGTCCTTGTCATTAGCCTTCCGTCGGGAATGGGGGTGTTCTCCGGGAGTTTATCGTTCTCACCGTCGGCACATGCCAAAAGAAAGCAAATCGCCAGCTTCTCCTGAATAAGCTGAGGGGCTGTTTTATCGCGGTTTTAATGGCGAAAACAGCCGCCTTATCCCAACAAATAATCAGGGAATCATCGATCTGCGACCAGCACTCTGGTTTCAAAAGGCTTCAGTTTTAGTTTAGCCGTTGAGGTGCCGAAAATACTTTCCTGAGTAATCTTGTAACCTGCTTCCGAGATTGAAAATACACGCGTGTCGCTTTAAAACTGAAGTTTTTTTAAAATCGCAGGATATTAATCATTCGGCACTGTGGAAAAGATATTCGCAGAGATATTTTACGGCGGGGACGAGCATTTTATGGCAACTCTCTGATAAAATCGCATTGCTTGAAAGTTCACTGGCAATATGTTGGCGAACATCGGCTAAGGCAAATGAGTTTGAGCCGGATGTTGGATAGAAGTCGCGCAGGAGCGCGGTCGAGTTTAAAGCATGAATCCACGAGTGAGCCGCGTCAGCCATTACTGGCAGGTGGCTCAAGAAATGAATTAAAAAACAGGAAAACTTTAGTTACTAAAATGTCAATACTTCCACCTTTTATTTTTTATTTTTTTCAATCCTGGGATAAAAATACGAAAAAATGCGTTTAATGGTTTGCAATGTATCAAAGCGGAACTATATTCAGCATCTCAATTTGTTACAAATTGAATGTTAGTTGGCAATCACAATGTTGCAACACTTGAAGAGTAATCGTTTAGTTGAAAATCCTGAAATTTTGGTTTTTTTTCAGAAAAGCATTTGAAAATAACTAAAAGCAGTATAAATTAAACGGCTCATGCTTATCAGGTGGGTTGATAGCTCAGTCGGTAGAGCATCGCCCTTTTAAGGCGGTGGTCCCGGGTTCGAGTCCCGGTCAACCCACCATTTTTTGCATGAATATTAGAGATTTATTGAGTTATACACCACAGCCGTATAGTTAATGATTCAAGGCTGAATATATTGAAAAACTGGAGATCATCAGAAAATGAGCAACGTATGTGAAATATGCGGCAAAAAGAAAGTCGTCGGCGGATCTATCGTAAGAAAAGGTTTGGCTAAGAAACAGGGCGGTATTGGTATGCACGTGGTGAAAAACACCAAACGTACTTTCCATCCCAACATTCAGAGCGTAAAAGTTAAGACCAGCAACGGCAGCAAAAAAATCAAAGTTTGTACCGCTTGTATCCGTAGCAATAAAGTTGACAAAGCTTAAGCTTTGCGATTATATGGGCGTATAGCTCAGTTGGTTAGAGCGCTACGTTGACATCGTAGAGGTCACAGATTCGAGTTCTGTTACGCCCACCATTTTATTTCGATTTAAAACCCTGCAAATGAATAATTTGCAGGGTTTTTTCTAGTATTGCCGTTTTTCTATTTTTTCTTAAGTTCAACCTGAAAAATATTACTTTGTTCAGGGATGTATTTTCCATTTTTCAGAATAGTTTTCTGGCAGAATAACACAAATTCAGCGTCGCCGCCAGAGCCAGTATTTGAATAATGATGTTAAACCACTTTTGCGACATTTTTTTCAGAATGATGATTCCGGCGAAAGCTCCCAGGGCGATTACCGGCAGCATTGGCATATCGGCACGCACGGAATCCATGGTGATACGACCTTCCCAGATGTATAAGGGCATTTTTGTCCAGTTTACAATCAGAAAGAACCACGCGCCGGTACCGATATATTCTTCCTTGGACAATTGCATGGCAAGCATGTATATGAGCATAATCGGTCCGGCGGCGTTCGCCATTTGTGAGCTGACGCCGGCGGCAAAACCCATCACCGCTGCGAACGCCGGATGGGTGGGGATGTTCATACTTCCTCCTCGGCGATTGCGTATCCAACTGATAATTAGCATAGTCAGAACAATTCCGCCGATCAATGGTTCAAGTTGTTTATTATCGACATGGCGAATTATCAGCGAACCCATTCCCAGTCCGGCAAAAGTCCAGGGCAGAAGTTTGAAGATGATGTTCCAGCGGGCATGCTTGCGGTAATAACTGACGGCAAAAATGTCAGCCATTGCCAGAATAGGCAATACCAGTCCGGTCGATTCGCGTGCCGGGAAGCTTGATGCCATCAGAGGGACAATAATAATGCTCGCGCCCGGCATGCCGGTTTTGTTCACCCCCGCAAGAAAAGCACAGGTGCAAAGCGCACATATTTGCCAATACGTAAAATTTTCAAAAAAATATTCGTACATAATAATTACTCAGACGGAATACCATGCAGTGCCGCCTGTCCTTTTTTATTTGTTTTACTTTAATAGAAAGGAGTTGTAAATAAATTAACTTGACAACTTGCCGGAAAGATCGTGATTTGATTTTTGGGGCAACGGCTCGTTACATACTCTTAGATATGTAATGAGCCGACGGCACGAAAAGCATTCACGAGAACCGGGCAAATGTAAAGATTATTTCTGAACGGCTCCAAAGTATCAAAAAGACCATTGTTGCAGAGAAATTCAAGCTATGAATCAGAATAATTTCCTGGAATTGCAAACACAGACATTGATATTTACGGAACTTTTTACTTTGGGAAGGATATAGTTGGGATTGACAGATATGTTTTCTGTCAAGTCCCGTCCATTTCTCCTGACAAACAGACTCATTTAAGGTTGTATTTGAATATCTGGTGTTTTTTACGGTATTCCATCGGCGTCATCCCGGAGAGTTGATGAAACTTTCTGGAAAAATAATAATGATCAGATATATTCAGTTTTTCCGCGATTTCTTTTACTTGAAGATTTGTTTCTACCAGTAAACGACAGCTTTTACATAAAAACAACGAGTTGCGATACTCCTGAAATGTCTCCGGTCCGTGATTTTTGCGCCAATATCGTCGCAAACTCGACAGAGACATCCCTAATTCTGAAGCCAGCGCAAAACAGTCGATATCCGTTCCTAAGGAAGCTTCCAGCCGACGCCGTATTTTTTGAATTTTTGCATCCGGGAAAATACCGTCTTGAAACTTTCCCCATGATTCCAGCAGCATGTTATAGCAGAGTAAATCAATCCGATCTGCATTGAGTTCCCGGCAGGTCAATGCCTCCTGAAGCTGCTCCGTTTTTCCCATGATCGCTCCCGGATTTGCCAGTTGCCGCACAGGAGTATCTACTTGCATCAACCCGGATGCCGTCAATGCGGAAAACGCGTCTTTCGGATAAATAAAATATAATTCCGTCCAGTGCTCATCCGGGCCATAGTCCATTGCTTCTCCCGGCCATTGAATCAGAATACTAGGCGTATCCACGGCATAGCGTTCACCGCGCAGGATGTATTCCCCCCGTCCTTGCAGGATAAAGGAAAAATTACAGGAGTCAAACGTCTTCCTGACCCGGTCTCTTTTTGCCGGCAGAAAGCCTATCGAATCAACCCACGGAAGCATTGAGAACTCACGCTTGTATGGACTGAGATGTTTGGAATATGAATACATCTATTTGAACTTTTTATCCATTTATCTTTGATTTGTATGGTTTATAATATATGTATACATGGAACGTTTGTCAACTTAAAAACAAAATGAGGAGGAAGTCTATTCATGAAAGCAGGACTAATCGGATGCGGAAACATCAGTAGCGCTTATATGAAAAACGCCAAGGTATTTCAACACCTTCAAATCACCAAATGCGCGGATCTGCGGGATGGCGCCGCGAAAGAGCTGGCTGAACAGTTTCAGCTTCAGCATACTACAGTTGACGGATTGCTTGCTGATCCTGAAATCGATATTATCCTGAATTTGACCACTCCCCAAGCGCATGTGGAAATCGATATGGCGGCATTGAACGCGGGAAAACACGTTTATTCAGAAAAACCTTTCGCTTTGGAGCTGGAGGACGGGAAAAAAGTTATTGCTCTCGCTGAAAAAAAAGGTCTTTCCGTTGGTTGTGCTCCAGATACTTTTCTTGGTGGTGGACATCAGACCTGCCGCAAGCTCATTGACGACGGTCTCATCGGCAAAGTCGTCGCCGGAACCGCGTTCATGCTTTGCCACGGACACGAATCCTGGCACCCCGCGCCGGCATTTTATTATCAACAGGGCGGCGGACCGCTGTTCGACATGGGGCCATACTATATTACCGCGCTGGTCAATCTGCTGGGTCCCGTCCGTAAAGTGGTGGCGGTCAACACCCGTTCCACTGATCTGCGCACAGGAATCAAGGTAAATGTCAACAAAACTTTTCCGGTGGAAGTGGATACGCATATCTCCGCTATCCTGGAATTTGTTTCCGGGGCGGTCATTACTCTGATCACTAGTTTTGACGTTTGGATGCACAGCGATTATCGTGATATCGAACTTTATGGAACCGACGGGGCACTGCATCTTCCCGACCCCAACTGCTTCAACGGTGAGATCCGGTTCTTCAAGTCCGGGCTGTCTTCAAGCTGGGCGACAACGGATAATCCTTTCATCTACAATGACAATATGCGCGGTATCGGGCTCGCCGACATGGCCGCCGGAATTGAACTAAACCGTCCGTACCGTTGCAACGGCAAACTGGCATGCCATGTTCTGGACGTCATGTGCTCCATCATACGCGCTGACCGGGAAGAAACCACCATCACGATTGAAAGTACTTGTGAACGCCCGGCGCCTCTCCGCAATGGGCTGAAAAACGGCGAACTGGACTGAAATCATATTTAAAAACAAGGATTAAAACATGAAGAAAGCATTGTTATTTCGCGGCGGCTGGGACGGACACGAACCCGTTCAAACATCGGAAATGGTTGCGGAAGGGTTGAAAAAACACGGGATGGAAGTAGATATATTCGATCATCAGGAGTGTCTGCTTGATCCAGATCTGAACAGCAAATACGCCGTAATCGTCCCGGTGTGGACCATGGGCAAACTTCCTCCGGAACCGGAAAAGGCATTGCTTGAGGCGGTTCGGAATGGCGCTGGCATCGGCGGTTGGCACGGTGGTATGTGTGATGCGTTCCGCGAAAACACCGAATATCAGTTCATGACCGGCGGACAATGGGTGGCACATCCTGGAAACATCATTGATTATCGCGTGGAAATCATCGGAAAAGATCCCATAATAGATGGAATCAGCGACTTTGACATGCACAGTGAACAGTATTACATGCACACTGATCCGGGCAACGAAGTACTTGCCGTTACCCGTTTTAACGGAACCGTATACCCTTGGATTGACGGCACTATCATGCCGGTCATATGGAAGCGTCATTACGGAAAAGGACGCGTCTTTTTCAGTTCACTCGGGCACACAGCCGAAGATTTCAGGCGGGTCCCGCAGGTTCTGGAAATTATTATCCGCGGCATTCTCTGGGCTGGACATGGCAAAAAAAACGCCTGGACTATCGCCTAGCCGCCGGGAACACTTCGATAAATACACGAAAAACAAAAAATCTCAAATATCAAAAAAATCAGATGAACGCGCCTGTGTTTACACAGGCGAATAGGATTTTTATTGACAAGTTTCATGAGATTAAGGTTAGACCTCGGTCTTTCTTAATGGAGTTTCAGCGTTTCTCCCGGACTGACACACATGGTTTTGCCCGCATGACTGAAGTATATCGCTATTGAAGAAGTGTTCTTCAGTATCCCGCCGTCAACAGAGCACTCCAGCTGACGCCATGCATTGACATATTCAAAGACTTCCATATTGGTGGCAAACCAGATGTCTTTACTTTGTGAAGCCAGTTCGCAGAACTCCTCGATGTGCTCCCAGTTACCGTCGCGGTTGAACTCATAACTGTGTCCCCAAAGATAAAATATCTTATCTCCAGTACGCTGGTATTCACAGAATTCCTTCCACAACAACTTAAGATCGGCATTGTGATGACAGGTAACCGTCCAGTTCATGAAATCGCCGGGCAGTTCAAAGAGAGAATTACTCACCGCCGTCGGGCGTACATATTTTATTCCGGCGGCTTTAAGAATGGTGCTTACCCGCGCGTCCTGGCTGCCGAATGGTAAAGCCATGCCCTTGACCGGATAGCCCACAATGTTTTCCAGATTACGGCGGTCTTCAATGACTTCGCCCAGAATCATATCCGAGGACTGACGTTGAAGCCAGGGGTGAGTAACGGTATGCACCGCCACTTCGTGTCCGGCGTAGAGCGTGGGGACCTCATCTTTGGAGATATGTGCCTCCCAGCCGGATTGAGAACTATCCAGACCGAACTTACCACTGTTCAGGTTGAATGTACCCTTTATTCCGTATTTATTGAATATTTCCACCAGACGGCGGTCATGCGTGGTGCCGTCATCCCAACTGGTGGTCAAAACGCCCGCTTTGGCTTCCGGCCATCTAAAATCAATTCGTTTCATAGTTTTTCCACTGTAAAATTTTGATGTTCGCGATTGAGTTCAAACTTTCTTGCTGTAATGAGCAAATCCTTTTCGCCCAACGCCGGAGCTATGAGCTGAATGCCTACAGGCATATTTGAATCTTCATCCAACGCCGCCGGAACACTGATTCCGCAGTTACCGGACAAATTCAGAGCGATGGTGAAAATGTCCGCCAGATACATCTGCAACGGGTCGGTTTTCTCTCCGAATTTAAAGGCGACCGACGGCGTTACCGGAGTGAGGATTATATCACACTCTTTAAACGCGTTTTCAAAATCGCGCCGGATAAGAGTTCTGACCTTCTGCGCCTTGGAGTAATACGCGTCATAATAGCCGCTGCTTAAGACATAGGTGCCGAGGATTATACGGCGTTTGACCTCATCGCCGAAGCCTTTGCCGCGAGTTTTGAAGTAAGTTGAAACCAAATCCTCCGCAGTTGTATCCCGATCACCATATCTTATGCCGTCGAAACGGGCAAGATTGGCGCTGGCTTCCGCCGTCGCTATGATGTAATATGTGGCGACCGCGTATTTGGTATGCGGTAATGAGACGTCCACAAACTCCGCTCCGAGTTTTCTGAGCGTATCTATTGATGCGTCGAGCGCCTTTTTAACTCCGGGCGAAGATTCATATTCAAAATATTCTTTAGGCAGACCGATTCTGACGCCTTTTAGAGTTCCTTTTTCCGCCGCGGTTACCGCATCCGCGAAACCATCGC
>JAFGXT010000315.1 GCA_016936495.1 Victivallales bacterium
GACGCTGGCTTCGGACGGAATGCTTGACGCCTTGCTTCAGGGGCTTGCCCCGGAGCACACTACACAAGAGATGATGTCTAAGATGTTCCGCACGGAAAACGCTACTTTCTGTTGGAAAAATGCCTCGGTTGCCGAGATAAAAGGAGAACCGGCAGGTATGGTACTGACTTATCCGGCACAGAAATTCAATATTGTTGACGACGGCAAACTTTCTCCTGAAAAGCTGGAGATAATGAAGCCGTTTGAACAGCTTTCTCATGAAAACAGCTATTATATAAGCGCAGTTGCGGTTTATCCCGACTTCAGAGGTTCCGGCATCGGGACAAAATTGATAGACTACGCTGGCGAGCAGGCGAAAAAATCAGGTTATGATACTATAAGCCTGCATGTTTTTGAAAATAATGAGGAAGCTCGCAAGCTTTACGAAAAGCATGGTTTTGAGGCAAAAGCCAAAGCTCCAGTCAAAGATAACAAGCATTTTACTCATTCCGGCAATCTGCTGTTGATGGTTAAGAAAGTCTGACCGCCAGACGACAGACCGCGGACCACATTCCACCGGATTCTATTGATATTACTCCGGTGGATTCCTCCGGCATAGCGATATTGAAAGCGTTGACCATCATGGTTTGTGGTTCGGGACAGACAAAGCCGCTATTGCCACCGTCATTCCATAGCACCCAGAAGCGATACGCGCGGTCCGCTTCATAAATCACGCTTATCCCTGAAGATATATCGCTTATCACCGCGATGTTATCAGCATTTGCGGCGGCGGAATAAAACCCGCTTATCGGGGTAATTACCGGATTGCAGGAGCCGTCGGCAATAGCTTTGTGAGTATTTTCCAAAGGTACGATCTCACCGGAAGGCAGGTTGCGCTCATCTCTCAGCCATAGTTCTTTAAGAGGAACTTTCAACCGAAAATCCGAGGAGTTGCGATTAGTTCCGAAAGGCACATTCAGGGCGCTGTGAAATCCTAGTCCAAAAGGCATTTTACGCGGACTGCGGTTGTTCACGGTTATTTTCTGTTCCAGCCCTCGAACAGACAGGCTGTAACTCACCTGAAACGTAAAATCAAAAGGAAACACACTGTAAAAATCGCTTTCCGGGGTATTATGAAATTCCAGTACCGCCGTCACGGCATCTGCTGACGTTTCCAGTGCCACAGTCCGCCAGGCACGCTTGTGAAGAAACCCATGAATATGATTATTTTCCTCTACTTTGTTAACCGGAAAATCATAGCGCACGGAATCGAAACAGAAAGAGCCGTCGGCGATGCGATTTGGAAAAAACAGTATGGGTATACCATAGGCCTCAGGATGCTCCGCCAGCGCGGCGGCGTGTTGCGGTGTGCGAAGAATATCAATGCCGGAAGGTTCGTGCAAAAGGCGGATGATGTTGGCGCCTTTTTCCGGCAGAATACAGGCGCGGTATCCGCCGCAGAGCAGATTGATACATTCCAATCCACCCCAGTTGTCCTTGAAAATTTCAGTTTGCATAAAATCTCTATTATGGTCTTGATGTTTGAATACTCGCAGGTTAATTTAACACCAGTATGAAAAATATAAAGTGGCAAAAAATGAATATTATTGAACATTTTAATCATATAAAGCAATGGCTAGAAAATTATATCGCGTCATTTGACCGAAGTGATTCATTCACGGCTTTGAACTTGGATTTGAAACGTGAACACACTTTCAGAGTATGTGAGGAAACCTCCATTATCGCCGCCGGATTGGGTTTGAATGAGACTGATGCCGCCATCGCCGGTCTGTGCGCGCTGCTGCATGACGTCGGCAGATTTGAACAGTTTCACCGCTATCGCACTTTTGCCGATAATCTATCCGTGGATCACGGCGATTTCGGTTGCCGGATAATTGAGCAGTATCGTTTACTTGATGGGCTTGAGGATGAGCATCGGCAACTTATCATGGACGCGGTCGAGCATCATAATAAGATTACTATCAGCGAAGATTTGCCGGAACGGAGCCGTTTTTTTACCAGTATTTTACGGGATGCAGATAAGTTGGACATTTGGAAACTCGTGATTGATTATTACGATAACAATACAGAAAACGATGCGGTTAAACTTGATCTGTCTATGGACAACACTTTTACCGAAAAGGTTTTTCTTGATCTATTGGACTACCGCATGGCGGACAAAAAAGATCTCAGAACCTTGAATGATTTCAAACTAAATCAGATGGCATGGGTCTTCGATTTGAATTTTAAATGCTCTGTCAGACGGGTCAAAGAAAAGGGTTATTTGAGGCGGATAGCCAGTCATATGGATAATGTAATGGAAGTGCAGAAGATATATTCCCGGGCTCAAGCATACGTATACTCACTCTGAAAATCACCACCATTCTTTAGAAATCATTTCTTTAATGATCTTCTCCGCCTCATAACGAGGCATTATCGGCTTGCCGTTGAGCTCTTTCAAGCGCTCCGGGCTCATATCCAGAACTTCACAGAGCGACTCCGACGGGATAAAATCCCCTGCCGGCAACTTTGACGCGTATTTTCTGAACTTGCAGTACAGGTGAATGGACTCCCATATACTCGACCCGAAAGTATATATCAGCCCCAATCCCATCACAAATGAAAGAATGAGAAAGTACGGATCTGAATCATTGAAAAATTCACTCATGACAAGTTCCCTGGAAAATTCATCTTTAAAATATAATTTAATGCGGTTTATGAAAAAAATCAACTGGTCAAATTCAATCAGATTCCATTTCCGGCGCCAGAACGATACGGAATCCTATATGATTGTCAGAATAAGTATCGCTATTCATCTCATGCCGTGCGCTGCTGCGAAGTCGTGCCGGAGAATCTTTCCAGGATCCGCCGCGGACAATATAACGCGCCTTGCCATCTTCAGCCGGATAAGAACTCAGCGTCCATTCCGCGACATTGCCATGCATATTATAAAAGCCCCAGCGGTTAGGCAATTTTGAGCCGATCTCATGAGTCTGATTGAAGCTGTTACCAAAATACCAGGCGAAATCGCCCAACTGTTTGGAGCTGTTACCAAAATAGTAGTCCGAGGTGGTTTCTGCACGGCATACATACTCCCATTCTATCTCATCGGGCAGACGGTAGGCATAGCCTTCGGGCAGACGATTCTGCTCTTTTTCCCTGAGATTGAGTCTGCGGATGAATTCCTGAGCATTTCTCCAACTCACTTTTTCCACCGGTAATTTTCCGGTGGCTGAGGTGTAAATACTGGGATTTTCCAGCATTATTCTTTCATACGTTTTCTGATCGATCTCAGCGCGGGACATCCAAAATTTGTAATTGATTGAAGCTTGTCTGGGAGTTTTCTCATGAATGCCGAAATTCACCACATTAGCGTGAGACCCCATGACAAAAGTGCCCTTGTCAATCGGCAGCAGCTCTATGTCGGTATTGGGTATTTTGTAAGGAAAACCCAATTCAGGTTTAGACAAACCTTCTTTATAAACATATTGTCTGGCTGAAAGCACTTCGTTCTCGCTAAGCGTCAGCTCAATGTTGAAATTGCCGGAATTAAGCTTTAACGGTTCCCGGAGCAATTTGTAGCCGGATTTATTGGCCTCAAGAACATAATTTCCTGGTGGCAGAACGACTTTCATTCTGCCTTCAGGGGAATTTTGAACACGATGCACGGCAATGCCGTCTTTGAATATTTCTACAAAACTTCCCGGCGGATTTATTCGCAGATGAAATACTGAGTACCTGTTGGAGATGTCCACGCCGGATTCCTGAATAGCGCGGTTTAGCATATCTATCTCATCCATTTTACTGGGATTGTACACCCAAGCTATGGCAAGATACAGCAAAATCCCCCCGGTAATCAGTATCCCGCTGTAAATCGCCAACGGCAGATAATGCCATTTTTTAGCTTTGCGCTGTATCACTTCATACTGAAGTTTATCGATAGACTGGTATCTTTTTGCTGGATTTGGGTCGATACAATGTTTGACTATATCATCCCAGATGACATTACAGCCACACTTTGATGGCGGGATATATTTCTCCCGGTTGACTTTATTTCCCGTGAGCATGAAGTAGAGTATCAGCCCGAGCGAGTAAATATTGCCGAGTTCTCCGGGGGGATTGCCGCTTTTCTGTTCGGGACTCATGAACTCATATGTCTCCAACAAGGCATTCAGACGCTTTTCCCGGATATGATCGTTCATGGTCTTTTTGCGCTCCCCGTTGCGGTTCCTGACCGAATGGAGAATACTGTAGCGATGCGCGGTGTCCTCTACGCCGACGACGGCAAAATCATGCATGTTTATCTTTGACGTGCTTTCGGTATCTTCGATATCATGCACCGGCGGAAGCATCCGCAGAGGCACCCCGTGCTCACGAAGCGAATCGCGGCTCATGCCCGAATCTTTGAGAATCCGGGACAGATATGCCTCCGGTACCAGACAAAACTTGCTGAAGTCAGAGATTCTCACCAATGCGTTGTCAAACAGAATATTTGAAGGCTTAAGATCCCAGTGAAAAGTGCCGTTTTTGGCATTTCTCAGGGCATGATGAAGCCCGCCGCATATCTGAAGAAATATATTTTTAGCCTGAAACTCATGCACTTTGCCTTGACGGCTGATACGCTCGTAAAGAGTGCGGGACTTCCCCCCCAGTGCGGAGACATAGGAGCTTACCAGATAATAATCGTCATCTGTATGCCCCACCTTGTGAATGCCCACGATGTTCGGATGAATAAAATCGCCGACTTTGCTCTTAAGACGGTCAAAGAGCTCCTCATAATCATCATCGGAGGTGTACTCACGCAACAGACGTTTGAGTACATAGCGTTTGCCGGTTACCCGATTACGCACCAGATAAGCGTCATCCAAAGCCGATTGACCGATTATTTTTATGACCTCGTACACCTCGCCAACGGTATCGCCTTGGGATAGTATCTGCGGGCGGAGTTCGTTATTTTTCAGAGCCTCTTCGTCGTTCATCATCTTTTACCATAAGTAATATTAAAGTATCATGAGCCCGGCGAAAATTCGGCCGGGACATATAAACAAGTTTTGTGTTCATTTATCGGAGAACTGCCGGAAAAATTTAGCTCGCGCTTCCGTACAAACGGCTTATATTTGTACTTTGCCGACAATATCCCTGACACAAGCGATATTATTTTTATCCAGATACTCATTGATTCCGGCGATAACTTTCATCGGCGCCATAGGGTCGGAAAATATAGCCGTACCTACCGCCACTGCGCTGGCTCCGGCAAGCATAAACTCAATCGCGTCGGCGGCGTTCATTATCCCTCCCATGCCGATGACCGGGATTTTTACCGCCTTAGCCACCTCGTAAACCATTCTCACCGCCACCGGTTTGATTGCCGGACCGCTCAATCCTCCGGTGATGTTCGCGATCTTAGGACGGCGGGTATTTATGTCTATCGCCATCCCCGTAATGGTGTTTATCAAAGAAACCATATCGCTGCCCTCCCCTTCCACGGCCTTGGCGAAATCCGCGATTTTCGTTACGTTAGGGCTGAGCTTGGTCATCAACGGCAACGTGGTGGATTTTCTGACCTCGGCGACAACTTTGGCGGCAAGCTTCAGATCCGTCCCGAACGCCACCCCGCCTTCCTTGACATTAGGGCATGAAATATTTATTTCCAAAGCGTCAATGCCCTCTTTTTCCGCGTCAAGCCGGGCGGCTACCTCGCCGTATTCCTCTATGGTTTTACCCCAGATGTTCACCACCACCGTGGCGCCGCTTCGACGTAAAAAAGGCATATACTCGTCTCCATGCAGAAATTTTTCCACTCCCGGTCCCTGCAAGCCGATGGCGTTGAGCATTCCACTGCACACTTCCGCCACACGGGGAGTGTTATTGCCATGGCTGGGCTCCATCCTTATGCCTTTCACCACCACCGCGCCTAATGCGTCAAGCGGAAAAAAGTCAGCGTATTCAAAACCATATCCGAAAGTGCCGCTGGCGGTCATCACCGGATTTTTTAATTTGAGTTTACCCAGATCAACAGACAGATCAGCCATTATCAATTATCTCCATAATATACTTTTGAAGCCGCGAAAACCGGCCCTTCCTTGCATGTGCGCGCATAACGCCAGCCGTCGGCATTGTCATCTTTTACTTTCACGACACAGGCAAAACACGCTCCCACGCCGCAACACATCAAATGATCCAGACTTAATTCTCCATCCAAACCCATTCCGGTCAACATCCTGCCCAGTGCCATGAGCATACCGTGCGGGC
>JAFGXT010000316.1 GCA_016936495.1 Victivallales bacterium
ACTGCCAAGTACCAGGAAGTGACCTCCTTTTTCCACATCCACTACCGTTACGGTGGCTCCGCCAATACTGCGCAGCTTGATGTCATAGCCGCCAAAATTCATGTTACGGTTGTTCACGCCAGTATAAGTTCCGGGAGCTACCATTACCACGTTTTCGTTGCCTATGGTTTTCGCCGCATCCACCGCCGCCTTGATACTCTGCTTCGCCGCCGCCGCACTCAGACCGTCGTTGGCGTCACTGCCATTTGCTACGTCCGCATATACTATTCTCGTATATGTATATATATCATAACCTTGCAAATATTCTTCAAGGTTAGTCATCCCATCGCCATCTGGATCTGCCAGTGCGTCAGTAGGATCATCCTTATTTAACCCAAGCATAACTTCTACAGAGTCAGGTATGCCATCGCCATCCGAATCCAACGAAAGATCAACATCCATGATAAAGATTATTTCTGAATATTCTTTTTCGGTAGAAGACACTGCCGGGATGGTAGTGTTTATATAAATGTACTTCTTCCCTTTTTTATGAGCAATATTTGCAATGCTTATTGCATCGAAACCTGGAATTTCAATCTTCATATCATAATGGTGCCCGGAATAGGTTGGAATCTCCACCGTATTATAAGTGAAATTGTATGATCGATTATCCGCACTAATATTTTCTGTGCTATAGTAGACCTTTTTTGTGGCGTTATCATTCCCACTGATATTCTCAATTGTAATGGTTCCACTTAGCACATCTCCGCTAGCATTTCTGATAGTTATTTTTAATGGAACCAGTTCCCAGGCGGCGATGTTGTCGGCGCGAGCTTGGATGAGGGCGGAGGAGTCGATGTTTAATGCCGCTTGCGCTAGGTCGTTGGCGGAGGTGAAAACGGAGGTTGAGTAATTGTCGTAGGTCAGCAGGCGCGGGAAGTATTTGAAGTATTCGGACGCCGGACGGGTATAGCTGAACAATGCGTGATTGGTGGAGGATTCAGCAAAATAGTTGAAGAATCGCAAATACTGATCGCGGGAGGCGTCGAGCGCGGCGATGATTTCGGCGTTGGTACTGTTATCGTTGATGGCGTCGAGCTTGATGCGTCCCAGGCGCGAGAGCGTACCCGATACGATGTTTTCGCAATCTTTCAGGTAAAACAGCGACGCCTCGAACAGTTCCAGTGCCGCCGTGATATTGCCTCTCTGATAATGTTTTTCCGCCAGTTCGGAGAGTTTGGAATTAATGTAAACATGTTCAAAAGAGTTGCCGTTGTAGTGCTGGTCGAGGAAATCCCGGAGCTCGGTACGGGCGGCGAGCTTTTCGGCATTGGTGAGCGCGTCTTCTTCGGTTCCAAGCAGTTCAAGTTCGGCGGCAACAAAATCCTGAAGAATGTCTTCGTTCACCACGGTAAAGGCGATGCTGGTGCCGAAGACCGCTTCAAATCCACTTTTCACCGCCGCGATCAGCGTGGTGGCGGTGTGTTCGTTGATATTTACCGGCGTCAGGCTGTCCACGACTTGTCTGACTTTATCGCTGTTGGCGAACTCGACCACGGCGCCGGTTCTGAGGGTCAATGCCATGCCGGGTTCGGTTTCGACGCCGGTATCATTATTCACCGCCGACACGGTATAAGTATAGAATACTCCGGGAGTTAAGCCGGAATCGGTGAAGCTTTCGCTATTGCTGGTGCCGACCGCTTCGCCGTTGCGGTATATGGTATAAGTTACATTGGTGTTTTCGGCGAAGACTTTATCCCATTTGATGGTGGCTTTGGAGTATGCGACTTGTCCGGCTTCCACCCATTGGGTTCCAGGTATGCGGGTGGGGTCGGTGCCAAGGAGGAATTCGGTATAGTTATCGACGCCGTCGCCATCGCTGTCGTCGCTGGCGTATTGGGGATTGTCGCCAAAATAAAATTCACGCCATGCCATGTAGGCACTGTATGCGGACATATCCGGCAGGGTGATGGTAACGATCTGGCTGTCGGGAGAGGCATTGCCGGAGACGTCATATGCTACTACTTTATAAGTGTATACCCCTGCGGTGTTTTCGTAAGGAATGCCGTTGAGTTGCTGTGCGGTTACGGTGCCGATGGCGGTGTCGCCACGGTAAACGACAAAATGATCGATGGCAAAGTTGTCAGAATCAACCCAGTCCCAGGACAAATTGAAGACGTCAGCGTGCTGTGTAACGGATACAAATTTATTCGCAATTTATTTTTAGAAAAAATTGTATGTCGACTATTGACTTTATTAGTATAGTGCTGTATCTTCTAATCTAGAACATAAAATGCAAAAACGAGATATATAATGAATCCCAAATACACAATGGTGGTTGATGACATTCGGAATCAAATCCTTCGCGGGAGGTGGAAACCACGGCATCGGTTGCCGACGCGAGACGAGATGATAGAGCGCTACAGCACAAGTCGAGCAACGATACAGAAGGCCATGGATGAATTACTGCGGAGCGGTTTCATTTTTGCGAACGGGAAGAGCGGTACATTTGTGTCTGAGCTGCCACCGAATTTAAGCTCGATAGGAATTATATTTCCATCATGTGGCAGTGATTCTCCCAGCTGGGATTCATTGTGGGAAGGGCTGGTCAGCCAGAAGCGTATTTTCGAGGAGCGCTTTTCGCGTATTTTTGTATTTTATTATCTGGAATCGGACAATCACTCGTGTCCGGAGCTTAAGCGTCTTTATGAAGATGCGTACGGGGGCAAGCTGTCCGGAGTCATTATGCCATTTCCTCCGGGAGAGGGTTTGCTGAGCAGATTAAAGGGCTTATCTATTCCACTAGTGGCGATAACCAGGGAGGATGAACATGAAGGATTGAATACGGTGTGGGTTGATTATGAATCGTTCTTTATTGAATCGTTAAGATTTTTAAAATCAAAGGGTTGTGATAGTGTGGGACTGCTTGTTAATGACAAGCTTCCGATGGATTACATCGACAAATTCCAGTTATCGGCGGCAGAGGTTGGGATAGCTATTCCGCTTAATTGGATTCAGGGCTGCGGAATTGACCGTTTTGCTCAGCCGTGGATAAGCCGACAGGTGAGGTTGATGGTATGTGGAAAAACGCGTCCGGATGGTCTTGTAATCGCGAATGAAAATATCATAGATGCGGCGATAGCCGGTCTGCAACAAGAAAGCTTAATGCCAGGGCGGGATATATTTGTGGCGGTTCACACTAATTTCCCGAACCGGTCTCCCAAGGCTTATGACATGCGTCGGATAGGGTTTGACATTTCGTCAATAATGGAGACCTGTTTGAATACGTTGTCAAAATCTTCAACTGAAAAGCGGATATTAAATGGCATAATGGTTCCGGTCATAGCAGAAATATAAAAAACAAGTAAGAGGAGAATGAATATCATGAAACCGAAAGTGCTCTTTACTCTTATAGAGTTGCTAGTAGTTATGGCAATTATTGCAATTCTCGCATCGTTGTTGCTTCCGGCTTTGAATAAATCAAGAGCGGTGGCCAAGCGGATTAGTTGTGTCAATAATTTAAAGCAAATAGGTTTGGCCTGGGGAGAGTATTTTTGCGATTATAATGATGGGATACCGCGTAACACAGGCTATTGGGGAGCATGTGGTTTCAACACTGGAGACATACAGGCTTGGACAGGCAGTACCAATGTAAGCAAACGTCCTTTGTATGGCTATATTTCCAGCAATAATACTTACAAATGCCCCAGTGATAACTTTTCAAAACCGATACCTGTATCTCCTAAAAATGTTTGGAATTACACAGGCACAAGTTACACTTTTAATGAATATTTAAATAATTCCGCAGTTTGGGTGGTAGCTCATGCGGTAAAAAAAGCGGGAATGATTGTCAGTCCTTCCCGTACCATTCTTTCAGGTGAAGCCACGATGTACATGTTTGCGCAAGCCACCTGGCCGGGTCATAAAGGACACTTCACCTGGCATGACTCTAAAAGATGGAGTAGTAATATTTTATTTGCAGATCTTCACGTAGCCTTCATTGAACTTCCGATTTTAACGCTTGCCTCAACTCCGGAATATAAATGGTATGGGGATGTTAATAGCAATCTGTAACGACAGGACGCTATTATATAATAAAAGTAAAAGGAATAAAATAAATGGATAGACATCCTCTTATACCAATGGGAGCCATAACCGGTCGCCCCGGACGTTGCAAATTACGTCGTATGTTGGAAAAATACCGTAATGTCGGAATTGATCAGTTCATGATTTATCCTCGTAGCGGACTGGAGTTTGAATATATGGGCGCGGAATGGATGGAAGCCTGTCGCCATATTATTGAATACTGTGCGGAGAACGCAATGTCCGTATGGCTCTACGACGAGTTTAATTGGCCAAGCGGCAAATGTAAAGGCAAAGTAATTCGTCAAAATTCAGATTTTGCAGCAAAGAAACTTGTAGCCTTTGCTGATAGCAATTTTATGGGGAAGGAAACTCTAGACAATTTTGACATGGAATATTACTGGAGCGAAATATCTATTCCAATATATGCGGACATCCTTAATCCAGAAGCTGTAAATTGTTTTATTCAACTGACTCATAACGTTTATTATGAGCATTTTAGTAGTTATTTTGGTTCTACGATAAAGGGCATGTTTTCTGATGAACCTTCTTTTGAGTACCCCATGTTGCAAGCAGTATCGGGCAGTGTGCTGGAATTGCCCTACTACCGTGGGTTGGAAACGGATTATCAGGGGGCTACCGGACGAAAACTCACAGATGATTTAGAGCAACACTTGCGGGGAAATTGCCCTAGCCATCTTTGGCACGTATATAACAAGCTTATGGGGAGGCGTCTTTGCGAGGTGTTTTTTAAGAAATGTCGCGATTGGTGTGATAAACATAATATTCTTTTCACAGGACATTTGTTAAAAGAGGAGCGACCGGAGCATGCGATTCATGCATGCGGTCTCCCAATCGAAGCAATCCGGGCATTTTCATTACCTGGATTAGACGAAATATACACTCATACGACTTTTGATTCAGTTGAATGGGGAAGCTTCAAGTTATTGGAAAGTGCCGTTAACGGAGAATGTCATGGTGCGATGGTGGAATTATTCGCATTAGGACCGGCGGATATGAGTATGACCAAAATGCGACAAATGATTTATATAGCTGCGTTACATGGAGCCAGTCATTTTGTCACCGCAGTCTCTCCACTGGATGCCCGAGGTAACATAGACAAACCTTATTACTACAATCCTGTTTCTCCGGCTCAACCATGGTTCGAACATATTGGAATACTAAATGATTCCGCCGCCGAAATAGTCAAGCTGACAATGAAACCATCATCGGCACAAATAGCGTTACGTTATCCTCAGTATCTGTACTGTGAAAAATGGAATCAGAGAGAACATTTGTGTTTCAATGTTGACTATAACATCCTGCTGCGTGAATTAATTAGGTTTCAATGGCAATTTAAGCTGATTGATGCGGAAGAAAATGTCGGAGAGAAGTTCCAAGTTGTGCTTGAGCTTAATGGCAATGGGGTCAGAGACGAATGTTCAGGCAAAAATTTTGATGACGTCAACGGACTACTTAAGTATTTGGAAGAAAATCTGTCCCGCCCCGCATGCATCACAGATAATGATGGTAATGTTACGGAAAATTTGCTTTTCAAAAGTTTTGACGATGGCAGTGCAGCAGTGCTTAACCTTTCCGATAAAGTTATTGATGATATCCGGTTTGGAGCTGAACCTGTTGAGCTGTTGCCATATGAGGCGACGATTCTGCCACGAGCAAAATCTTCTGTACAAAATGAAGATTGCCTGTATCTTGACAGACAACTTTTTAACCCGGTTTTAAATGGAGCTAATTATTTGCGCTGCATTGTTGACCGGAAATATGAGACGAGCATATATCTTAATGATGACCTGGAACTCCGCTTTGCTCTGAGGCAGTATAGAGGTAAAGTTGAGGCAGAATTAGACGGACTGAGAATTGATGCGGATTTTATTTGTGATTCGCTGCCTGACGGATTTAACGACCTATATTTTATGACTCAGCCAATCCGATTAAGAAGAGGATGTCATATATTGCGCGTACCTGATAATACCATGGATTTTCCCTATTTGCCAGCGGCAATAGCGGTTGGAAACTTTGCTGTGGCAAAAGACAAAACTCTTAGCCTCCTTCCTGATAATCCTGTTGAAGTTTCGAATTTTTTTGATCTAGCCTTAAGAGAATATGTTGGTACGGTGTCATTTAAGAAAAATATCAGATTATCCGGTTACAACCATATATGTGGTAACTACAGAGATATGGTGGCTGAATTGTTTATCAATGGACGCTCAATAGGAGCAAGAACATGGGCTCCATTCATGTGGAATGTTAAAGATTATTTCGGCATGAACGTGGAACTTGAACTTAAGATTTTTACTTCAATCGGACCGATGTTTGCGGATTATCCCGAACATATGTCAAATAGAACCCCCTCATGGCTAAAAGATTTTTGGCCTAAAATACACCAGTGATGATAAAAAGGAGAATATGATGATTTATTCAAAAAAAACAAACTTGAAAAGATGCATTGGATTGTGCGTTATGTCTCTGGCGTTAATAAAAACAACTATTGCTTACGCCGAATTAACACCAAGATCTGCAGATATGTTTTATTGCCATCCAAACTCAGAATCCACGCTTGAATGGAATTGCAAGGGCAATGCTTCCCCTAAGAAATATCTTTTGAAAGATTTTACCGGGAAAATTGTTGCCGATGGGATACCCCAGATGGACGGAACTGGAATCTCTTTGAAACTAAAGTTGCCACAGGGATATTACGACATCGTCTTCCCTGAAACAGGAGAAAGCTTCGGCCTGATTGCATTGCCGGATTTCATCGGCAAACCAGACCTCTTTTTCGGTATTGACACAGCCTGGTCATGGCTGGAAAAATCTCACTCAAAACGTGGAGCCATGCTCAAAATTTTAAGAAATGCAGGCATCGGTATTTGCCGCGAACGCATGGCTTGGGGAGAGATAAAACTGAATAGCTCTGACCATTATCATAATGTCAGAAAGCAATACCTTGATGAGGGAATAAAATTACTCGAAGTTCATCATGACTGTCCAGTATCATTCAATAACGGTAACGGTGGTCTTATGGTGCTACCGACAGAATTAGGAAATGTATACAAGTCTTGGCGTTCTATCGCCAAAGCGTGGAACAGTCCATGGGTTGGCTTTGAGACTTGGAATGAAGAGGATGATACTATTTTCTGCGGCGATATGCCACCTGACCGTTATGCGTCATACCACAAGACGGTCGCCGCTGCTATTTCCGCCACATCACCGGACACTATAATTCTTAATGGAGGTTTCACCAGTGGCGTCGCTCAGAATTATCTTGACGAACTGACGAATAATGATTTGCTTAGCCATGTCGATGCGGTGGCCTTTCATTATTATAAAGGAGAAAAGACATTTGAACAATATGTCTCTCGCTTCCGTCAGTGGCTTGCTACCGGCGGCAGACCTCGACTGCCGTTATGGTTGACAGAAGTCGGAGTGTCATGGAAGAAAAACAGTTCATCAAGACCGAAAATCAATGACGATATACATTCAGCCGTAGGACTGGTTGATATAGTTTGTCAAGCCAGAGCTCTTGGCATTTCCGCAGTGTTTCCTTTCGTTTTTGCATACTACCCGCTGGAAAACCCTAATTTTTCCATGCTCGATAAGACGATGAGTCCATTGCGACAGGTTGCCGCTTATTTCCATCTGACAGGATTATTGTCTAATTCAATATATGTTGGGAAAATTGTAGAATCTACCGAGGTATTTAAAAAAGCCGGGAAAGCTATAATTGTCGTGCGCAAGAAAAAGATTAATGATCTACCCCGGAATATCTCAGGCATTCTCTATGGCATTGACGGCAGAGAACTCGGTTCTGGACTCATCTCCGGAATGGAAATAACAGAAGAGCTTTCTTTTCTCGTTACCGACTGGAGTCGAGACTTGGACATCAAACTAAATAAAGCTTATGAGTTTGGACAATCATTTCCCGTACCAATAAAAAAACAGCAGCTCATCATGCAATTCTTGCCTGCAATGGATATGACGCCAAGCCTTACGGACGGCTATACTGTATCACGTGATTTCCTCAAAACTCCTAAAATTACGATCAGGGTGTGGAATTTCTCCGACAAAGACCGCAATATTGACGTGATATCCTCACAGTTGCAACCCCAATCTCAATCTTTAAATATTGCGGCAAATGCTCATGTTGACGTCAACTTTTCTTTGAATGGAGAATTTAAAAATGCCAGAAATGTTCAAGTACGACTTAACGATGGTACCACTTCTGTAGACCGCTTGGCTTTCCGACTTAACCCGGCAATGCATATGGATGAACTTTTGAAAAAATATCCATCCACCCCATTCTCATTAGGTGCAAATAATACCAGGACTGGAATAGCAGTCAAAGGGAAAGTGAAAACTGACATTGGAGAAAATTCGGTTACGGCAGACATCGATCTGACCGAATGCGTCGGAACTTGGAACAATTGGGCGACTATTATAGTTGCGTTGCCGAGGAAAATGATATCAGATAAATCAGCAATGATTTTCCGCTCCAATTGTAGCGGTTCTGGCTGGGCTGAAGTACTTTGGATTCTACGTAACAATGACAGGTTCTCATCAAGAAAATTCCCCGTCAATAGCTGTAATCACGATATTTACTTGCCGTTTGCCAATCCACACAATAAATATTTGGGATCATATAATAAAGACAAAGCCAATAAAATCTTCAATCCTGAAGATATCAGTGCTGTTGAATTTGTTGTCCACAGTAGATCAAAAACCCATAACTTGACCATCAGCAATATTCATTTTGTAAAAAAACATGTTGATTCCAAGATTCTTAATCCGTAACATTTATAAATAGCATAAGGAGACCGCCTGTGAATATCGCAGCATACTATTTCCCCAATTATCATCAAGATCGACGCAATTTGTCTTTTCATGGCGAAGACTGGGACGAGTGGAAACTGGTGAGGGAGGCAAAACCACGCTTCCCTGGACATCAGCAACCAAGAATTCCACTTTGGGGCTATGAGGACGAAGCTAACCCCAAAGTAATGGAGAAAAAGATCGCGGCGGCGGCCGATCATGGTATTGATGCTTTTATCTTTGACTGGTATTACTATGATGACGGACCGTTTCTGGAGCGTTGTCTCGATGAAGGATTCATGAATGCTGACAACAATGAACGGATAAAATTCGCTCTGATGTGGGCAAACCACGACTGGCTGGATATTCATCCAGCAGATGGGGAGGGCGAACCTGCGTTGCTTTATCCCGGCAAGGTGAGACCGGAGACTTTTGAACACATCTGCGACTCGGTTATTGAACGCTATTTCCAGCATCCCTCGTACTGGAAAATTAACGGCTGTCCGTATTTTTCCATATACGAACTTTTTCGTTTTATCGAAGGATTCGGCGGAGATCTCAGGGAGACGGCAGAAGCAATTAGCCATTTCAGAAGCAAGGTAAGGGATGCCGGATTTCCAGATTTACATCTGAACGCAGTGATATGGGGTGTGCAGCTTCTCCCGGGCGAAAAAAGTGTAAAGAAACCCGAGGAGATGATCTCCCTGCTAGGATTTGACAGTGTTACATCCTATGTCTGGGTTCATCATGCGCAACTGCCGAATTTCCCAATAAGCTCATATCGTAGCGCAATGCTGGACAATTTAGCACTATGGAATGACGCGGAACGGCGTTTTCCCGTGC
>JAFGXT010000317.1 GCA_016936495.1 Victivallales bacterium
ATGTCCTCACCATCGCGAATTTCCCGATTGGATATCACTACCTCGGGGAAAATATATCTGAACCATGACAGGTCAAACATGACCACAGGTTTTTCGCCTTTCTCCAGATATTTTTTATTGACCACGGCGGAGCCTCCAGCCATAGCGTGTATGTAATGGCTGTGTTGTGCGGTAATATCAGAGATATGCTCTATGCCGAAATGCAGAGGAGGATTCATAGACTCGGCATAGCGGTATAATTTTGCAACCATATCGCGCCTGTCGTTCATAATCCCGAAGTGAGGAACCGGATGTCCATGCGCCGGGTCACAACAAAGCGAAGATTCCGCTCCGAGCTGATCAAAGAACACGCCATCGCATCCGAGAGAGGAAGCCATATCTATTACTTTTTTGAGTTGCTCATGCCAATCAGTGCAACAGGGACAGGCGGTGACGAAAGTGCGGTTGCCGTATTTCCGGTTGAAAACACCGCGTCCGCTGAATCCGTAAAACTGCAAAGGTTCATTGCCACGGTGATCTTTTATACTGACTTCGCGTCCTTTGCCGTTCAAATAATAATCGCTGTTCTTGTCGATCAATTGCCCGTTGGCATACAGGATGACTTTTCCGCCACGCTCTTTGAATTTGGAAATATTATTTTTAAGCTCCTCTGTGCCGCCAAGCTCTTCAGAAGGAATGTATGCCGGATAATCACAATCGTGTCCGCCCTGATGCCAGCCGAACATGAACAAGGTGTCAATTCCTGCCTTAATGCCATCATCGAATATCCGGGGCAGCTGCGAAAAAGTAAAGAAGTTTTCCCCGTACTGAGCGCGCATAATCAGTCGTTGCCAGCCCTGCATGTGGCGTATGGCGTCAGGAACGGCTTTGAACTCATACCAGCTTTCCGCCCATGCGCGATATTTATCCGCCGCTTTATGCCAGGAGCCCTGGTAGGCAGACAAATTGAATCCTGAAATTCCCGCGCGTTCTCCGGGGTTGATGAAAGGGCATTGTACCATGAGCAAGTTAAGATTGCTGTTAAGTTCCATCTCTATTATATGGTTGGTATAATTTAAACTGGAATCGTGACAGCCAAAATAAAGTCCGCCGGAACCGTCAGCCAAAGCAAAAGAGTTTGTTGACGCGGATGCTCCGGGATAGGTGTAAATTTTCCTGCGATAGATATAATCCATTCCCTTGTATGGAGATCCGTCATTGAGTTCTTCGAGATGATTATCAAGGCACTGCCATACACATCCACCCAGATTTGAATTATGCAATGCCATCTGCCTGGCGGTGCCTGAGAGCTCGATAATCGGAAAATGGCATTCACGGATAATGCAATGGCTGTTGTTTTCAATCTCTATTTCAAACTTAACGTCTTCTCCATCAATACTCCCTTTGACGACTACGACAATATCGGGCTTGTTGCCGGTGTGAGTAGTCGGGTCAGAGAAACGGATATTGAAACAATTTTGGTTAAGAGTTACTTCTGCCCGGGAATTATCGGCTTTAAGCTCAACCTCCAGGGATTCATCTTCATTTATTATCAATCGCCAGAGCTCATGAGGCTTTACGTATTCTATATTTCTGCGCCGATCAAACATCGACTGCAATCGTCCTCGCTCATCAATAACGATTTGCAGAGCATCGTTCGTAAATGTATTTGTCATTTTTTCACCAGTTTCACTTGTTGCTAAAGTACAGCGGAGTGTCTGGCTTTTCCAGACTTAATCCGCATTTTTTTCAGACCTTTTCAACTATAAAATCATGTGCCGGAATTTCCGCGCCGGAAGCGGTTGACGCGACGGAATCAGAATAGTTGACCCATACGCTACCGCCATCCGAATAACGTGTCTCCGTCAGGGTCGGACTGTGCGAGGTGAACCCTTCAATAAAGCAAGTCTGCAAATGCGCCAACCGCGCGACATCATCAGAGGCGCGTTTGATTTTTTCAATATCTTTTTTCATGTTCTCAGGGGTGGTGTAACGCAAGTCCGTACTCCAGCCGACGCCGTTGCTCCACTCCGGGTTGAAAAGATGATGATAATAGTATATCGGCATGCCACCATAGGCTATATTGCGCAGATAGATGTCCTCGCCGGGAAATGAGTTAATACCATCGCGGAAAGAGTTATAGATCAGGCTGCCGTGATATACTATCTGAAATAAAGGTATCTCCTGATCGAAATAATTCGTTTGAACGTCTTTCTCGTCTGTAATATAAAGCCCTTTCTTATCCATACACAGACCCACCAGATACGCGCGGTCAAGCTCTGGGAGTGCCCATTCACGCGCGCCTTCCGACATTGAACCGCCAAAGATATCCTGACACGAACGCATCATTTTCTTCCACCAAAGCGCGTTTTCACGCCGGGTCAAAGGATGCTCGAGAGAATAACAACGGGTCAGTTGGGCTATGGATATTACATCTATATAGTACACGCCGGAAATGCCCAGTTCGCTGACTTCCTTCAGGTTTTTCTCAACATAGTTTTCATAAGCGCAACGCGGGCATAACTGATACGCCTGACCTCCTCCATAACGCCCCCCGAGAGTAAGGCTCTGGTCATGATTGCGGTTGACATATTCCTTTTTGAATGTATCCGCGAGCGTATATCCATCAAAATAGTTGTCATGCAAAGATATAGGATATCCTGCTTTCTGCGCCGTATCGATAAGCCGCTTCAATCCCCCCTCGCCGCCAATACGCTCTTCCACCGGGAACAATTGCGGAAACGCGCCGTCATGCCCCCCGTAATTCCATCCCACCAGATTGAATTCACACGGCTCCACCTGCTGACGCTGAAATTCCCGAATGATATTTTCCACCATGCCGAAAGACAAAAACACCGTCATGGGCGGCTGGGTTTCAGGTGTCTGCTCCGGCACCGGAGTAGGCATCTGCTTCACGCACATACGCATCCTGACGGTTAGGGCTTGGGCGGAATAGCGCAATGTGGGGTTGTCCTTAAGTTTTTGCTCCAACGTCAGAATACCACGCCGTTCTAGCACGTAATCACGATAAAACGTTGCCATCTCCTGCCATGACCCGTCAAGCTCTTTATATATCAAAACCAAATCTTCCGCATTAAGCGGTTCATCAACATGATCTCTTAGCCAGAAACGGGCAGCAATGCTGTAAAGCTTATCCGAACCAAAACAAGTTCTTATTCTGAAATCCGCGTCGAATCTGCCATCTTCCATTATCATAACAAGTGCACGACCATTTCCGCAAATCCCATAAAGACTCATATTACCATGTGACGGCCATGAAGAAAACAGTGGAAGCGACATCTCCGCCTCCGGCTTGCCAGTGCATTCGCAGAGCATTCCCTGCTCAAAGGGCAATACCAGGCTTGAGCCATCGCCTTCCTTGCCGCTGGCACGAGACGCATCAGGCAGAATAGCTCTGAATTTGCATATGCCTTCCTCGCTTATGCTGGAACGTGGAATACGCAGTTCAGTCATGTCGTGAGTTTTCGATATTTCCCAAGAAAACCCCAGCTTGAAATCATCATGCCAGGCTCTTGAACCGTTTATCCGCCAGCCATTATCATTATTAACAACACTGCTCCTGATACAGCCGTCTCCGTCCCAGAACTCAATTTCATGGATCATAAAATACTACCCTCTTGTAAAGTGAATATAGAAAGTGATTCAAACTGTTTACAAGATAAATGTTTTTAAGCCATTTGTCAATATCCTGTTTATATAAATTGATTAGAAAAGTAATATAAGGCATTGACATTTATAAAAACATCCATTATAATAATCACAAAGAATCAGTTACACAGGAATGCATACGATGGAACTTTTGACCACACCCACGAAGATCAGCAGCATAGCCGCCGATCTTCGTAATATGATAAAGAAGAGCAACTACAGAGCTGGTACGCGGCTGATGTCCACCCGTCAACTGGCGGAAAAGTTCAGCGTCAGCCCCAAAACGGTCAAATGCGCTCTGGATGTATTGCAGCAGGAGCGGCTTATACGTTGTGAACATGGGCGCGGAGTGTTTGTGGAGCAACAGTCCGCCAGTGGCGAACAGGAAATATATGTATTTCTCTGGGGTATGCGCCGCGAACCCTGTAATTACTATGAAGAAATCCTTAAAATAGCCTACCCTCCGGCTTTGCGATCTGGCTATAGTTTTACAGTCCGGACGGTATTCAAGGATTCCGATGACTTCACTCATTTTGATCAGGAAATAGCGAGGATAGAAAACTCGCCGAGGATACGCTGTGTCTTTGCCGCATCCACTCACTTCAATACCAGTCATTTTGAAAAACTTTCACAACTGCATTGTCCGGTAGTATATTTCGGGGATTCAAAATACGAGGAGGCGGTGGATTATCCGCGCAACCGCATCATTGACACCTCAGACTGGGTACAACCGGTCTTCAGTCAGTTACAGCAATTTGGCGCAAAGGAGTTCACCTTATTTATTCCCGATGGTTCGATCAGCTTTTTCAGGGACGCTACCCGCAGGATCGTGCAAAGCGCCACCCGCATGGGCATGGGGCTCAATCTTTATGAACTACCCTGTTCGGTGTACAATGAAACCGATTACGAACGCATTACAGAAGCATATGCGCGTTGTGTCCGCAAAGCTATTGAAGCCGAACAACTGGATTGTCCAATCGTCATCTACGGTGCCATTAATGGGGCATTTATGAACCTGCCGGAGATTAAAGAACGACTGGAAAAGCCTGTCGCATTTATTGAACCGGTATTTTCAAGAACGAATATGGCGGAATTTTACTCCGCGACCTTTGACCTCATCGCCGAATCAGTCAGCAATCCCGCCGATTTCCATATCAGAAAAGTATGCCCTCCGGTAAGGTTGCATGATTACAGCTCTGGTCGCGACTATGTATTTGAGGAGACTAATCCTATGTAATGATAAGTATTTTTTAAGTAAAAAAATAATAATTCAATGGAGAAAGAAAAATGAAACATGAACAAAAAAACCGCAGATACAACATCTTTCCAAACCAGCGCAACGATTGCAGCTTTACACTCATCGAGCTCCTCGTTGTGATCGCCATCATCGCCATCCTGGCGTCAATGCTCCTGCCAGCACTGAATAAGGCACGAAATGTAGCCAGAAAAATATCTTGTGTCAACAACATGAAAACGATGGGATTGGCGAACAATATGTATGTAGGAGATAACAATGGACATATTGTTCCGGTTTATGTAGAATATTCTACAACTGCCAAATATTCCTGGGATGACCAACTGAGTGATTATGATGGAAGAAATCTTTCAGATACAGAGAAAGGTGCTAATGCATTAGGTGTTGCAGATTATGCCTCCCCAGTGTATCGTTGTCCTTCGTATCCGCATCTTTACACGCTGAATGCTGCCGGAGCTCCAACCACAGCTGCTGTTAGAAATTACTCCATGAACCAATACAATGGAGAGGCAGGTTTTAACGGAGATGGAGGAGTTACTTCATATGAAAGCACGACCCCAACAATAGCCAAGTCCATCAAGATGAACCGCATTAAAAATCCTTCTCAAGTTATAATGATTTTCGAGCTGGCACGTCGAAATAATATGCTGGGCAATGTCAGTAATAGTGGCAGAACAAATGGAGTTATCGGACAGAATGATTCTCCGACAACAATGATGACACATGGTAAATATTTCAGTTATCTGTTCTGTGACGGTCACGCTGAAATCTTACCTTTCGGAGAAACAATATCTCCAAATCTTTGGACTCGCAAAAATAACGATTAATAAGATAATATCAAAAACGGGAAAAAAATGAAAAAAACAATAGTGGTCATTTTTTGTGTCTTGATCTCATGTGTATGGAATGTTTTTGGAGGGAATCCGATCATTTCCGTAGATTTCAGCAAACCGGGTAAAAGTTATAATCAGAAAGCCAAAGGGAGTTTTTCCGGATCGCTACCAGAAGGGGTAATCCCTGATTTTCCCGCCTGGAATAAATCAAATGCACACGCGGAGCTTATAAATGAAGGCAATGTGAAATTTCTTCGTTTTAATGTTAAGAACGTCGATCACTCTGTACTCTTTCGATTATCCAATAAGAAAATCACGGTTCCCGGATATTACGAATTGACTTTACGCTATAGAAGTTCAGCTTCTCCTGTAAACCTGCACATCAGACAACTTGGCAAACCGTATAAAAACTTCTGGGAAAAAGATGTTCCCATCTCCGAGGAGTGGAAGGAAGAACAAATACTTATTGATTTAAGAGAAAAGGCAAAATCGGCTTTTAGCAAAAGCAAACTGGATAGCTCTCATGCGGTCTTGTATTTGTCTCTAAAAGAAGGCGTAACGGATATATCATCCATCAAGCTCCAAAAATCAGATAAAAAGGCCTATGATGCCTACTTGGAAACTTCTGAAAAAATAACGCGCCCCCCCAAAGGAACAAAAAACTATTTCAGCAATAGCCGTTTCCCTCTGGGCTTGCCTTCCGGTTGGAGCATCAACCGTCAGAATGTTTCTGGAAAAACTGAAAGCGATGCTAAAGAACTTGGACCAAGTGGAATGGCTGCTCTAAAAATAACTTCCAATGAACCAATCACCGTATTTTCAGCTCCATTTCAAACCGCCGACCCGAAACAACCGGTACACGTATCTTTTATGTATAAAGCAGACGGCAACTGGCACTTTAGTTGTGGTGGAGAGAAAAAAGTTCTAAAAGCATCAAACAAGTGGACTAAAGCTGTTCTCAGCTTCAACCCCGGCGAACGTGATTCTGGCTATCATGTGGCTTTTGCAGGGAAAGGAACACTTTACCTTGACTCCCTCATGGCATATACCGGAGCCGCTCAAACAGCTTATACCTCAGCCGGAGAATGCGAGATAGCCTTGGCTCCGGCAGATTTCGGAATATCCCATACACGAGTACAGTTCATGGATGAAACTCCCGAAGTGAAATATTACGCCAGCGGCAGGATTGGTGGCGCCATACTCAAAGGAAATGTAGTCAATATATATAACGAAAAGCGTCCCATAAAAGCCATACGGCTGGACGAAGCCTCAAGTGGCGTTATCGACTATGGATTGTTCCCGGAAAAACAATTAGGCCCTTTCAGAATAGAACTCTGGGCTGAGAAAAATGGAAAACGCATCTCCCTCTACAGTGAAATAGTAATGAACCGGGTAAGGCGTCCGCTATACTGGGGCAAGGACGCGCCGGATTCGCCTTTTGGCGGACATTTTTACTCAAACGAACGTGTTGTGAATATCATGAAAGCCGGCGGGATGAACTGGCAAAGGTTTCATGATGCCTGTCAGGACGGCACCGCCTGGGCATGGCTTGAGCCGGAGCGCGGCAAATGGGTGTTTGCAGACGATAAAATTGCACGTTACAGAAAGGCAAATATCAAAATACTCGGTGATATAAGTTCCGCTCCTGAATGGGCGTCGTTTTTTCATGGTGCCAGGCATCATTATAATTATTTTGATAAAATGTATCAGCCCAAAGACATGGAAGCATTCAAGAACTATGTTCGCACAGTAGTCAGCCGCTATAAAGGAGTTATTGATGAATACCAGGTATGGAATGAACCGTGGTCTACCAGCTTCTGGCATAAGTTGTATAATCAGAAAAAGGATAAGTTTTTGCAAGGAGAAGATCCAGCCGGCGACTACACACAACTTTCTAAAATAGCTTATACTGAGATCAAGAACATCTGCCCGGATATTACAGTATATGGATTCAACACCCAAGGCGGACAAGCCGGAACCGAATGGACGAAAGAATGTTTTGACGCAGGAGCATACGAGTTCTGCGATATGATAGATTTTCACTATTACAACCAAAACTCCCAGCTTAACGGTTTTCCTGGAGACCCGGTCAGTCAGGCATACAACAACGCAGTCGGATACATAAAAAAGCATGTTCAAGGTAGCATGAAACCTGTAGTACAAAGCGAGGCCAACCCGATAAGAGGAGGTGCTGTGCCTTTGGGCTTGGCAGGTTCCGACAGTTTTACTGGAATGATGAAATATTCTATGCCATGGGAGCAGGAAAGCGACCCGGCAAAAGTGGCGGATATCGCGTGTCGCTTTATCATAGCTCACCTCCGGCTTGGAGTAAAAAGAATATTTCTCTATTCAGACCACACTTATCACCATATGCTGCGCCCACCGAGTTTTCCGGTGTTACTGGGAGCCGATGGTTACCCGCACCCTGTGTTTTCCGCTTTTTCCAACATGGCGTGGTTGTTGGAAGACCGCCCTTTCTGTAAAGAAGAAAAAATCGGCGATAAGGTGTGGGCGTATGTATTCGCCGGACGCGGCAAATCCGTCGCGGTCATCACCGGTATGGTTCACGGAAAGTACAGCCTTAAACCAGATTCGCAATGGGAAATAATTGATTTGTTCGGCAACCCGGTCAAGGGCTCAGCCGAATATAAGGGCGAAATATTCTATGTGGTTTCCGGCATGAACCCCAAAGAACTGTCCGCGGCATTGAAAGACAAGTCAGGGAAATAAAGATATACACCTCCGGCAAGCCTGATGTCCTGCCTGATCCGGAGGCGTTTACTTGTAGACATTGCGATGAAATTCAAAACGTAATAAGGAAAAGAACAAAGTGAAAATCGGAGTAGCGGATCATGGTGTCAGTGTATGGGAAGAAGGACTTTATAACCTGGTGTGCAGGCTTAAGTCATTCAAAGAGCTAGGTTTAAACGGCGCGAAAAGAATGACAGACATTAAAGAGTTCCGCAAATATTAAGGTAATATAAAAAATGAAGTCAATTGAAGTAAATAATAAACAAATTCTGATTGATGGTAATCCTGTTCGGATTATTTCTGCCGGCATGCATTATTTTCGTATTCATCCTGAACTATGGGCTGATCGAATTGATAAAGCGGTTGCCTTTGGCGCAAATACCGTAGAAACCTATATTGCCTGGAATCTGCACGAGCCTAAACGCGGACAGTTCAACTTCTCCGGCATCGCCGATTTGGAAAAGTTCATTGATCTGGTACATGAACGCGGTTTAAAAATGATCCTGCGACCTGGCCCTTTTATTTGTTCGGAGTGGGACAACGGTGGTTTCCCCGGCTGGCTGAATGCCGTCCCCGGCATTGAACTGCGCCAGATGAACAAGCCCTATATTGATGCCCTCACTGCTTATTATGACGTGCTGTTGCCCATGATTAACGCCAAATTATACACTAATGGCGGCCCGGTTATTTTGGTTTCGATAGAAAACGAGTACGGCTCCTATTGCCATGATAAAGAATATTTGCATTATCTGCTGAAGTTATATCGAAAACATCGGATTGATGTGCCGATTTTTACCAACGATGGGCCGCTCAATCATCATTTGCTGGGCGGCACGATTCCAGAAGCCATGATTACGATGGATTTCGGCTCCAAGTCGGAGGCTGCGTGGAAAAACCGGCAATACTGGCGTCCTGACGCTCCAGATTTTTGCATGGAATTCTGGTCGGGATGGTTTGATCACTGGGGAGAAAAACATCATGTTCGTGCAGCTGGAGCGGAAAAAAGCGCTGAACATGAATTGGAAATAATGTTGCAGGCCGGAGCTCATATCAATTTCTACATGTTCCATGGTGGAACCAATTTCGGATTTACCAACGGCGCTAATGGTCATTATTTCTCCGACTACGCGGCCACTGTGACCAGTTACGATTTCGATAGTCCGCTTTCGGAATGTGGCGACCCGACCGATAAGTTTTATGCGTGTCAGGATGTGATCAAAAAATATACTGAAAATCCGCGCATTGCTCAGATAAGACCAACGAAAAAGGTTGCTCCTGCGCAAGTTAAACTTACCTCCAGTGCGGAATTGTTCGGCAATGCTAGATTCAATAGTGAAGTGCGACACTGCTTGAGTGAAAAATAACGGATTAACTGCTATATTGAAAGACCGTTTTCAAAAACTCA